>DASUDW010000366.1:0-3131 GCA_036275415.1 Chitinophagaceae bacterium | reverse complement strand
CTGCGGACCTATAATAAATTTTCTCCTTTTCCGGAGGAGATCAACCGGCAGATCATCAGCCGAATTGCTGATTATCATTTTGCGCCCACTTCCAAGGCCCTGGATGTACTTAAAGCAGAAGGGGCAGAAAAAGCATATATGACAGGGAATACGGTTATTGACAGCCTGCTGCTGTGCCTGGAAAAGATAAAGCAACGGGAGGCCTTTTATCGGGAGAAATATAAAGTGCTGGACAAGTATGAAAAACTAATTCTCATCACCGGGCACCGCCGGGAAAATTTCGGGAAGGGTTTTGAAGAAATCTGTGCTGCCATCCGGCAGTTATCGGCAACCTACCCGAACTACCTCTTTTATTACCCTGTCCATCTGAACCCCAATGTAAAAGACAAGGTCTCCCATTATTTAAGCGGTTTAGCCAATGTGTTACTGGACAACCCGTTGCCGTATGATGAACTGATCTACCTGATGAGCCGGTCTTTTATCCTGCTCACCGATTCCGGCGGGATACAGGAAGAGGGCCCGAGCCTGAATGTGCCCATTTTAGTAATGAGGGATACCACTGAAAGGCCCGAGGGTATAGAGAATGGTTGTTCGCTGCTGGTAGGTACATCGTCCGGGAAAATCATTTCTTCCTTTACCCTGTTGGCAGAGGATACCGCTTTTTATCAAAAAATGGCTGCAGCACCCAATCCTTATGGTGACGGAAGGTCTGCATCCCGTATTGCAGCGATACTGTCCACGGAAAATCAATCCGGGCAATGAGGCCGGAGCGACCTTTCTTTATTGATAGTAGTTTTTCTGATGTACATTCACGGCCCGATAAACATTCGTACAATTATTATACATGGCTAAGGAAGTGCTGATAGTGGATTACGGGATGGGAAATCTTTTCTCCATCCGAAAAGTTGCAGAGAGGCTGGGTTATCAGTGTACCATTTCTCATTCACCTGAAGAGATACGGAGGGCCGCCAAACTGATATTACCGGGTGTTGGCCATTTTGGAAAAGCCATGCAAAACCTGGAGCAAACAGGCCTTATTGAGGTGCTGCATGAAGCGGTACTGGTAAAAAAGACACCGGTACTGGGTATTTGCCTCGGCATGCAACTGATGGCCTCCTTCAGTGAGGAAGGAGATGCCCGCGGCCTTGGCTGGTTTGATGCCCGGGTGGAACGATTCCGTATCACCAATACGGATCTGTACAAAGTGCCCCATATGGGATGGAATACCCTGACCCATGAAAAGCCGGCTTCTCCCTTGTTGCAGGGCATTACAACAGCCGATGAGTTTTACTTTGTTCATTCATATCATATCACTACCAATATTGCTGAGGATGCATTGACAAAGACACCTTATGAATACCTCTTTGTATCCTCCATTGAAAAGGCAAATATTTTTGGGGTACAGTTTCACCCGGAGAAAAGCCATACTGCCGGCGAAAAAATGCTCCGTAATTTTTTAAACCTTACCTGATGTTCAGCCCCCGCATCATTCCCGTGCTATTGTACAAGAACGGCGGTTTGGTAAAATCGGTCCGGTTCAGGAACTATACTTATATCGGAGACCCGATCAATGCGGTGCGGATATTCAATGATTCTTATGCTGATGAGATCATCATACTGGATATTGAGGCTTCGAAAAAAGGAAGCTTCATCGACCTGCAACTGGTAAAAGAAGTAGGAGAAGAGGCCAATATGCCTTTTTCCGTTGGCGGCGGGGTGGATTCATTAGAGAAGATCAGTTCCCTGCTGAAGAACGGTGCGGAGAAGGCCATCATCAATTCAGCCGCCCTTGACCGCATTGATTTTGTAAAGGAGGCATCTGATTATTTTGGCTCCTCCACCATTACCGTGTGTGTGGATATCCGTAAAAATTTATTTGGCAAGTACCAGGTGTATTCTCATCGCCAGCAAAAGGCCTTGCCGGTACCTTATATCGATTTTATCAGGCAGGTGCAGGATTGCGGGGCGGGAGAGATCATTATTCAGAGTGTGGACAATGACGGCATGATGAACGGTTATGACCACCGTTTGTATGAAACTTTATCAAAGGAGATCAGCATTCCTGTTGTGGCGCTGGGGGGTGCCGGTGATATCCATGATATGGAAAAGTTGTGGAACCAAAGTTCTGTCAACAGTTTTTCTGCCGGCAGTGTTTTTGTTTATTTCAATAAAATGAGGGGGGTATTAATCAATTACCCAAAAATTGACAGAAATGAATTCAGAAAGAAGTTTAGGCAATAACCGGACTTATCAAATGTGTACCCGGTGTATCATGGATACCACGGATCCGGATATTGTTTTTGATGAGCAGGGAGTTTGTAACCATTGCACCGGTTTTATAGAAAGACTGGAAAGCCGCAAGTATATCAAAGGAGAGTCTGAAAAGGAGTGGAACCATTACCTGGCTGCCGTCAAGAGCAAGGGCGAGGGAAAGAAATATGATTGTATACTGGGCATCAGCGGCGGGGTAGACAGTTGTTATGCTGCCTACTTATGCAAGCAACAGGGACTCCGTACACTGCTGATCCATATGGACAACGGATGGGATACAGAAATCGCCGTGAATAATATCAAGACACTGGCGAGGAACCTGGGTTTTGATTATATGAGTTATGTACTGGACTGGGAAGAATTCAGGGATATTCAACTGGCCTACTTAAAAGCATCCAGTGTGGACCTTGAAATGCCAACTGATGTGGCCATACCTGCCTGTATATACGAAGTAGCTGTAAAGCACAAGATAAAGTACATCATTTCCGGCGGTAACCTCTCCTCAGAAGGTATATTACCGTTGCACTGGGGCTACCATGTGTACAAGGATATGAAAATGTACCGGCATATTGTTGGCAAATACGGCAACACACGAATAAGAAAAGTACCTGTGATCGGTTTGCTGAAAGAGTCTTATTACCGGTTTATTTATGGTATAAAAACACTTTATATCCTGAATTATACCAATTACAACAAAGACGTTGCCAAGCAATATCTCATGGACAACCTGGACTGGAAGGATTACGGAGGAAAGCACCACGAGTCCAAGATCACTGCCTTCTGGCAGAGCTATGCGATGTATGTGAAATTCGGTATTGATTACCGCAAAGCCATCCTTTCTTCCCAGATTTGTTTGCACC
>DASUDW010000365.1:0-2728 GCA_036275415.1 Chitinophagaceae bacterium | reverse complement strand
AAAACTTTCGGGTAATGCAAAAAGCAGGTTGCCACCCAGGCCGAGTTCAGTCAGTGCTGTAAGGCGGCCAATACTTTCCGGCAAGGAGGTAAGCTGGTTGCCGTATAAATACAGTTCTTTTAAAGAAGATAACCGGCTTATAATATCCGGGAAGGCCTTGAATTTATTATTGGTGAGGTAAAGGATATTCAACTGGCTAAGGCTGCTTATGGCCTGCGGAAGGGAGGAGAGGTTATTGTCGCTCAGGTCCAGTTCTTTAAGTGAGTTGATAGTGCAAATAGCTGCCGGAACTGCAGTCAGTTTATTGCTGCCCAGGTTTAGTTCAGTCAGGTTTTTCAACTGGCTGACAGAGGAAGGCAGGGAGGAAAGTTTATTAAAAGAAAGATCGAGGGTGGTCAGGTTGGGCAATTTCAGCACATCGGCCGGCAAGGTAGTAAGTTTATGGTTGGACAGGGAAAGCATATAAACCTCATCCGGCTGCTGCAGTGCTTCCTCCAGGGAGGTATACACTTTATCTTTTTGAGCAATCGAACTAAAACTGAGGAAGGCAGCTGTTATAAGCAGGATTGGTTTTTTCATATGCTAAAATTCGGCTTTTCCTTGTTGAGAAGCAATAGTAAAACAACCGGTCTATGTTTGACCCTTCCGGATACGAGGGTCGCAACCGGTCTGAGCCATTTCAAAATAAAAATGCCTCCCTGAAAATCAGGAAGGCATTTAAGGCTGTAGGGGGAGGGTTCGAACCTCCACGGAGCAGTTAGCCGCTGCACAAATTAGAAGAGAGAGCTACTCTCAAACAACTGGTGGTCAACCCCAGTCGGTCCCGTCGTCACGGGATCGGCGTTATGCAGTGTTTATTCTGTGATCTCCACCCCCGAGACAAGAGGGCATGTCTGCCGGGCTTACGCCATTTCATCACCCCACAATGTTAAGTAAGAACTTGATGAGACAAATATAGGCCGCAATGCCTTTTCGTTCCAAATTATTCAATAAAAATTTTAAAAGTATAGAAATTATTCAATATTATTATTAATATTGTGAATAATATTTAAAATCTATAAGCAAAATGGGTGCAAAATTGAATTTGGACAAACTGGATCTCCAGATCATTCACCACATGATGGAGAATGCAGAGATTTCTTATGCAGACCTGGGTAAAAAACTCTTTGTTTCCGGTGGCACCATCCATGTCCGCATTAAAAAATTGCAGGAAGCCGGCGTGGTTAAAGGTACAAGGTTAAAGGCAGATCTGAAGCAACTGGGTTATGATGTCATTGCTTTTATCGGCATTTACCTGAAGGAAAGTTCACTCTATGATTCAGTGGCCAAAGAGTTGCAGAAGGTTCCCGAAATCGTACGACTGAATTACACTACAGGAAACTACAGCATGTTTGCCGAAATCGTTTGCAAGGATATTACCCAACTGCGGGCTGTGTTACACGATCAGTTGCAAAAAATCAAGGGCATCGAACGCACCGAAACTTTCATTTCGCTGGAAGAAAGTTTTAACCGTAATGTGAAAGTGATCTGATTTCAGTTTGCTTATGAAAGAATCCCGCCATTTTTATTCTTCGCTGACCTTACTGCTGCTGCTGAATATCCTCATCAAACCGGTTTGGATATTCGGGATAGACAGGCAGGTGCAGAATGTGGTTGGTCTCACTGTTTACGGCACCTATTTTTCCCTGCTGAATTTTTCCATTGTTTTCAGCTTTTTACTCGACTGGGGATTTACCGGTTTTTTTAATCGCCAGCTGGCGGCACAATCGGAGGGATTAACTACTGCTGCCGGAAAATTCATTTATATAAAACTGCTGTTTGTTCTCTTGTATGCTGCTGCTGTAATGCTGGCAGCATGGCTTACAGGTGTTGATCATTGGGAAATACTGCTTGCTGTTATTATTATTCAGTCGCTTACTTCTTTATTTGTATTCCTGCGGGGAATCATAACTGCCCAACAATGGTTCCGTACCGATGCATGGTTGTCAATATTGGATAAAGGGCTGATGATAATAATAGGTGGCGGATTTTTTTTGTGGCCTGCCCTTACCGGCAGCATGACCATTTACAGTTTTTTATGGATACAGGTGTTGTGCAGCGCTGCAGCCGTGCTGACCGCAGCAGTTCTTGTATGTAAGAAAGCAGGATTGTTTACCACCTCCCACCCGGTTATTAACCGGTCAATAATCCGGCAGGTATTACCCTTTGCGTTGATTGTATTATTAATGTCGGCCCATTACCGGATGGATGGTTTTTTACTGGAAAGAATACACCCCGATGGTGCCCGGCAGGCAGGAATATATGCAGCTGCGTACCGGCTGCTCGATGCCGGCAATATGATCGGGTACCTGACGGCATCTTTTTTATTGCCCTTTGTGGCCCGTCATCAAAATATCGGATCGGTAACCGGAGCAGTAGTAAACAACACCCGCCACCTGTTGCTGGTATTTTCCATGGTTGTTTCAGTGGCTGTTTTTTTCCTGGCAGATTTTGTACAGGCCGTATTATATCACTCTGCTGATCCTTATGTTTCAACTGTATTGCAATGGTGCCTGCCAGCATTGATCGGGTACTCGCTGGTACAAGTGTACGGGACAGTAATGACGGCTATGGGAAATATTGTTTCATTTTGTGTGATTGTACTGGCCTCCCTGGTAGTAAACGTTATATTGAATGTACTGCTGATACCTTCCTTGGGCGCAAAGGGTTGTTGTATAGCGGCGGTTAT
>DASUDW010000364.1:0-11806 GCA_036275415.1 Chitinophagaceae bacterium | reverse complement strand
AATCAGCTGATATTATCCCGGCAATTAACCAGATTCAAAAGAAACTTGATAATACCACAGCATTGATTTCTTATCACCTTTCTGAAGAAGGCCTGCTCTCTTTTCTGATCACCGGAACTAAATTCAACTATTTCAGAACATCCCTTAACAATGTTTTTTACAACGAAATTGAATCATTTCAAAACTCATTGCATAATGTTGACCAGGAAAAGAATTATGATGGAACTATTTATGCCATGAACCTTTACCGGGTACTGATAAGACCTTTGAAACACGGACTAAATAATATTAAAAGACTTATCATAATACCCGACGATGAACTGAATTACCTTCCTTTTGAGGCGTTGCAGAATGAAGAAAAGAGGTACCTGACCGAACAATTTTCGGTTACCTATCAATATTCAGCCACATTATTTGATCAAAGAAAAAACACCTCCTATGCCCGGGGAACACTGGGTTTTGCGCCATTCACCAATGAGGCCTATACAGACGAAACAGGGACAGTATACTCCCAACTACCTTCATCACAAAATGAGTTGTCCAATATAAAAGGGCTGGCATTTACTTCTACATCAGCAAAGAAAGACAGCTTTGTTTCAAAAGCCAATCATTTTGGCATCATACACCTGGCTACTCATGCAAGTATCAATAATGAAGATCCATCCCGTTCATTCATACTTTTTAATCCATCAGAAAAAGACAACAAGCTATTCTCCCGGGAAATTTACAACCTGACCCTGGATTCGACCCAACTGGTAATTCTGAGTGCCTGTGAAACAGGAACCGGCAAACTCATAAAGGGTGAAGGATTAATGAGTTTATCACGGGCATTTGCCTATGCAGGTTGCCCCAATATCATTACTTCACTATGGAAGGCATCGGACAAAACAACTGCTTTCCTTACCGGCCAGGTACATTATTATCTGGAAAAAGGCCTCAGCAGGGATATGGCATTGCAACAGGCTAAGCTCGACCTTCTGGCCAATAAAGAAATTGAACCCAGGTATAAAACTCCTTCCTATTGGTCACACCTGATTTTGATCGGCAATTATGAACCTTTTCATAAAAACAATAACTGGTGGTGGATCGCTATTGTTCTCATTGCAGGGGCATTCATATATAAAGCGGTTAAGAATAAAAGCCTTTCTGCATCCAGAAAGGCTTAGTATTTCACAGGTAATATATTACTGCATTATCTCCTCAATCTGATCCCCGGCAAATGGGTATCCTCCCTGTTTCTGACAATGACGTTATTAATAACTGTATCCCGATAACCATTGTTACCATCAATAATTACCTGATAAGCTCCGGCTGAAAGCCCGGTGATTTTAAACTCACCATCCTCATGTTCTGGAATGGCAGTGGCCGTATCTGTGCCAATAACGGCTTTTACAATCGGATCAGCTTCTGCCGGCAATACAACCCCTTCAATTTCCCCGGTATTCTCCCGACAGTAAATTCTGATTTGAGAACGAAGCCGGTATCCATTATTATTACCCGAACCGCTGTTATCTACCTGGATTGAATTACCTGCATCAAAATCGAGCCAAAATTGCACCTGGCCAGAGGCTGTTATTTCATAACTTGACCTGTCGATCTCTGCAATTACTTCCCTGTCTTCATCCTTCACCCTTAATACGTATGACTGGCCATTATTCATAGCACTGTTTTGAGTGCCTAAAATCAACTTCACTTTTCTGATTCTGGCATTGGGTAGGCTTCCGGTTGCAAAAAGCGTATCCAGGCCATTTCTGAAGCGGAGAATATTATAAATACCCGGACGGATACTTAGATTGACCCAACCGCCATTTGAAAGGGTATCATCTTCCAGCTTAACCTGTAATTGGCGTATATCAATAAATACACTGTCAAATACCGGAGTTTGATGGTCTGTCAGAAATATTTTTAGTTCATGCGGCTTGTCCAGGTTATTATCGCCGGATACATCTTTTTGACAAGCGTAAAACACAATGGATATTGCACTTGCCATCAGCAAAAAAACATTTTTCATAAAATGAGATTTTAAAGGAATTATTTCGATTACTCTCTTTAGTAACCACAAGCATTGAAAATGTAACCTAAAAAAAACTCCCTGTTGCCAGGGAGTGACCATTAACCATTAAACCCTCCTGCATCAGTGCAGGATAAAAACATTTTTCTTTAACGCCACTTCAGCATCTTTACCTGGCGGATCAGTTTTTGATTAACTTTTTTATTATAAAGATGCTCCGGATTGGAAGAGATACTTTTTAATATATCAAGGGCAAAATCGTAATCCTTGTTCCTGATATAGGATAAAGCGAGATAATATTCTGATTCATCTTTAAAAACCGAAGACCCGGCAGCTTTATTATCATTGATCACCTTTAAAAAACAACTAATGGCACCGGAATTATCAGCGGTTTCTGCATAAGAAAGGCCCCTTATAAAATTCTCTTTAATGGCATAGGGTCTTGTATAGCTTAATGCAACAACCTCTTTATACTTCTTTTGCCTGTATAAAGCTTCAATTTCATTTTCAGCAGCGGCACCATCCCGCAACGTATTCAGTTCATAGGGCTGAAAATTGGCAGCATAAACCTTTTCTGACGAAAGTGTATAAAATTGATACCCGGCGTAGCCTGCTACCAATAAAACCAGGCTGGCAGCTATAGCAATACTATAACGCAATATGCGGCGGGTTGAAGAAATTTGCCTGACAGGCACTTTTCTTTCCTCCATCATTTGATTATGCAGAACTGCTACCTTATGTTTCAGGCCGGCTTGTTGAAGGGCCTCCCGGGTGGCAATAAGGTTTTCCCATTGTTCCTGTAAACTTTTGTCATTTGCCAGTTGTTGCTCCAGTTCACTTTTCTCAGCCCCCTCTAATTTCCCATCCAGGTAGTCGACCAGTTTTTCAGGCATATTTTGTAAAGAATTATCCATGTAAAAGGTTTTTCAATGCTTGTTTTAAAGATGGATTATCGTTTATCATTTGTTCCAGTTGTTTAAGGCATTTATATTTTTTGTTCCTCACCACCTGTTCATTTTCATAATTAGTGGCCGCCATTATTTCCCGCATGGACAGGTTTTCATAATAAAAGAGCAACAATATTTTTTTACACATTTCGCCCAATTCATCCACCAGCTTTACCACCGCCTGCCGGGATTCCCTGTCGGTAATAAAGTGGCTGGTATCCAATTCAGTCCTTTCCTGTCCTTTTTCATACTTTTCTTCTCTTGCCAGTGCCCTTCCCCTTCTTTTTAACTCATTCAGCCAGGTGTACCTGTTAAGAGAGAATAAAAACGTTTTAACCGAAGATTCTCCCCTGAACTTGTCCTTTTGTACCAGGTCAATAAAATTTACCAGCACTTCCTGGAAGATATCTTCGGCATCCTGCTGGTTTCCGCTATTATTAAGAATAAACCTGCTTAGACTGTCAAAGTGGCTTCTGTAAATGGCTTTTATACTGTCATCCATGCTTTTTCCCCGGCGGAGATTGCTGAGCAGTTCCGAATCCGGTAAGTTCTTGATCGCCTCCATGCTTATTCCTTAGATTTGTAAATTTTCAGGGTGTTTTTGTAACCTAAACATAAAATTAATTGTTAAGATAAACATTGAGAAGGACTTGTAACCATGAACTATTTTGAACTTTTTGAAATCCCAGTTCAGTTAAAAGTGGACAAATCTGCCCTTAGCAGTACATTTTTCAGGTTAAGTAAAAAATATCATCCTGATTATTTTGTAAACGCCGCAGAGGATATACAAAAGGATGCACTGGAAAAATCTGCCTTACTCAATAAAGCATGGAAAACATTTCTGGATCCTGATGAAACTATTAAATATGTACTTCAGTTAAAAGAGATGCTTCAGGAAGAAGAAAAATATGAATTACCCCCCCTTTTTTTGATGGAAGTAATGGAGATAAATGAACAATTAATGGACATTGAACATGCTTCAACCCACAGGCTGCAAAGCCGGTTAAATGAATTAGAATTAGAAATTTATGAACCGGTAAAAGACATCATCGAAAACTATCAGGAAGGTATTACCAATCAGCAAGATCTGCTGTTGGTTAAGGACTATTATTACAAGAAAAAATATTTAGACCGCATCAGCAGGCAATTAGCAGGAATGCCTTAATATTGCACCCCTAATGCTGAACCCGAAAAAGCCCGGGTGGCGGAATTGGTAGACGCAGCAGACTCAAAATCTGCCGTTCGCAAGAATGTGCTGGTTCGATTCCAGTCCCGGGCACTTAATTTAAAAGCTTCATTATAAATGAGGCTTTTAAATTTTCTACGACTATAAGAATTTGCTGGTTCCCTGCCCGACTGCTTCACGCAGGCAGGGATTCCAGTCCCGGGCACAAAAAAAGCGGCCGAATGACCGCTTTTTCACTATTAATATCAGGCATGCGCCAGCATCTCCTTTTTCAACTTTCTTTTCAACATATAGAATAACTTGTCGGTAAAGAAAGTTTCGACTTTTGCAATCAGCTGTTGCTGGGTCATCCGGTCGGCAGGTTCTATTAATATTACTTTAGCTTTGAAGGTTGAATCGTTTTCAATCTCATTATTCAAGCCTTCCTTTGCCGGTCCCGGCCCCATGAGGTAGATAAAATCATCCCCTTTAACCAGTTTTGCAACCTGTTTGAAGAATTTTTCCCGCTGGTTATGCTGTCTGTGCTGTTTTTTCTCCTGGTCGTCTATAAAAGACTGACCAAACCGGGCAGATACTTTTCCTTCCCCCGGTATACGAATCCTTGATTCTACTTCAGATTTTATTTTTTCTAATACAGGCGGCCCCTCGCCTTCTATGCGAACAAGAAAAGCCTTTTCCTGATCTATCCAAATTCCCGTTTTCTTTTCTGGCGACCTTATCCTTTTCATAAAAAAAGTTTTAAGGTGAATAATAGTTCATTTGAAAGTACATCTGTAAAGATGCCAGTAGTTATAATCAGCATCAGCAGTCAATATGAGGTTCATCAGAAAGATACCGTTACAGTTAAATATGTGTTACAATACAGAAATTGCAACTATTCACCTTGTCAATTCAAATTGAAGGTTTTATCCTGTTAATTCAGCTGAAATGAACTTTAAGGTGATGCAAAATCTCATGCGCCGGCACAATCCCAGTTTTCCGCCAAACTTCCTGGCCTTTTTTAAAAATTGCAATAGTTGGCACCGACCAGATATTATGCTTTTTTGCAAGCTGCGCTTCTTTTTCAATATCGATTTTTACAATTCCTGCCCTCTCTCCAAGCTGATCTTTTAATTCTTGTAAAACCGGATCCATTAACTGTGAGGATTGATTCCAAACAGCATAAAAATCAACAACCACCGGTTTGTCATTTTCAATATAACCCTCAAAAAGATTCATATAATTTATTTCAATTCTTCTTCGTGTCTCTTTTCTGTGCGCCTGTAAATTCCATAAGCTGACAGGTAATGGAAAAAAAGCCCCAATCCCCAGGCAATTGTTGGATATACCGGCCAGGGATGTATTTCCATACCCCCTGAAAAATACCAGGCGATCCATAATATTCCTATTATAACTATGTAGATGCTGACATGGTTTTTAAAACTTGCAATGGTTTTCGCCTCCAGCAACAAATCCTTTTTGTCATCTGTCTGGTTCATTTTATTCTTTATTAATTGTCCTGAAAATTTCAGCAATTGATCCCTTTCTACATACCTAGTTTAATAACCTTGAAATAAAAATCGGAAGGGATTTAAAATGGATATTTCTTAAACAGGTGCGGCATGATCCTTACTTCCAATAAAAAAAGAATAACATTTAAGCAGAAGCCATCTGATCAGACTTTTTCCATACAGAAAAAGCGCTGCAACAACTACAATTGCGCCACCCCACTCTATAATTTTCAGCCCTGTTATAACAGAAAAATCAACCATCTTAAACCTCCTTTTCCAAAGCTATTTTGAAAAAGATACCGGAAAGAATGACCGGCGTCAGTAGAAACCGTGATTTGGCAGCTAATTGTACTAAAAGGTAACTTCTAAACTGCCCATTTTCCCCTTAATTGGTAAGAAAGTAGAATTATCAGGATACCCATACCCAGGTAAAGGAAATGCAACCAATGAATTACCTCAATAAGAATGACTTGAATAATTACCCAAATAGTAATTACTGTTCCTGCAGCCATAGCAAAAACGTATCTTCTTTTATGTCGCATAAGGTTCAGGAATACAGCTGCCAAAAAAACTCCCCCTACCACGGCAGTCAATAACAAACCCGGGACCAGGTAGTTTTTAAACGGTGTTCCTTCCAGAAGTTCAGGAGGTAATTGCAAAATTGACCCGCCCGGATCGCTGACCATTAAAATACCTGAAACGGTTGCCGTCAGGCCTATAATACAGAGCATTACAAATAACATTGTTCTCATAGGTCTCAAATCTATTATGCTGCAGCCCGTTTATCTGATGAGGGCCATCAGGGCAGATCATGAGTGCTATCAATCAATGAATCCGGATTTCGTTGTATTTTTCAACTGCAATATGTCAATCGGCAAGCCAGACAGTTCAGCGGCTTACACAATCCGTAACAGAGTTAATTTTGTATACGGGGGAACTGATTATTTTTCCCTGCTCACAGAAATGATTGACAATGCCACTCAATGCATTCATCTTCAATTCTATATTTACGAAAATGATGAAACCGGCTGGCAAATCACCAATGCATTGATAAAAGCCGCCGGCAGAAATGTAAACGTCTTTCTTCAGATAGATGGTTATGCATCCCAGGGCATGTCGAAGAAAATGGTAGCTGACCTGGAACATGCAGGTGTTGTTGTTAAATGGTTTGAACCACTTTTCAAAAGCAGGCATTTTTATTTTGGAAGAAGGCTACATCACAAAGTAGTGGTAGTTGACGGACTGTATTCGCTTATCGGAGGCATAAATATCTGCAACCGGTATAATGATATGCCCGGCAAACCTGCCTGGCTGGATACAGCTTTATACTGCGAAGGGGAAGCCTCTTATGTATTGCACCAGGTATGCAGGGATATTTGGGGTGACAAAAACTTACCTTTTATCGATACCAGGCACATTGATGACTTTTTGGAAAATATACCTGATGATGAACAAATAATGGTGAGGGTAAGACGAAATGACTGGGTAAAAAGAAAAAACCAGATATGGAAGACCTACTATGATATTTTCAGCAGGGCAAAAACAAATATTACGATTATGTGCAGTTATTTTTTGCCCGGTCGGCTTTTCCGAAGAAAAATAAGCCAGGCAGTTAAAAGAGGTGTTAATGTAAAAGTGATACTGGCCGGGCAATCAGATATCAGTATGGCTAAACATGCTGAAAGATACCTTTACGACTGGTTGCTGAGAAACAATATTGAAATTTATGAATACCAGGAAACAGTCTTACATGCAAAACTGGCTGTTTACGACAGTAAGAAAGTCACCATCGGATCTTACAACGTAAACAATATCAGTGCCTATGCCAGCCTGGAGTTAAATATGGATGTGGAAAATCAATCCTTTGCAGCCTATGTAGAAAACGAATTAAGTGAAATCATTGAACATCATTGCAAAAAAATCACCAAAGAGAATTACTTCGCTTCCACCAATATCTTTAGAAGGATATGGCAAAAATTCTGCTATAGTTTCATCAATAATGTACTCAATCTCTTTACTTTTTATTTCAAACAGGAATAAACCAGGATTAATTACCTCTTATTCTCCTTAAAAGGGAAGTAACAGCATCGTTATCCCAGCCGGCAAACCGTCCTCGCTGAACTACAAGCTTGTTTTCTGAAGGATGTTGCAAATAATAGTAAAAAACAAAAGGAGCATGGCTGTCTCTCCATCCTACCATTTGCCCAAAACGAAGGTCATTAAAGAGCAAAGTATCATTCGACTTGCTGATAGCATAATAACCTTTTGAAAATCGCTTGAGCTTCTGAAGGTCTTCATGATCTTGTACAGGGCCGAGAAGATATTCATTACGGGATATGAAAGTAAAGTCGATTTCTTTTTTAGAATCAAACATAGAACGATACCCGATATAATGACCCGAATCTGTGGATGCCACTACATACCAAAGCCAGTTATTCAGCGGGGTCGGAGTAGTAAAATAACTTTTATAGGGAATCTCTTGTTGGCTAAAAATCTGTCTTACATCATGATCAATCTTAATTTTATTTAAACCACAATACAACAGGTAGACACTGCTGAGTCCAACACCAAATCTTACCCACCATGATCTTGCCGGATGATGGCGTTTAAGTATAAGTAAAGCTACAAAGGCGATACCCAGCCAGACAGAATAAAAAGGATCAGCAACAAATATCCAGTTATAGGAAACCCTCACATGGCTAAATGGCTCAAACCAGCCAACCCCATATACATTCATACCATCGATCAACAAGTGGATAAAGGCCTGGATGCCGAAAAAACGCATCCATTTGAACAAGCTGATATCATGTGGACGGTGCCAACGTTCTGCCAGCAAGGCCAGCAATGGTGTAATAAGCAAAACAAATAAGATAGAATGGGTAAACCCCCGATGTGCCAGCAGGTTCTCCGAAGTGGATGTCCACGCAGCAGCAATAAAATCAATATCAGGAAGGCTTTGGGCCACCGCCCCCAGGAACATAGCCCTTTTACCCAGTTGCTTTCCGGCAAAGGCATCTCCCATACAGGCGCCCAATGCAATATGTGTAATGGAATCCAAAACAGGCTTTAAACTAAACTATTATTTATTGTCAGCATTTTTTTGCTTGATGGTTGTCTTTATTTCTTCCATAAGGTCCATCTGGGCCTGCTGGATCTCAAAAAGTGTTTTCATTTGCTCTGTCATCAGCAGGTCAAACTTACGGTGTAAATTCCTTACTTCTATCTCGGATTTAAGGTTCACCAGGTAATCATTAATAGCCCGTTGCCTGTCCTTTTCCTCTTTTCGGTTCTGGCTCATCATGATAATTGGCGCCTGCACGGCTGCAAGTGTAGATAAAATCAGATTTAACAGGATGAAGGGAAACGGATCAAAAGGGCGGGTTAAAAAATAAAGGTTCAGCACCATCCAAACCAGCATAAAGAAGGCAAAGGACAAAATAAACTTCCAGCTACCCCCAAACCCGGCAACCTTATCTGCAATACGGCTGGTTAGCGGCGGATTCCTGTCTTCAAACTCCAGTAACTTTTGAGATAACAGTTTTTCTTCTTCTATTGCTTTATGAACAATTTCATTCAGTTTTTGCAATTGCTCACCTTCAGCCGATAACAGTTCTTCCAATTTATTAGGTGACATAGAAATAAATTTGCCGTCGGTTATTTATTATGTGCGATAAATAATGGCAACCTCAGCTCCTTCATTAATACATCGGCCATGCTCTCCCGGAACCAGCGGCTGACGGCCCCCCTGCGATAGGCGCCTAATACAACTAATGTGCTATCCTTTTGCTCTTTTAATCTTTTTACAATAACATCTTCCGCCATACCTTTTAATACTGTAAAGACAGCCTTGGGATAATGCCGCTTCATAAATTCTTTCATCAGCCTGTTTTCGGGCAGGTGAAGCGATTTATTAACCGGATTAACTGAAATCACTTCTGCAGGGAGTTCCAGCAATTCCGGCATCAGATAGCTGAACATTTTTATCGCATAAACTGAAGATGGCTCACCATCGTATAGCAGGACCACTTTTTCGATACCCCTATACTTTTCGGGTACCAGTAAAACAGGACATTGCGTATCACTCAGCAAATCCCTGATAAAACGGGTCGGCGGCTTTTCCGGATAATTTGAAAAAGTTTCTTTCATGCCAATAACGAGCATATCCGCATAAATACTTTCATGTTTTAATCCCTGAATGGCAATTTTCTTATCGGTATGAAGGGTAAAAGGCACACGGGCAGCTTTACAGGCCCTTTCAAATTTTTCGGCAGCTGATTTCCGGGCAGCCGTATCTTTTGCCTCAAACTTCTTTAGTTGTTCTGCTGTTACTCCTTTTCTTACTACCAATTCGTGTATCAGGTAACTGGTATAAGTAATATCATCAGGGAAACTCCCTACCAGGTGTGTATTTGTTTTTTTAGCCAGTTCAATGGCGCAGGCCGTAGTATTGTCAGCATAGCGAAGGCCGTCAAATGCAGCTACTATCTTTTTCATGAGATAAACAATTTGATATAGCCCTATAAGAGCAAACTTGTTTACCTTACGAAGCTATCCATAGTGCTTCGCCGGGTGCAATGACGGCCATTAGCGACATAAATGACTTTGGTCAAAATCAGCGGATAAACCCCGGCAGTTCATCAAAATACCGGGATGACTCTTTATCGAAGAGGCAATCTTTTATCCCAAATACAAATGATTTGAAAGCTGTAATAATTTCACGATTGAAATTCAGCAGTGTGGTAATTTCTGACTCACTTACATGTCCGGTTATAGTTTCCTTATATAACTGCCGGAGTGAAGAGGTATAACTACCGGTTACAGCATTATATAGTGCTGTAAGTTCGCCAAAGTGCAATGACGGATCTTCTGTAATAATATGAAAGGCCTTGCTGCAAAATTCATCGGCCGCTGTTTTTTGCTGCTCAAAAAACCCGTATTTAATATCATTTGACGAATTGGACAATTGGCTGATATCCGGTAAAGCATCTTTTATACTCTTTGCAGCATACATATTGTTCCTGGCAGAGGAAATAAGCCGGTTCAGTTTTTCTATATCATCTTTATCAATTACATTTTTCTGTAACCGGATGCAAAAAGTATGTATCTCTCCATGTAAGAACTTTATATATTCATATTTCTCTGCGACTGTTTTGCCATGAAAACCTTTGTGCAGGTTCATTTGGCCAAGGTCCGGATTGGGCAATTCAAAAGCATGACGTGTAAAATCCAGCACACTGTAGATAAAATGCTTTATTTCCCTTTCAAGTGAAAGCAACGCCGAAGATGGCTCATTGACCGACACCTTGTGGATAAACATGGTTTCTTCATTAACAGAAGTAAACCGTTTCTCCAGGAATCTTCCAAAAATACCTAACAGGGGGAAAAACAGAATAATGCCCAACAGATTCACCAGTGTTTGAAAAAAGACCAGTGCAATCATTTCATTTTGTATACCCAGCACCTGTGTTACCAACCTTATTAACGGATAAATAAAAACTAGTAGCAGGCCGGCTGTAATGATATTAAAGATGAAATTGCCAAGGGCTACTCTGCGCTTTGCAGCTTCCCCCCTGAAGCTGGCAATAAACAACTTTATCGTAGTACCTACCTCCGAGCCCAGCACAATGGCTATCCCATCCACTAAAGTAATAGCCCCGGCATATAAAGCACTTAAGGTAATGGCTACTGTAGCAGAACTGCTTTGGATAAGAGATGTTGTAATAAACCCAATTAGCAGAAAAATGATCAAAGGGGCATTCGCATATTGTTTCAGGTCCAGTTGTACCACCATCCCCTCTATACCCGTTTTCATATAACCCAGACCTATGAATAAAAAACTAAACCCGAGCAGGAACCGGCTCCATTCAAACCATTTACCCTGTTTTTCAAAAACGGCATAACCCAAACCGGCTAAGCCGGCTACCGGCAAGGCCAGGTTCTCAATATTGAATGTAAACCCTGCCAATGCCACCAGCCAGCCCGTAGCGGTGGTTCCCAGGTTGGCACCCAATACAATGGCAAGGGCGTTTTGCATGTTTATGATCCCGGCTCCGACAAAGGCAAGAACCATCAGGCTTACCACAGAACTGCTTTGTAACACGGCTGTTACAAGGGCCCCGCCGCCTATTGATTTGATCTTACTGGCTGTTTGCTTCTTGAGATAAAGTTTAAA
>DASUDW010000363.1:0-3407 GCA_036275415.1 Chitinophagaceae bacterium | reverse complement strand
ATGGTAAAGATTCTAACCTCTATCATGCTTTTCTGCAACGCAACAGCGATGGCAGCGGATTGCTGAGGATACGTTATACAGGCAGTAAGCCAGATGAAGACAACCTGGTGGAAGCCTTCATCGATGAACAAAACCCCGTTGGTAAAAATGAAGAACCCGATACCAGTCTCCTTCTTATCAGTGCAGTCAACCCTGTATTCATTCAAAAAAGCGGTAACGCATCCCTGACAGTTCCGGCCTTTATCTTTCGCTACCAGGCTTCCAATACAGTATTTGAGCCTGTGGGAGTAACTGCTGCCGAAAACCCTGCTGTAAAAAACAACAATGGTTTCAAATGGCAGTTCCTGTCTGAGATACAACTTACCAGGGATGTTGTCAGTAATTATTTTTCAGAAGACGATGCGTTTTACAGCAATCTTTTTAATACCCAATCAACCAAAGGGCTGACCCCTGCAGAAAAAAATATCAAAATGCACCTGTTGATTGTTGCAGACACCATGGATGCCAGTATCGGCATAGCAGTGGCCATCGATATAAAACGGGTTACGGAATTGTTTTCTTCGATTTGTAATTACCTTGGCATTAAGCTTGATACCACCATTCTTACCGGCAAAAGTTTTGGTAAAGCAAGTACCTCATCTGCTTTGGCCAAACTACGGCCTGCGGCCAATGATATAGTAATATTCTATTATTCCGGTCATGGGTTCCGTATCCCCGAAAAGCCAAGGGCATTCCCAAATATGAAACTGAAAAATGTAAAAACACCCAGGGCCTCTTTTTCTGATAGCCTGGCCTGGGCCAAGGCCAGCCGTACAGCCAACATCGGCCAGTCACTGAATATTGCCGATGTATTTCAGACCATTTATAAAAAAGGCGCCAGGATGAACCTGGTGATCAGCGATTGCTGCAATGATGATATTTTTTCGGTGAATTTTAAAAGCACCAAACCTTCAGGCACAAAGAGTGTAAGTATTAAATGGAGTGAACAAAACCTGAGGACCTTGTTTCTTAACACTACACCGATCTCTATCCTTTCTACTGCCTGTACAGAAACTCAAACCTCTGCCAGCCAGGATGATTTCGGCAGTTTCTATACATACTATTTAAAATCTTCGCTGGAATCTTACAGCAGTATCTTAAAAAACAATGTATCCTGGGACCAGGTATTGAAACAGGCACAGGGGCAAACCACCCTTAAAGCCAGTAACACCTATTGCTCCAAACCAAGAATTCCGGAAAACCTCTGTAAACAAAACCCCGTTTACAGAATATTTATCGGGAAAAATCAAAAAATAACTCTTTAACCTTTGGATTTAATATTGCCGGTAAGCTGTTCCCATTTAGGTGATGGACGGAACTTATTCCAGCTTTCATCAAATTTGAGTACCCAGTAATAATTAAACCCTTTATTGATTGCCAGTGTCAGCCATTTCCATGCCTCCGGTTGTTTGTTCTGCATAGCATAGATGCGGGCAATGGTATACATGGTTCCGGCATCATTTGGATACAGGGTATTATAGGCAGTATAAAAAGGCAAGGCCTTCTGCAACTGGCCGGATAAAAACTGTAACCTTCCGTTCAGATCATTCAACTGTTGTGCTTTTAATGGATCTGCATTGACTGATTGTTGTAATAATTTCATGGCATCTGCATACCTGCCTGCATGGATGCAATAACGGGCCAGTTGTACCTGGTTGTCATAATTAATCTCACCTCTTCTGTTCAATGAATCCAGTTGCTCCATGGCATTGGAGAAATTATAGGTAACATCATTCACCCATACAAACTTCATACGGGCATTGGCATCTGCCGGATGCAAATCGATCACTTTTTTATAACAGGCGATGGCTTTTTCAGGTAATCCCTGTCCGGTATATAAATCACCGAGCTTGTTATTGATTTCGGCGGCCATATCGGCATCAGCAATCAGCGAATCGGCCTTTAGCAAAAACCGTATGCCTTCTGTTCTGGGGAAATCGACATCCCCATAAAGCAGATAGGTTTCTTGAATTGCCGGCATACTTTTTTCCTCAAATGAAGGAGCTATATAAAAAACCATATCCCTGTATTCTTCTGTCTTTTTGTCGGGAGGAAAATATTTACGGTCTTTCGTATACCTTTCAGGATTTGTCATGGCTAATGCATGCATCAGGTTTCCCGCCTTGAGATGCCACTCTCCTGTATTTGGGTATTTCGTAATGGCCCTCTCGTAAAAAGCATAAAGCTCATTCTGGACGGTAGCTGTATCAGGAAAGGAGCGAATGGAAACTTCTGCATCATACAATCTGCCCCGGTTCTCCAGTATTTTCCATAGTTTTTTATAGGCTCCTATTTCATGTGGCCATTCCCGGATAATGGCCCTTAATTGCAGTTCGGCTTCATCGAAATGATTCCATTTTTCATAGGTATCTGCCAGGAAAAACCGGGTAACGGGAAGGGAAACCCATGCAATAACGAACCGGGTAAAAACACAATCGCCAGCCCCTTCTTTTTTCCCATATTGAGGAAATAATTTTTTTAAGGAGTCGCAGTATTGCTCAAATTTTTCTTGTGAAAAATGATTCTTTATGGCATAATTAAAGCAAACATCCGCTTCCTGCCACCTCTTTTGTTCATACTGTAATTTACCCAGGTAATGAAAGGCTATCGGATGGTCCGGGTTCAACCGGGTAATTTGCTTGAGTTTCCATTCTGCTTTGGGGTACTGCTGATCTTCAATGTACTTTAATGCTATATAAAAGTTGCCGATTATGTCATTTGGCTTAACAGTAGTTGTATCAAATTTGCAGGGTAACGGCGGTGGGGCCACATCCTGATCAAACTGATCCGTTACCCCATCCCCGTCTGAATCGGTGAAAACGAAACCTCTTTTGCGAATATCTGCTTCCAGGAAAAAACTATCCGCCAGGGCATAATTAGTGGTATTCATATACACAAACCCTAATCGCTCAAAGGGCAGGAAATGCCTTGAATTCAACAAGATGCTTTTCCGGAAAAATTCTTCTGCCAGTAAATAATTATTGTATTTCTCGTACAATGTTCCTGTATTGATATAGGCACCCTGGTAGCCGGGTTGTAATTGCCGGGCCCGGGCAGCCGCTTCAAACCCGTTTTCCTTTTTGTTCATCTGGGCATACAGACCCGCAAGGTTTGCCCAGGGCATGGCCCAGTTAGGGGCAATTTGTGTAGCACTTAGAAAGAATTTTTCCGCTTCCGTAAAATTCTTTTTCTGCTTGTATAAAATCCCCAGTTCGTTATTAATATAAGCTGCATTTTTCTCAATCTTATACGCCGCTTGCTGATGCATAAATGCCACTGACCAAAGGCTGTCTGTATTTCTCATAAGTGGCATTCGTAACCGGGTGGCTATTCCTGAAAAATAGTGATACTTTAATTCCAGGCATTCC
>DASUDW010000362.1:0-4617 GCA_036275415.1 Chitinophagaceae bacterium | reverse complement strand
GCCGCTATATTGCAAAACAGCAACGACCTGCTGATCACCCAACTGTGGCCTAACCCGGTTACTGATAAAGCGCAACTCAGCATCAGCAGCGGCAGTACTACCAAAGGCCGCTTACTGCTACTAAATATGGCAGGGCAGGTGGTGCTGGAGCAAAGCATTGCCCTGGCAGAAGGCAGCCGCATTATTGAGCTGGATCTGTCGCACCTGCCCGCAGGTATTTACCAGGGCAGGGTACAGGCAGGTCTTCGGAATGCCGGTTTCAGGCTGGTGAAGAAGTGATGTGTATATTATACAATCTTTAGGTATGTCGTTCCGGGCTTGACCCGGAATATTTCTGGGAAACACCGTAAACAATGTTTCCCATCCTGAAGATTAATTTGTATTCTTACGGTCTTTTAAGCCCCGATGAACCGGTACCTTATAGTTTTTCTTTTCTCCTTTTTGGCCGCTACCTGCCTGGCGCAGTATGACAGTATGCTGCACAAAACCTTCCTCGAAAAGCGGCCGCTGCTGTCTGACTTTTACCGGAATAAACTAAAGATCCGTGACCAGTCCTTTGCCGGTAAAAAGCCCATTATTGCAGCGCTGCGATCCTTTGGTCAAAAACATAAAGACCCCTCCCTGGTGGCCGAAGCCGATTATGCCACGGCCTGGCTGCAAATGCTGGAGAGCCCGGATACCGCCATGCAAACGGAGCTGATGTATTCTTTTATTGCCAATCAGGCAAAACAAAAACAATACTGGATGGTAGCCCGTGCTTACAGAACCATGGGTGAAAATTACTGGAGCAAGGCACAAAACTACCAGCGGGCCTTTGAATCTTACTTCGAAGGTATCGAGGCAGGTAAACCGCTGGCCCATGAAGAATACCCGGAAAAGATGCTGGACTACTCCAGCCTCGGTTATGCCTATTATTTTTTCAAAGAATACCGGCAGGCTATCGTTTACTTAAAAGAGGCCATCAGCTTTACACCACCGGCGCCGATGGCAAGGGCACAAAGCGATATACGTAATAACCTGGGCCTTTGCTACCAGAAACTGGGCATGCTGGATTCATCGGATTATTATTTCTCGGCCATCCTTACCCATAAAACAGACCTGCATGAACAATGGGTGGGTATTGCGTCCGGCAACCTGGGCTATAACCAATACCTCAGGGGCCATTACAGGGAAGCGCTGCCCTTGCTGCAAAAAGATATTGATGCAGCCACTCAATTCAACGACCCGGGACTGGCCAGCGGATCGCTGGTTCCCATGGCGGATATATACCTGAAACAAAACAATATTGCCCGTGCCGAAGAACTGGCCCTCCTGGCCAAAAGCGATATTGAAAAGGCGGGTGATTATAGCCGTTATGAATATTTATACCCCTTTCTGAGCAAATTATACGCAGCAAAAGGAAATAGTGTACTGGCACAACAATTCCTTGATTCTTCCCTGCAGGTAAAAGACAGCCTGGACCGTAAGTTCAATGCCATGCAGCTGGCAAGGGCACAGCAAATAGTGGAATCTGCCCGGCGTCAACAGGAAATCCTTGGGCTGGAGAAGGAAAAGGAAAACAAAATAATACAGCGAAACCTGCTGATCGGTTTTGTTGTCCTGCTCACCATACTTGCCCTTTACATATTCAGACTGGTAAAAAAGAAACACAGGCAGGAGCAACTGCTGAAAGACCTGACCTTGCATGAAAAAGAAAAGGAATTGCAGGCGGCCGATCAGCAACTGAAGGACTTTGCTTTTTCCGTTTCCGAAAAATCAAAACTGCTGGAGGAACTGGAGAACCAGCTTAAGTTAAAGGGCAGTGAAGACGAAAAACTCATCCTGCAATTACAGCAAACTACCTTGCTGACCGATGAACAATGGAACCATTTCCGCCAGCTGTTTGAAAAAGTACACAGCGGTTTCTTGTACCGCCTCCGGCAAAAATTACCGGACCTGACACCGGCAGAAACCCGGTATATGGCCCTGGCCAAACTGCAATTTTCCACCAAAGAAATGGCCGCAGCGCTGGGTATTTCCCAGCAAACCGTAAGGGTGACCACCCACCGGCTGCGCAAAAAGCTCCAATTACCCGAAGAGGGCTCCCTTCCCGATCTTGTCAATTCCATCTAAAGGGCTCTGAAAACCCTTGCTGGTGGCGGGTTTCAGCGATGAAACGAAAATGTAACGCCGGCGAAACGCTTTTGCTATGCCAGATTCTTGGCTGCTTTATTCAAATGGTTCAAATTTATTGGGCCAACAAATTTTCATCAAATCCTTTGAAATGGGGCTGGTTTTTAAAAGAAGGGGTGAGCTGTTCATTATTCTTTTTTCGCTCTTCCTCCTGTTGTTACTGTGGTGGTGGTTTAGCCTTCGGTTAAAAGCCATTGAACAGAAGAAGAAAGGGGATTATGCCCTTGTCATCAGCAGCCAGGAATCCAGGTCAATCCGGTGAAAAACGGGTTACATGTTGTCATTAGAACCCGAAAGACCGATTATTAAAATAATAAACCCTTTACGTATGCGAAAGCTTCTTTTTTTTCTGTCTCTGCTATCCCTGGGGAAACTGGCCGGGGCGCAGGCCAGTTTGCATCCGGATGTGATTGCCGCCAATGGCGGAGTGAGCCGGTTTAACGGCATTGAACTGGAGTGGACCATCGGGGAAGCAGCAGCCGGCACGGCAGCTTCGGGCAACCGGTTATATACCGTAGGTTTCCACCAGCCGGTTTTGATCAGCCGCCAGCTTCCTGTCAGCAGTGAAGACCTTGCTGAAAGCATTCGGGTTTTTCCCAATCCTGCCACAAACAGGTTGCGGGTGCAGCTGCCTTTTTCCGTAACGGGCAATGTTTCCATCATTCTGGCAGACCTGACCGGAAATACACTGGCTGAGAAAACAGTCAACAGTAAATCCTCTGCCATCGATATCCCGGTCGGCCATCTCGCTGCCGGTATGTACCAGTTGCGGGTCATGACCGCAGACGGAAAGACAGCCGGTGTTTTTAAAATAGTCAAAACCAACTAACCAATACTCACTAAAAATCTGTTTATGAAAAAAATACTTTTCCTGCTGTTGTTCGGTGCCTCTTTCGCCATCGTCAGCCGTGCACAAACAGTGCCTGCCGGTATGAAGTACCAGGCTGTAGCCCGCAGTACATCCGGCGAAGTGCTGCCGAACCGCAGCATTACATTAAAGATTGAACTGAAAGGTGATCCTGCCAAAGGGGCGATGGTGTATTACAGTGAAGAACATACGGTAGTTACCAGCCAGCTGGGGCTTTTTGACCTTGTGATCGGTATGGGCAAGGCCGGTTTTGGTTCAATGGCCACTGTTCCCTGGAGCGGGGAAAATATCTGGATGGCTGTTTCCATGAAGGATAAAGACGGCGGTTATATGGCCTTTACAGAAAGCCGTTTACTGGCGGTACCGTATGCTTTTCATGCTGCTACTGCCGGAAAGATCGCCAATGCAGAAGGAACAGAAATAGTGGCCAATGCCGGAAACCCCGGTGTGCCTGCCAATGTATGGTCGCTGCAGGGTAACTCCAATACCAACCCGCTGGTTGATAAACTTGGTACCACCGACTTTAAAGACCTGGTTTTTGTAACCAATAATATTGAGCGGTTTAAAATAACCGCAGCCGGTGACATCAGCATCAACAACAGCCTGAAAGTGGGAGTGAATGTGGAAGTGGGGAATGATCTCTATGTGAAGAAAAATGTGTTCCTGAATACCGTGTCCGGGGCTACTACCAACAATGGTGCCTTTACAGTTGCCAATACAAGTCCGACATCGCTAACGGGAACATTAACAGTAAACAAAGCCACTACTATTCTTGACGAACTTTCGGTAACAAAAAATACGGAGAATTTCGCAGCGTACATTAACAACACCAATGAAGGGCAGGGTGATGGCCTGAAGATAAAACTGGGTAAAGCCAAATCTATCTACTCACCACCTGCAATTCCGGAATTGATCAGCAGTACGCAAATGCAGAAAATAAAAGACCTGATCCGTTGCGATTTTCCCGGCAGCCGTATCAACCTCCTTGGTGATATAGTGATCAATGGTGCATTAGATGATATTAAAGTGATAGGCAGTATTGCCGTAGGAACAGGCAATCTTATTATTGATAAGATCAATGCCACATTGGGTCTTCCTTATAAAATTGGTCCGTACAGTACACCTCCTTTTCATTTGCTTGACAGGGTAACCATTTTTGGTGGTATTGACTTGGGTGAATTGGGAAGTGTTCCCAGGTTACAGGTAGGGCCTTATGATATTCCATCCTTACCGGTATTGCCAGAGGTAACGGTAATGCCCCGCTTACCCAATATTGATTTGTCTGGTTTGGGTATTCCTTCAATCCCCATAACAGATTTAAATTTCTGGGGTATTCCGCTTGATCTGTGCCTGAATGACCAGCCGGGATCTACACCGCTAAATAACAGCAATGAATTCATTCGGTTTACCGACAAGAACGACTCAAAGATGGGTGCTATCAGGGCCGTATCACTTACAGACTGGGCATCAAATTATCTCAACCCGATTTTTCTTTATTCATTATACGGTGCCATCACCAGCAGTAAGGTAGATAAGTTTCATGCGCAATATCATTTTAAAGGCGAACTGACCAAGGC
>DASUDW010000361.1:0-2167 GCA_036275415.1 Chitinophagaceae bacterium | reverse complement strand
CTTTGCAGATCCCAAACTGGAAATAGCTGAAATTACCGATAGGGTAAGTAAGTCCGGTGGTGGTGGCAAAGCATTATTATTTGAAAATACGGGTTATGATTTTCCAGTGCTCATGAATGCATACGGCAGTGAAAAGCGAATGTGTATGGCATTGGGTGTTTCTCACCTGGATGATGTGGCAAAGGAAATTGAAGGGTTGTTCAAACTCCTTTCTTCTCCAAAAGAAAATATACTGGATAAACTCAAACTCCTTCCTAAATTAGGCCAGTTTGCCAGTTGGATGCCGAAAGTGAAAAATGGCAGGGGCGAATGTCAGAAAGTGGTAATGCAGCAGCCTGATATCAATAAATTACCGGTAATTACTTGCTGGCCAAAGGATGGGGGACCTTTTGTAACTCTCCCGGTTATTCATACAAAAGACCCTTTAACCAACAGCCGTAATGTGGGGATGTACCGGATGCAGGTTTTTGGCCCTACACTCACGGGTATGCACTGGCATAAACATAAAGTTTCGGCCAAACATTATTCGGAATATAAAAAGCTCAACAAGAAAATGCCCGTTGCCGTGGCCCTGGGCGGTGACCCTGTTTATGCTTATTCTGCCACTGCACCTTTACCGGAAAACGTAGATGAATACATGCTGGCCGGTTTTTTAAGAAAGAAAAAAGTGGAACTGGTAAAATGTATTTCGCAACCAGAAATTGAAGTGCCGTCAGATGCAGATTTTATCATTGAGGGATATGTTGATCCTGCAGATGAATTGATCTGGGAAGGGCCTTTTGGTGACCATACCGGTTATTATTCATTACCAGACTGGTATCCGAAATTCCATATTACCGCCATCACCCATAAGCGGAATCCTGTGTATCCTGCCACCATTGTGGGTATACCACCGCAGGAAGATGCATGGTTGGGAAAAGCCACGGAAAGGATTTTCCTTGCCCCGATTAAAATGACAATGGTACCGGAGATTATGGATATGGATATGCCGGTAGAAGGTGTTTTTCACAATCTTGTTATTACCAAGATCAAAAAGGAATATGCCGGCCAGGGCCAAAAAGTGATGAATGCCATGTGGGGTGCCGGGCAAATGATGTTCAATAAAATATTAGTGCTCGCCAGTGAAGGCGTTAAGATCCAGAATTACGAGGATTTAACGAGGATTGTTTTTCAAAATTTAAATCCTGCTACTGATATTTATTTCTCCACCGGACCCATGGATGTGCTGGACCATAGTTGCAGTAAACTGGGTTTTGGCGGTAAAATGTGTATTGATGGCACCACAAAAATGCCGGAAGAGACAGACGATGATTTTCATTTTCCGGGAATAAATCAAGATCTGACTGAAACATTTTTTACATCCCGTTTTCCGGAAATAAAATCAGCTAATTTTTCTTTATTGAAAAAGGATATTCCCTGCCTGGTGCTGGCTGTTGAAAAAAACCGCCCGGGTCATATCAGTGAATTGCATCAGCAGCTTTTTGCTTTAACAGAAATATCCGGAATCAAAATGATACTGTATGTAGAACATACGGTTGATGCAAAAGATTTAACGACTGCACTATGGCGTTTTTGCAATAACCTGGACCCCAAAAGGGATTTTCATCTGTGCAGGACAAATAGCAGGCCGTATACAGCTTGTATGGGCCTTGATGGAACCAGGAAAACAAAGGAACTGGATAATTTCCAGCGGGACTGGCCTAATATAATCGTTGCTGATGATGCCACGATAAGCAGCATAGATGCAAAATGGAATGAATTAGGTATTGGGGCGTTTATACCTTCTCCTTCCCTCAAATTCAAAGGCCAGCTTTACGGAAATGAGGCTTCTGTACAATAATTCCTCAATATTGATTTATTTTTAGCCGGTGACAATAGGCCAAATAAATGTCTTAATGACCGGAGCCGGGGCTCCCGGGGCTGCCGGCATTATTAAATGCCTAAGGAAGGAAAAGAACATTCATTTAATTGCCGCAGACGCAAAAGATGAAGTGGTCGGTAAATACCTGGCAGATGAATTTCTTGTTATACCTCCTGCTTCAGATTCACAGTTTTCAGACAAATTGCTTTCGCTTTGCCGGGAAAGGAATGTTCATGTGCTGTTGCCACTTGTCACCAAGGAATTGATACCGTTGGCAGATAGGATGAAAGAATTTGAGTTAGCCGG
>DASUDW010000360.1:0-5833 GCA_036275415.1 Chitinophagaceae bacterium | reverse complement strand
TCCATCGTTATGGTATTAGTACTTAATTTGGCACTCAATAATGAATGGTTCAGCAAAAACTGGAGCTGGATTGCATTAGTGCTAATCATCCCCGCTGCCATACTCGAAAACTTCAAGGTAGGCTACTCCACGATGCGAATTATGTTCATGAAAGTAGTGTATTCACTTTTGTCTTTCCTGCTGGCAGGCATGGCATTTGGTTCTGCATTGAACGGCTGGCATATTCTTAAGTTCCAGAAAGATGTAACTATGCCCGTAAAGACGATCCACTTGCCCTGGTATGTAATACTGGCCTTAGGTGTATTGTTACTGATACAGGTAGCCCAGTTATTTAGTATGCTGAAAGCCGTTAAACGGGAATTTATGCAAATGGACCCGGATCAATGATCAAAACTGCTTCAACGCAGCTTTTAAAAACGGCCATGTTGGAAGGGTAGAAATAATTTTCAGTTCTTCAGCTAAAGAACTTTCATTATCCAGGAACCTCAGCACCTGCTGAGGTTTATTTTTTTGAAACAACCGGCTGAAGATTTTGTCACCGGGCAGTTTTCCGTGGTATAGAATATACAGCAAGGTATTATCGTAAAACCGGAACCTGCTGGCGGTTGAAGGAATGTTATCCAGCCGCTTACCATCAAGCAAAAAAGATACAATTACATCTGACTGCTTCTGGATAAACTGAAAAGTGTACCCGCTGGAAGCCTTGGTTTGACCACCGGCAGTACCGATCTGCCACCCGTTTTTCTTAAAATGAAATTTTTCATTGGTCATAGGGATGATGCCAAATTCTTCTTCTATAACATCGTAACCGGTTATGCCTAAAAAATCCCCGATATAGTCCCGCAGTTCAGCATTGTACTGTTCCGGCTTTAGCAGGGAGGGAGTGAACAACGTATATTCTACCAATGCAGAACGGCTGCTGAAAGGCAAGACATATGCGAAACTGGTACCATGCCGCTGATGAACCCGGAAATCCATCATGGTGGCCTGGGAGGGGTCGAATGCATCCTGGCTGGTTTCTATAACCCAGCCTTTAAAATGCTGAAGCACCGTTAATGATTTTTTACCGGGAGGTGCAGGAGAATAAATGGAGTTGAATACCACACTGCCGGTTGTGTCAATCGGCTCATCATTGATGGTTAGTGCAAAACCTTCTTCCGTTTGCCGGAACCGGGCTTCGCCATACACCCTTTCAATATTGGGGTGCCTGTCGATCTCCTCAAAACAAAAACGGTAAAAATCAATGCCCCGTATCATCTTGTACCGGTAAGGAGTTATAGTCATTGCTTTACTGAAATCCCTGCTGAAGAAATTGATCGTACCCCATTGCCGGTATACAATGGGCTCAAAAAAACCTTTTCCCTGTTCCCAGAAACACCAGGTACGGTCATTATGTTGCTTCACATCCCGGTCTATCAGCAGGATTCTTTTCTTTTCGGTCAGGCCAGTACGTATCATCCGCATCAGCAGGCTGAGTCCGGCACATCCGGCGCCGGCAATGATATAATCATATTTTGGGGTTGGCTTCATAACTACCTGATCCAAAGGTAACAAGACAATCTTTTGAAAAAGTACTTCGGGATTTTACGAGAATAAAACGGGTACTAGTGCTCTTTGTTCAACAGCTGTCCGGATTTACTTTTACACAGAATCCAAACTATTAAAAACTACTACCATGTCCGATACTATGATTGCCATTGGCGGCTGCCATATAGCC
This sequence comes from Chitinophagaceae bacterium, assembly GCA_036275415.1. GTDB lineage: Bacteria > Bacteroidota > Bacteroidia > Chitinophagales > Chitinophagaceae > JJ008. Next base: position 4,116 of record DASUDW010000360.1, on the reverse strand, counting down.
GGTTATAAAGTGGGCGAAGAAAATTCTTTCATCAATGTTATGGCTGATACAGCCGGATTCGATATTATTCATAAAGCTGCAAACTTTGAGATCAAGCGAAACATAGAAATTCGGGAAAAAATAAATAAACACCAGCCCGATACTGTATTGCTGCAATTAGGCAACTATGAATTCCATGCCTCATTAAAGGAGTTGTTCAGGGAAAAGAAGAACTATACAGGCAGCAGGGTTTCTGGTGGTTCAGGGCAATTAAGTGAATTGACCAATGAAGCAGATGACAGGTTGATGCTGCCTATGGTAAAAGAGAAAAAAGCAGGTTTCGTAATCCAAAACCTGGTAACTCCATTCATCTGGAAATACCTGAACTGGAAAAACAAAGCTCACTTCAGCAACATAAAAAGTATCATCAGGGAAAACCCGGGAATCAATTTCATTATCCTTTCACCCATTCCCTGCTATAAGATTTCTGATAACCTGATCAGAAATAAAGCAGGAAAGTGGTACAGGAAATTATTTGCGGCAATGCCCAATGTCACTTACATCGACCTGTTCAGGTATATAGCAGCTGATAAAAGATATTTTGAAGATCCGGCTCATCTGAATATTACCGGCCACAGGATTTTAGGTAAGATTGTCGGACATTATCTTAAGCCATTCCGAAAGGAAAGAGCTGCACAACTGGCCGCTGCAGTTTAATCACCAGCAGGTACAGCATCCTTTTCCGGCGCATATTCCACTTTGCGGCTGCCGGCCATCAGTTGCTTGTCCTTTTTTACTTTGTTCCAGTATTTCTTATGCACATACAGAAAGCCAAAACTTTCTCCATGCTCTTTATCCAGGTGTTTATGGTGCATTTTATGTGCCCAGCGTATGGCCCTTACATAAGTGTTATTGCTCCGGGAAAACCACTTGAACCGCTGGTGTATGATGACGTCATGAACCATAAAATAGGCAAAGCCATATAACATAATACCAAATCCAATAGCCTGCATCCACCAGGCATCACCGTAAGTGCCAAAATAGATCAGTAAGAAACTGGGAACGGCGAAAATGAAAGCAAACAGGTCATTCTTCTCAAAAATACCCGGCTCCACCTGGTGATGATCTTTGTGCAGGTACCAGAGAAACCCATGCATCACGAACTTATGGGTACACCAGGTGATACCTTCCATTACAATAAATGTTCCCAATAAAACCAATATGTAGTATATGATAGCCATAAGGGCACTTGATTAAAAAAAGTTAAGCAATTTGTTGTTGATAGTGGTGCTGCCACCAGTTGATTATTCGGGGAAAAGCCAGCCGGAACCAGGCAGTGTATCGCTCAGGGCAGGATTGTAATTCTTTCCGCACCGAATCAATATCTTTAAAACAATGATCCATCACTTCTTCAGCATTGCAATTGACTACTCCGTCATATTCACCGGCAAATACATGGTCAAATTCATACTCAATGAGGCCGTTCTCCAATACCGCTTTGTAGATAAAATCAAAAACTTTCTCCACCCCGGTATCAAAACCCATTTCTTCCTGCAACCTTCTGTGCGCAGCAGCTTCTAAGGATTCACCATCCGCAGGATGGCTGCAGCAGGCATTGGTCCATAAACCAGCGCTGTGGTATTTACCCATAGCCCTTCGCTGTAGCAGCATCTCGCCTTTGCTGTTAAAAATAAAAACACTGAAAGCCCGGTGCAATAAACCTTGCTGGTGTGCGGCCAGTTTCTCGCAAGTGCCTGTGGGATTATCCTTCTCGTCTACTAATATCACTTTTGTCAGGTCCATATCAGATCAGCCGCAGTTGATTTTTTACACCGGCCCTGAATACGATCATCGCCTTGCGGTAATTGGGTATCCTGATCCTCGCATCCAGCACCCTTGCCGGTTGTAACCGCTTTATCTTTTTAAATAAAGAGAGGTAATATTTATAAGCAACATATACCCCAAACCTGGCTTTCATCGGTAACCGCTTGATACCTTCAAAAGCCTGCTTGAAGTCCTGCTGAATATCAGCCTCGATGGCCTGTTTGTCTTTCTCCGTAAAATTGGTAAAATCACAGCCCGGGAAATACACCCGGCTGAGACCGTTATAATCGGCTTTGATATCACGCAGAAAATTCACCTTCTGAAAGGCAGCGCCCAGGGCCCTGGCGGGTTGTTCCAGTTTATCATATAACTCCTGGCGGCCTTCACAAAAAACATAAAGGCACATCAGCCCCACCACTTCAGCAGACCCGTAAATGTATTCTTTGTATCCCTCACTGTCGTACTGTTGTTTATCCAGGTCCATCTCCATACTCTTAAAGAATGCATCCACCAGCTTCAGGTCAATGTTGTAATCATTCACCGTACGCTGAAAACTGTTCAGTACCGGGTTCAGGCTGATACCCCGTTCAATGGCATCATACGTTTCCTGCCTGAACTGTGCCAGCAAGCCTGGCTTGTCATAATCATGAAAGGTGTCAACGATCTCATCGGCAAACCGTACAAATCCGTAAATATTGAAGATAGGTGTACGCAGATCCTTATGCAGCATGCGGATGGCGGAAGAGAACGAAGTACTGTATCGTTCCGTAACGATCCTGCTGCACTGCTCACTGGTTGAATGAAAAAGATGTACCATAATTGAATATAAACAATTATTTGAATGTTTTGACAACTTCTTTGGCAACCACCTCCCCGCTGATCAGGCTGGGGGGAACACCGGGACCTGGTACTGTCAATTGTCCCGTATAAAATAAGTTCTTCACTTTTTTACTGTGACAGGCCGGTCGGAATATGGCAGTTTGCCAAAGCGTATTGGCCAAACCGTAAGCATTGCCACGGAAAGAATTATAATCTGCCACAAAATCTTTCACTGAATAGGACCTTTTATAGATCACGGCATCCAGTATCGGCTCTCCTATATGCTTTTCCATACGGCGGGCAATCAGTTGAAAATATTTTTCCCGGGTTGCCTCATCATCCCCTTCCAGTCCGGCAGCAATGGGAACCAGGAAAACAATATTCTCACATCCGGCCGGTGCCACGTTAGCATCAGTTACAGATGAAACACTTACATAAAATAAAGGTTCAGTAGGCCATCCGGGTTCTTTGTAAATCTCTTTTCCATGCTGGTCAAACGGTACATCAAAAAACAGGGAATGGTGAATGGGTTCTTTCAATTTCCTGTTGAGGCCTACGTAATACAACAAACAGGAAGGGGCCATCACTTTTTTATTCCAGTAATTGTCGGAATAAGACCGCCAGGCGGGTGACAACAATTTTGTTTCGGTAAAATGATAATCAGCGCCGCTGATCACTGCATGGGGATGATAAACTTCTTTATCAGTTATCACTTTCTGAACCCTTGCCTGATCAACCTGTATTTCGTTTACATTTTCAGAAAACCGGAATTTCACCCCCAGCTCAAGGGCTAATTGGTACATCCCTTCCACCACAGCATACATACCTCCCTTCGGGTACCAGGTACCCCCTTTGATATCTGCATAATTCATCAGGCTGTACAGGGCCGGCGTGTCTTCCGGCAAGGCTCCTAAAAAAAGAACCGGAAACTCCATCAGTTGGCGGAGCCGTGGATGTTTGAAATAAGTGGCGATATGTTTTTTAATAGAAGAAAAAACCTGCAGTTTGAATACACCGCTGATGGTAGGCCAATCCATGAACTCGGTAAGGGAACGTCCCGGTTTATACACCAGTTTATTGATACCAACATCGTATTTATAAGCCGCCCCTTTCAGGTAAGCTGCCAATTGCCGGCCGCTGCCGGGTTCAATAGCTTCAAAGGTTGCTTGCAGGGCAGCAAAGTCTGCAGGCATATCTGTAAAACCTTCATCCCAGTACACCCGGTAGCTGGGATCCAATCTTTCAAGCTGGTAGTAATCGCTGACCTTTTTTCCAAACTGAGCAAAATACCGCTCAAATATATCCGGCATCCAGTAAAAACTGGGGCCCATATCAAAAGTGAACCCATCTTCCTTTAGTTGGCGGGCACGGCCACCGGGTGTGGGGTTCTTTTCAATAACGGTAACCTCCCAGCCATCTCTTGCCATGAAAGATGCGGCAGACAGCCCGGCAAAACCGCTGCCAATTACAATAACAGATCGTTTGTTTGTCATT
>DASUDW010000359.1:0-16640 GCA_036275415.1 Chitinophagaceae bacterium | reverse complement strand
GCCACAGGTCGCCATTATGGCTGTTGGAGCTATTAAAAAAAGACCCGTCGTAATTGAAACACCGGCAGGCGACAGTATTGCCATCCGTCACATGATGTACCTGAGCATGAGTTACGACCACCGGATAGTGGATGGCAGCCTTGGCGCCACTTTCTTAACAGCTGTTGCAAAAGAACTTGAAAATTTCAATCCGGAAAGAGACTTTTAAGAAAAAGGAGGCAAAACCGGGAATCAAAGCCCGGTTTTTATTTTGATGACTTGCCGAATTGTTCTCTTTTAAAACTATAATTAGTTCCTTTTCTTTTCAGGACAAAAAGGTTATCATATTCTGTGTCCTTCAGGTCACCGGGAATTTTTGTGTCCCCGCAAATACCATTCACAATATTATCAACAGTATTGGAATGTCCAACGATAAGCACATCCCCCCTCCGAATGGATTTTATTTTATCCAGAAAGGATGGCAAAGAGTCCGGTTTACTACTATATAACTGAATGGGCATACCCAGGTATAATTCTTTTAATGGCCTGGCAGTAGAAATTGTACGCAGTGTATTCGTAGAAAAAATTTGTTTTATATCCTTGCTCCCCAGGATTTCTTTCAATTTCAGTGCCCTCTCTTCACCTTCCGGCGTCAGGGGCGGATCAGCGGCAGGCTTCATGGTTGCCATATCAATACCTGTAGCCTTCTCGGCATGTCGTACTACATATATTGTATTACTGCAGGAAGAAAATGCTACCAGCAGAAATAATAACCTTCCTTTCATTGGTAAACGATTTAACATTCTAAAATTAAACTTCCTTTTTATTCCTATCGTCTTTTTTGTAAATTAGGAATCAAAATCCGCAATATGAAGTCTTTATCCGAAACCTGGTTTGCCGAGGGCCGAATTGATTTCGAGTTAAAGAAATATACCCTGCTGGCTTATTTACAGGAAGTCAACCGCTATTTCAATGAAAATAAACTCTACCCGCAACTGGCGGATGTAATTTTTCATTACAATAATATCGTGGCCTTCCGGGAGAATAAAAAATACCTGCAGGAACACTTTCCCAAAAAACTGACCGGCATCCAGCTACAAAAACTCCAGGTATTGTACGAGCAAATGATAGAGGACGATGAGTTAATGCAGGAACTGGAAGATATCATTCATTTTTCAGCGAGCAGCATCAGAAAAACCATTCATAACGGTACAGAGATCTATGAATTTGTAGAAGAAAAAATAAATATCGCCCCTGTGGGGCTGATCCCCCTGGATACCAAGGAAGGTTATTTCTTTCTGAGCAGCGGGAATATTAAAAGCACCAGGGTTTACCATTACAGGCTTTCCTTGTTCGAAAAGCATGATGAAAAGTACAGAAGTATAAAAACGGTCTTTATCGACAACTGGGTTCGCAGTATCAGCAGTACCTATGAACAAATAAAAGCTGAATTAATAAAACAACGCAGAGAATTACCCAATCCTGCCGTTTACTCCATAGAAACCGAACTGTCTTTTCCTGTGGATGAAACTTTATTGCCAATTGCCAAACGGAGCCTGGTAAAATTTATCAGCGAAGCAGCATAAAAAACAGAGTGGTTAGTATTCTTTACTAACCACTCTATCCATAAAACTAATTAACCAATTCAAGTCCCCAATCCTTTCCTTTTTTGATAGCCGGCACTCCTTCTGTTATCCATTTGGGTGGTTTGGCTCCTTTCAGCAACCAGTCGAAATATTGCTGCTCCCGGATAGATATATCTTTCTGATTTTTTCTTTCTCTTAAATTGTGGGCCTCGCCATTGTAGTTCAGCATCCACACCTGCTTGCCAAGCCTGCGCATAGCCGTGAAAAGTTCTATTCCCTGGTACCAGGGAACGGCGCCGTCAGCATCATTGGCCATTATCACCAACGGGGTTTTAACTTTTGGCAAATGGAACAACGGCGAGTTTTCAATGTAGAGGTTGGGTTTTTCCCACAAGGTAGCGCCGATACGGCTTTGTGTTTTTTCATACTGAAACTGTCGGTTTACACCGCTTTCCCAGCGAATACCGCCATAGGCGCTGGTCATATTGGCCACCGGCGCACCGGCCCAGGCAGCTTTGAACATATTGGTCATGGTTACCAGTTGCGCCACTTGAATGCCGCCCCAGCTTTGTCCCTGGATTCCGATGTTTTTTGCATCAATCCATTTTTGTTTGGCAAGATCCTGTGCGGCACTAACGACATAGTCAAAGCAGTTCTTAGCAGGATGTCCGGTTGTATAGCGGATATCCGGTGAGAATACTACATAACCTCGGCTAACAAAGAATGAAATATTCAACCGGCTGCCGGTTGGTGTTGGCGGTATATAATCATGCAGGTCGTTGGAATGTGTTTCATAGAAGTAAAGGATCAACGGATATTTTTTGGAAGGATCAAAATCTTCTGGTTTATATAGAACCCCTTCTGACATTTTACCATTAAAGGCCTTCCATTTGTATAATTCGGCTGAGCCCCAATTGTAGTCTTTTTGCTGGGGGTTAATGGATGATAGCTGAATAGCCTTTTCTGGTTTATTTGGCTTTAAATTATCTATATATAAATCCGGAGAATTGACATAAGATTCATGAGTAAAAATCAACGAAGGAGAATCTTTTGCCTTTTTGATTTGCCCAAAAGTATATGCACCTCCTTCTACCTGTTCATAAGACAACCAACTCTTTAATGTGGATTCAATCAGTTCTTCAGACTTGTTGGCCTCATTGGTTAATTTATAATAAATAGTTTCTCCAGGCTTCAAAAATCTGGCTTCAGGATCTGTTTGAATATGTCTTATTCTTTCTTTACCGGATCTTCCTATTAAAGTAATATTCAACGGATCAGCTACACTTTGCATACTGCATTTCCAAACATCATACCTGTCATACACATACACTGCACTATCACCCTCCTGCCAACCCATCACCCCATATGGTGGCGGATCATTGGGTGTATCATGCTCCTCATTCCAAAGCGGATATTTTATTTTTTGTGAAATATTTCGGGCAGCAGTTCCGTCCCACACAAAATAATGACGGGCTTTGCTGTCATACCATAGGATATATTTTCCTGATGGTGAAATGTACTGTGGAGACATGATGCCCTCCAGGTCTTTCTTTACCAATTGCCGGCTTCCATCATTTACATTTACTGCATAAATATCTTTTTTGGTAGTTCCTGTCCACTGGCTCTCGATACGTTTTCCATAATCAGTCACTCCCACAAACTGGTCGCCGTCACCTTCATTAGTCGGGTAAACGGTTGGAAGTTCAACCGAGCCCAATTGTTTTAGTTCGCCTTTATCAAGGTGATAAACAGCCAGGTAATTTGTTTGCAGGTCCCTTTGCAAACGGAACAATTGTACCGTCTGCAGGTAATCATCATTATAATGCCAGATATCCAGTTTCACCTGGTCCATTTCTACCAGTGAAGTGTCTTTGGGGGGCTGAATGGGGGCTGTGCCAAAAAATAAACGTTTGCCTGACTTACTAAAACTAAGGTTGCCATATTCACTGATGGTCATACCCAGTTTCATACCCACTGAGTTTTTATCGGCCAGCAATGTGGCGCTGTCCATGCCATTTTTATAATACCACACCCGATAAAACTTCTGTAGTTCTTTTGGCCGGGCATCCCTTTCTGCAACATAAGCAACCTGCGACCCGTCTTCTGAAAAACTGAAGCTTTTGAAATCATTTCCTCCCTTGCTTAAAACAGTTGCTTTGGCTTCGTTAAGATCATAAAGTATAACAGAGAGTTTACTGAGGGAATCTTTCGGATTCTTTGCCTGCTCCATCAGCAACTTGCCGCCGGTTTTACTGAAATAGTACTCCAGCACATTATTAAATACTTTCTCCTGCCCGTTCAGAAGATTTCTCACCACCAGATCGGTTCCGGCATCTGCAGAACCCGCTGCCGGCTCATCACCTTCTGCATCTTCTCCATCAAAGGTGAGTAATGGATAATCAATATCGCCAGTAGCAAAGTCTTCATCTTTTTGTTTTTTCTTTTTCTTCATGGGCATTGCCTGAATAACCTGCTGCAATGAGTCAATTACTTTATTCAGGCTGTCAGCTATTTTCTTATCCGGCAACTCTGTTTTCTTTTTCTCCGGCTCCTTTTTTTCAACGGATTTCTCTAAATGATAAGCAACCCATCCTGCCTCTTTTTCCGGCACTTTAAAGCCTTTAACCCTTGCCACTTTCCAAACACTGTCTTTCCCCAGTTCAACTATGGCAAAGGAGTCTTTGGGCATATCATCCGGTCTTTTCTTTTTGATCTTTGCTTCCCGGGTATCTTTAAAGAAAGGCTTTATCCTAAAAATAGCAAACCGGCTGTCCTCGGTTATCACGGCATTATAACCCCGTTCTAATGATTTCTTATACTTGCCGTCCGATGACTGGATGACCAGTTCATTATCCCCTTCCTGGGGATCAATGGTGTAAACCACCCATTTACCATCATTACTGATCAAACGTTCACCTATTCGCTGCCAGCTATCATACACAGAATGGTCAAGGGGTTTCTTTTGCGCAAAGGCGAATACTGAAAACAGCAGTAGTTTTGCAAGCAGTACTTGTTTTTTCATCTTAAAAAATATTCTGGTGCGACAAGTTAAAGCAAACAATTTAATTGGATGATTGTTGTAGCAAAAGAATTTAATCAATGAAAAAAATACTGATCTTTTCCCTGGGATTTTCCTTCGTTTTCGGCCTTAACGCCCAAAGACTGGGCTCATTGACCGGTACGGTTACTGACAAAAATCTTTTAACCCCCCTGAACGCCGTTTCTGTGGAACTGGTAGGGACCAATAAAGGGACAAGTACCGACTCCGCAGGCAGTTTCCGCCTTACAGGGATAGCACCCCGGAGCTATACAATTAAATTTTCCTCCGTTGGCTATGCCGAAGTGATCCTTTACAATATTGTGGTCACTTCAGGCAATGAAATAAACCTTTCGGTACAACTGGAACCGGCCATTACCAGACTGGAGGATGTGGTTATAAAAAGTTCCCGTCGCACAGCTGTGGCAGCCAGCCTTGAAACACCACTGAGTGTACAACGACTCACCACAGAAGAAATAAGAAGTAATCCCGGAGGCAATTTTGATATCTCAAGGGTAATACAAGCCCTTCCGGGAGTAAGCGGCACGGCCGGCAGTGTCGGTGGTTATCGCAATGATATTATCATACGTGGCGGGGCTCCCAATGAAAATGTATATTATCTTGATGGCATAGAAATTCCGGTCATTAATCATTTTGCCACACAGGGAAGTGCCGGCGGACCCACAGGAATTTTGAATGTGAGTTTCCTCGAAGATGTAAAATTGAGTTCCTCAGCGTTTGATGCCCGATTTGATAATTCCCTTTTATCCGTTTTCCAGTTCCGGCAACGTAACGGCAACCCCAATACATTCCAGGGAAATGTGCGGCTCAGCGCCACAGAACTTGCCGGCACCTTTGAAGGGCCTTTGTCGAAGAAGACGACATTTCTCGCTTCAGCAAGGAGGTCTTACCTGCAATTATTGTTCAAAGCAATTGATTTGCCTATCAGACCCAACTATTGGGATTTTCAATACAAAGTGACCCATAAATTAGATAAAAAAACCACCCTTACACTTTTAGGCGTGGGAGCTATTGATGATTTCACCTTTGCAGCACCGAAAGATGCTACACCTGAAAAATTATACATACTGGATGCCACAGCCGCAATTCATCAATGGAATTACACCGTTGGGGCAAACCTGCGAAGACAAATAAAAAATGGCTATTGGAACCTTTCATTGAGCCGTAATATGTTCGATAATGAAATCGAGAAATTTGATGACAACGACGAAGGGAACGAAACAAAAAGAAGATTAGGGATCTTTTCGCAGGAAATCGAAAACAAACTCCGTTTCGATGTCAATAAATCATTAGCCGGATGGAAAATTGCATATGGAGCCGTGGCACAATATGTAAAAAGCAATAACAATAATTACAAACGTATCCGTAAACAACTGACCGATCAGAATGGTAATGTTATCCAACCGGAGCTGGTTATTCGCTACAACTCGGATATTAGTTTTTGGCGATATGGTGCATTTGCACAGGTCAGCAAACGATATTGGGACGACCGCCTGGGCGTTAGTGCCGGTTTAAGAACAGATATGAACAGTTTTACCAATGATGGCATGAATCCAGTACCTGCCATTTCTCCCCGTATCAGCGCTTCTTATGTGCTGGCCGATAAATGGACACTGAATGCTTCGATTGGCAGTTACGCCAAATTACCAACCTATACCATCCTCAGTTTTCGTGACAATAACGGAAACCTGGTGAACAAGGATGCCGATTATACACGCAGCCTGCATTATGCGCTGGGTACTGAATTCTTGCCTAATAATACAACCCGTTTCACCCTGGAAGCATTCTACAAAAAATATAGCAATGTACCTGTCTCCGTAAGAGACGGCATTTCATTGGCAAATTTAGGAGGCGATTTTGGTGCGATAGGCAATGAAGAAGTAGTGACCAACGGGAAAGGTACAACGTATGGCGTTGAATTTTTTGCGCAGCAAAAGCTGACAAAACGTTTTTTTGGCACATTCTCTTATACCTGGTTTATCAGCCGGTTCAGCGGGACAAATGGAAATGAAATTGCCAGTGCATGGGACAACAGGCATCTTTTGTCCTTCATCTGGGGATATAAATTCAATAAAAACTGGGAATTGGGCCTGAAGTTCCGCTACCAGGGTGGTGCACCATTTACGCCGTTTGATATGCCTGCTTCGCAATTAAATTATCTCACTTTCGGCTCCGGTATTTTAGATTACAACAGGCTGAATACCGAAAGGCTTGGAGCATTTCATGCCAGCGATATACGTATTGACAAGAAATGGAATTTCCGCAAAATCACCCTTGACCTGTTTTTGGACATCACCAACTGGTACAATGCCAAAAGTCCTGCTTTTCCCCAATACACTTTTAAAAGGAATGCGGATAATACAGCCTTTGTTACCACTGATGGACAGCCTATTCGGCAAAATGGGTCCAATGCCATTCCTTTCATTTTGACTAATGATGATGCCAGTGTGATACCCACAATCGGCTTTATTATCGAGTTTTAACCGGAAGGGGTAAGTTTCAGTCCAGTTATCAAACTATATTGCCAAAGCTTTTTTTTCATGCCCTTATATTGGTATTTACAGGCTGCAATATTTTTCTTTTGAAAACCTGTAGCGGGTTTGGAAAAAATTACTTTTTTCCATAACAAATAAAGATTGGCCAGAAAATAAAACCTGTACAGCCTTCGGGAAGAATGAAATGTATATTTTGAAATATCCCTGTAATGAATGTCTTTGAATCCGGCATCCGTCATAAACTGCTGAAACCTTTCCGGTGTTTCGAGGTAATTTACCTGCCACCCTTCCAGCCATTTTTTAATGTCAGGATGTTCATTATTTGAAAAATTGGTTGCAAAACCATCTGCCACCACCAGCCTGCCGCCCGGTTTCAGCAAACGGTAAGCCTCTTTTATAAATTTTTCTTTATTATCTGCATAGCAAATACTTTCGCAGCCCCATACCACATCAAAACTTTCATCCGGAAATTCAGTTGCGGCATAATCCATCACTTTGAATTCTGTCAGTTCTCCCACTCCTTTTGTTTTTGCATTTTCTTTAGCTTGTTGCACCTGCCTTTCGCTTAAGGTGATGCCGACCACCCTGCAACCAAGTGTGGATGCCAGAAAAATACTGCTGCCCCCTACCCCGCTACCGGCATCCAGTACCCTGTCAGCAGATTGTATTCCCGCCGCCTGCATCATCACTTCATTCATCCGAAGCAGCGATGCCGGAAATGACTTTACCTGCTCATCCCAATAACCATAATGTATGGCAAGACTATTATTTAAATCCCAGGTATCCTTATAAGCATTTTCTGTATCCCGGTAATAGTCAACAATTCGCTGATGATATTCACCCGGCTGCATGATGTGTCAGTTTTCTTTCCACCCTGATAAGAATGATAACATGTGCAATAAGTGCCGCTGCGATAACGGCAAACCCGATATAAAACCCTTTTCCTAAATATTTATTTTCATTGTATACAGCAAAGGCCAAAAGTATCCCATAAACAGGTTCCAAATTGTACGTCAGATTGACGGTAAATGCGGATAACCTTTTGAGTGCATTTGCCGAAAGCTGAAAAGCAATAACAGAGCAGAACCAGGCCAGTACCAGCAGCCAGCCAAAATTTTCCCATCCGGGCATGACACTACCGGTTGGGAATTTCTGTAAATAAAAAGGCAATAAAGCAGACAGTACAAGGAAACCACCTGTTTGCTGCCAGGTTAGCATAGTTTCAACATTGATGCGCTTTAGGAATTCACGGTTATAGATCGGAAACAGTGATGCCAACACCGCTGATACAAGGCCAATGATGATACCTGTTTTGTACTGTGTATCAAAATGAAATATGATATAGATGCCGGATAATGTAACCAGCCCAAGTAATAACTCCACCCAGTTAATCTTCTTTTTTAGAATTAAAGGCTCAAAGAGGGCGGTAAAAAAACTAATAGCAGAAAAACAAACCAGTGCCACCGAAACATTGGCATACTTTATAGAACCGTAAAACGTAACCCAGTGCATGGCTGCAATAAACCCGACACCTGTAATTTTCAGTATATCGGCAACAGGAATTGATTTAATTTTTTTAGTGAAGCTAAAAAGCAACCACATGGTAAGGGCAGTAAACAAAAGCCTGTACCATACAATCATCCCTTCGTTGAGGGTAATAAGCCTGCCCAGTATTCCGGTAAAACCGGCAAGGAAAACAGCTATATGCAATTGAAGAAAGGCTTTTTTCATCAGGCCGTAAACTAATCAAAAGACGGAAGAAAAAAACAGAATAATTTCAGGAGGATGCACTTGCCTGCTCGGATTTTTTTACCCTGTTACGATAATTAGTAAACAAACTATACCAGCGAAGTTTTAATACACCCAAAATGCCTTCTTTTACAATCCCCTTGTTCATTTTTGAGGTTCCGTGTGTCCTGTCCTGAAAAATAATCGGCACTTCTTTAATCTTGAAACCTAGTTTCCATGCAGCAAATTTCATCTCAATTTGGAAAGCATACCCAACAAAACGTATATGGTCCAGGTTGATTGTTTCCAAAACTTCCCTTTTGTAGCACACAAAACCGGCTGTGGGGTCCTTTACCGGCATCCAGGTTATGATACGGGTATAAAGTGATGCGCCTTTTGAAAGGGCTATCCTATTGGCAGGCCAGTTCACCACTCCACCGCCCCTGGTATAACGGGAACCTACGGCCACATCAGCACCTTCATTCTTGCAGGCATTATACAAGCGGGGAAGATCATTAGGGTTATGAGAAAAATCGGCATCTATTTCAAAAATGAAGTTATATCCCCTTGCAATAGCCCATTTGAATCCGTGGATATATGCAGTGCCGAGGCCTAATTTTCCTTTTCTTTCTTCCAAAAATAATCTTTCCGGAAACTTTGTCTGTAGCTCTTTTACAATAGCCGCTGTACCGTCAGGTGAGCCGTCATCAATTACCAGGATATTAAAACCTTCGCTCAGGTTAAAGATGGCATGAAGAATACTGGTGATATTCTCACTTTCGTTATAGGTGGGTATGATAACCAGCTTTTCCAAATCCCTGATTTAAAAATCTAATTTACAGCAAACTAAAAAGAGAGGATGTTAAATTATATACGAACGCAAAAAAACGCATCACCCTTTTTTAAGCATTGTACGGGTATAAATCTCAGTTAGCTTTTGCTTGGTGTGTTGGGGAAAATCGCCTTTCATCATCCAGTCGTAATACTGGGGCTCAGCTTTTAGCACATCAGCCACCGGGCGGCCTTTGTGCTTACCGAAATTGAAAACTTCAGTACCATTCTCAAATACAAAGCGACGGGCAAAGTCCACAATCTGATCCTCTCCGATTGTTTTCAGGATAGTCTCTACTGAATTTCCCAATTCGGGATAGCGGGAAACCTGTGCCTCCAGTATTTCCAGCGTAGCTGATGCATCTACTTCCGCACTGTGTGCACCATCCAGGTTTTTATTGCAATAGAACTTATAAGCGGCACCGAGGGTCCTTGGCTCCATCTTATGAAAAATATTCTGGACATCAAGCATTTTCCTGTTCTTCATATCAAATTCCACCTGTGACCTTAAAAACTCCTCCATCAGCAAAGGGATATCAAACCGGTTAGAATTATATCCGGCAATATCACAGCCATCCAGCACCTGTTTTATTTCATGTGCAATTTGTTTGAATGAAGGTGCATCTTTCACCATATCGTCAGTAATACCATGAACATCGCTGGCACTTTTAGGGATCGGCATTTCAGGGTTCACCAGTTTTCTTTTTACTATACGGGTGCCGTCTGTCAGTATTTTAACAATCGCAATTTCAACTATCCTGTCGGAACCAAGATTAATCCCGGTAGTTTCCAGGTCAATGAAAGCAAGGGGCTTTTTTAAATGAAGCATCAGGTTTGGTATTTTGGGAATCAAATGAGCAGCAAAGGTAATGTTTTGACAGTTATTTATTAATCCTTAAACACAAGTTTAAGACATCAAAAAGCAAGAAAACCAATAATTTATACAATACTGATGGTAAAAGATAAAAATAAATCAACTGAGCCTGCCTATCTTTGATTTGCAAAATAAATATGTACCTTTTTACGTTAAGGCATTAACATCATCCAAAAAATATGAAAAATAAACTATTTGCCGCCCTGCTCCTGCTCTCAATTGTTTTACTGGTAGCTTCTTGTGCTTCTCAAAAATATGGCTGTCCGGGAAACCCGCAGTATAGTTCAAAATTCAGGGGTTAATAAATAATTAACTGTCCCTGAAATTTTAATCATTACAGCGATTTTTGGTGTTTTTTGTATCAAATGGCCTGTATAGGATGATAATCCCCTATTTTTGCATCTCAATGAATTTTATCACTCATACACATCATCATTTCTTGCTCCGTTCGGGTAAGCCGTGAACTGTTGTGTCATTAAACATATTGAAAGGCTTACTCAACAGTAAGCCTTTTTTATTTGTAATAAATCAATGATTATGGAGGAAACACTCAGAATTGCCATACAGAAATCAGGCCGCCTAAATGAAGGCTCCATGAAACTGCTTAAGGAATGTGGCATTGAAATCAGCAACGGAAATAACCAACTCAGGGTAAAAGCAACTGATTTTCCGCTGGAATTATTTTTTTTACGAGATGACGATATTCCTGAATATGTGCAGGATGCAGTAGCTGATATTGGGTTTGTAGGTGAGAATGTTGCCATTGAAAGTAAAAAAGATATTCAAACCATAGAAAAATTAGGCTTTGGCAAATGCCGCTTATCCATCGCTGTACCCAAAAACGGGAACATAAGATCTGCAGCTGATTTAAATGGGAAAAAAATCGCTACCAGCTATCCAACAATCCTAGGCGATTTTTTGCGCAACAATAATATATCATCATCCATACATGAAATTAGCGGCTCAGTAGAAATTGCCCCGCGAATTGGACTGGCAGATGCCATCTGTGACCTTGTAAGTTCAGGCAGCACTCTTTTCACCAATGAATTGGTGGAGATGGAGACAATCCTTCAGTCAGAAGCAACACTCATCTGCAACAAGCAGCTATCACCATCAAAAAGAATATTACTGGAAAGTTTGCTTTTCCGTATACGGTCAGTTAAAAAGGCCAAAAAAAATAAATATGTATTGCTGAATGCCCCGAATGAAAAGCTGGAAATCATCTGCAGCCTTTTGCCCGGGATGAAAAGCCCCACTATTTTGCCATTGGCAGATAAAGGGTGGAGTTCTGTACATTCTGTGATCAGTGAAAATGATTTTTGGAACGTAATTGAACAACTAAAATCAAACGGGGCACAGGGAATCCTGATCATTCCCATTGAAAAAATGATTCTATGATCAACTATTACAAATACCCTGATAAAGAAACCTGGGGTACACTGGTCAGCAGGCCATGTATTGACTCATCAGACCTTAAAAAATCCGTGAAAAAAATTATGCGGAAGGTTAAAAAAGATGGAGACAGGGCCCTGCTGAAATTTGCAAAATTATTTGACGGTGTCAAACTATCCACCATTGAAGTCACGGAAAGTGAAATAACAGAAGCAGCTAACTTTATCTCAACTGATTTGAAGGAAGCTATTCTTCTGGCCAAATCCAATATAGAATGTTTCCACCGGTCGCAAATTGAACAGTCCCGCATTGTGGAAACGATGCCGGGTGTTAGCTGCTGGAGAAAGTCAATTGGAATTGAAAAAGTAGGCTTGTATATACCCGGCGGATCTGCACCGCTTTTCTCAACCGTTTTAATGCTGGCAATACCGGCAACTTTGGCCGGATGCCGTGAAATTATTCTCTGTACCCCTTCCGGCAAAAAAGGTAAAATACACCCGGCTATTTTATATGCTGCAAGTATATGTGGTATTACTAAAGTATACAAAGCAGGCGGGGCACAAGCTATTGCAGCCATGACCTATGGCACTGATACTATACCAAATGTTTTTAAAATATTTGGCCCGGGTAACCAATACGTAACTGAAGCAAAAAAATTGGCATCGCAAAAAGGTGTTGCAATTGACATGCCTGCCGGCCCGTCAGAAGTACTGGTGATTGCTGACGAAAGTGCCATTCCGGAGTTTGTAGCGGCAGACCTCCTCTCCCAGGCAGAACATGGGCCTGATTCGCAAGTAATATTGGTCACCAACAACATGGAGACTGCTATTAAAACAGAACATGCATTAAACCATCAGCTCAAAAAGTTGCCCCGCAAAAGTATTGCTGAGAAAACCTTGTCAAACAGCCGTTTTATCATTACAAAAGATATAGAGGAAGCCATAAATTTTTCCAATTGTTATGCACCCGAGCACCTGATCCTGGCAACAATCAATCCAGAAAAGTTGGCCGAAAAGATAACTAATGCCGGTTCTGTTTTCCTGGGCAATTTCTCACCCGAAAGTGCCGGTGATTATGCAAGCGGTACCAATCATACACTTCCTACTGCCGGCTATGCCGCTATGTACAGCGGTGTTTCAGTTGACAGTTTTGTTAAAAAAATAACTTTCCAGCAACTAACTAAGGAAGGATTAAAGGGCATAGGTAATGCAATAATGACAATGGCAGAGGCTGAAGGGCTGGAAGGACATAAAAATGCAGTGGCAATCAGATTAAAATAATTAAAATGGAATTTGAAGCAGAAAAACTTGTAAGGGAAAATATTCGTAACATGACACCTTATTCATCTGCGAGGAAAGAATATAGTGGCAAGGCTAATATATTTATGGATGCCAATGAAAATGCTTTTGGCTCTCCTCTACCGGATAATTACAATCGCTACCCCGATCCCCTGCAATGGAAATTAAAAGAAAAGCTAAGCAGTATCAAAGGAGTTCCGGCGCAAAATATTTTCCTGGGAAATGGCAGCGATGAGGCCATTGATTTGCTTTTCCGGATTTTTTGTGAACCTGGCCGGGATAATGTTATCATTTTCCCTCCAACGTACGGCATGTATGAAGTTTGTGCAGAAATGAACAACATATATGTTAAAAAAATACCCTTATTAACGGATTTTCAATTGGACCTTGTCTCAACAGAATCGGCAATAGACCCCAATACAAAACTTATATTTATATGCTCCCCCAATAACCCAACAGGGAATAGCATAAACCGAAACGACATTGAGTTGCTTTTAAATAATTTCAATGGCCTGGTAGTGATTGACGAAGCCTATATTAATTATTCAAGGCAAAAAACATTTATCCCTGAATTAACTGAATATCCCAACCTGGTAATCCTGCAAACTTTGTCCAAAGCATGGGGGCTAGCCGGTCTGAGATTAGGAATGGCATTTGCATCAGAAACTATCATACATTATTTTAATAAAGTAAAATATCCCTATAATATTAATGCTGCTACACAACAACTGGCGTTGACAGCACTTGATAATATATCTGGTATTAACAATTGGACTAAAACGACCGTTGAAGAAAAGATAAGATTGCAACAAGAGTTTCTTGAATTAAGCATGACACAAAAGGTTTACCCGTCAGATGCCAATTTCTTATTGGTAAAAATGGCGAGTGCGGGCAACATATACAAATACCTGGCAGACCAGGGCATAATAGTAAGGGACCGGAGCAATGTCATACTCTGTGAAGATTGCCTGCGGATTACGATTGGCACTCCGGAAGAGAACAAACAATTAATTAACTGCCTGAAAAACTATAACTCATGAGAAAAGTATTATTTATTGACAGGGATGGAACGCTGATAAAGGAAGCCCCCCCTACCTACCAGGTAGATTCTTTTGAAAAACTGGCGTTTTATCCGGATATGTTTACCTGGCTGAAAAAAATTGCAACAGAGCTTGATTATGAATTGGTGATGGTAAGTAACCAGGATGGCCTGGGTACAGCATCATACCCCGAAGACACATTTTGGCCCGTTCAAAACTTTGTATTAAAGACCCTCGAAAATGAAGGGATCATCTTCAGCAGTATCCATATCGACCGAACCTTTGCTTCCGAAAATGCACCTACCCGAAAACCGGCTGTTGGCATGCTGACTTCTTATTTGTCAAACCCGGAGTATGATATTACCCACTCATATGTTATTGGGGACAGGATAACAGATGTACAACTCGCAAAAAACCTGGGTTGCCATGCAATTTGGATAAACAATGATGCCACACTCGGTGCCGCTGAAATTACCAATGATATAAAAGAACTGGAAACTACCATCGCCCTGGAGACCAGCAGATGGAAGGATATTTATGAGTACCTGAAACTGGGCAAACGAATCATTCAGCATGAAAGGAATACCCATGAAACGCAGATAAGGATTCTAATGAACCTTGATGGAAAAGGAATAAGCAATATCAATACGGGACTCAGCTTTTTTAACCATATGCTGGAACAATTAAGTCGTCATAGCGGAATAGACCTGGCAATAGAAACAAAAGGCGACCTGCATATAGATGAACATCATACGATTGAAGATACAGCCATTGCACTGGGAGAAGCATTTACCATTGCGTTAGGCAATAAAAAAGGAATTGAAAGATATGGCTATACGCTGCCCATGGATGATTGCCTTGCACAGGTGGCCCTTGATTTTGGAGGCAGAAGCTGGTTAGTATGGGACGCAGCATTTAAACGGGAAAAAATTGGCGACATGCCCGCTGAAATGTTTTATCACTTTTTTAAATCCTTTTCTGATGCGGCCAGGTGTAACCTGAATATAAAAGCAGAAGGTGAAAATGAGCACCATAAAATTGAATCTATTTTCAAGGCCACTGCAAAAGCGATAAAAGCTGCCATAAAAAGAGACCCTGATAATCTTCAATTACCCAGTACAAAAGGAACTTTGTGATGCGTGTAGTAATCATAAAATATAATGCAGGTAATATTCAATCAGTGCTATATGCATTAGCCAGAGTCGGCCTAGATGCAATTGTTTCAGATGACCCTGACACCATCAATACGGCTGATAAAGTAATATTCCCGGGTGTCGGAGAAGCCAGTTCTGCCATGCAATACCTGCAAGCAAGGAAACTCGATTCATTGATAAAGGAACTAAAACAACCTGTATTGGGAATTTGCCTTGGCATGCAGTTGCTTTGCAGGCATTCGGAAGAAAATAATACCAAATGCCTTAACATTTTTACAGACACCGATGTAAAAAGATTCTCCGCAACAGACTGCACACTAAAAGTGCCTCATATTGGCTGGAATAATATAAATAAACTATCGTCAGAAATTTTTTATGCAGTGGCTGAAAACAGTTATTGTTATTATGTTCATAGTTATTTTGCAGAAATATCACCCTATACCATTGCAAGTACAAATTATGGTATTGAATATAGTGCCGCTATGCAAAAAGACAATTTCTATGGCGTACAATTTCACCCGGAAAAATCAGGCAAAGCCGGTGAACAGGTACTTAAAAATTTTTTAACCTTATGACAAACATGATTCATTCAGAAAAAAAATTAACTGCAGTAAGCAGATTATCCAATGACAGTTTTGTAATTCCTGCAATAGACATCATAGATGGCAAATGTGTAAGATTAACAAAAGGAGATTACAATCAGCAAAAAGTGTATAACGAAGACCCGCTGGAAGTTGCTATGCAATTCGAAGATGCGGGCATCAAAAGGTTACACCTGGTTGACCTTGATGGTGCAAGGACCGGCAATGTAAAAAACTGGAATGTACTGGAAAAAATTGCCGGTAAAACTAAACTGACCATTGATTTCAGCGGTGGGATCAGCTCACAGAAAAATGTAGAGATATCATTTAACTCCGGGGCTGCTTTCACTGCGGTAGGCAGTATTGCCGTGAAAGATGAATTAACCCTTACAGCCTGGTTGCTTACCTATGGAGCAGACCGTTTCATTATTGGTGCGGATGTAAAAGAAGAAAACCTGGTTGTGCGGGGCTGGGCCGAAAAGACCTCTTCGACTGTCTTTGACCTTATCGACAAATACAGGATTAAGGGAGTAAAAAAATTCTTTTGTACAGATATAGATAAAGATGGAATGCTTTCGGGAACAGCCATTGTACTTTATAAGAAGATCATGAACCGTTTCCCAT
>DASUDW010000358.1:0-13439 GCA_036275415.1 Chitinophagaceae bacterium | reverse complement strand
AATGGGCATTTAACATTATTCCAAAAATGGGCGACACCTTTCAGCAAGGAATTGTACAGCCTGATTTTGGTAAAAATGGGGGTGGTATTGAATGCTATTTTGAAAAAGGCACATCTTTTGGTAGTTTTACATCAGAAGCAGCCTTTCCTTATTAATAATGCAGGCACAAACAATCATATTACCCGAAAAATTTATCAACCTCCTGGTTAATTTACCGGAAAACGGGATGGGCTACCAACTGGTAAAAATCTTTTTAAAAGACGGGAAAGTTTTACGCAAACACAAAGTAATCAACTCATCTGTGCTCATCCTCGAGGAAAAAGAAACAATCAATCCTTCCCAAATTTCAAAACTGGAACTGGAAAAATAAATCTTACACCATGGTTCGTGACTTCACGAACCAAAATGTGTATTAATCCGTGTTGATACCTGTCTGCCGTGGCAGTTGTGGCCCACTACCTTTCACCGCAAGTGTATTATTATTCGTCTTAATTATTTGTGGCCTACACTTTCATCTACTGTGGTACGGGATCGGCGTTCAATATTCAGCTTTAGTTCATAACTTCAATAACATATTTTCAATTGGGTCCCGATAGTTATCGGGATACCGGGTGGGAGAATCAATGAATTATCCGCCTTCGAAAATACCCGGTCGTTGTGCGATACCTTAACAGACATTCATTTTCAATATTAAAATAAACCTTACATGAAAAAAGTTCTATTATTTTTACCCAGACCGGTTTTTGTTTCGGTATTTATGATTTTTTGCGGACTTGCATCTTTTAGCCAGGTTCCACCAGCAGGGAAGTATGACACCACAAGCTATCCGGAAGACCGGAAAGCTATTGACGAGTTATCAATGAAAATAAACTTTATGGATTCGTCCGTTTATTACAATGACGATTATATCGCAGTTGGACCAGAAGGTAAAGTTTCCTATGGATTTAATGAATGGAGAACAGGCTTTACAAATACAGGTGCGACTTTTAAATCCGTGACACCGGTTCCGGGAGCGACAATCCTTAGAATTTACAACGGCGACGCAGCCGTTAGAAACTCAATACTAAATGTTGTATTTGATTCTCCCAATGGTGAGCTAACTGTAAATGTGGTACGGACTGAGACTTTTATTAAAAGAGAAGGCAAATGGTATTTTGTAGCAGGGCAAGGAACGAGAGTTATGTCAAAAGAAGAATTGGAAGAGACAATGAAAAAATCAATAAAAAATTAACATGCTCTGCGCCATGGTTCGTGTCTTCACGAACCAACATCCGGGTTCTGCCAGACAAGCATTTTCTCAGCCCAACGCTATAGCCTCCGTTTATCAACAAAAAACCGGTTACACTACCTGTCATTTAAAAGCAAGCCCCGTTAATGCCGCTAACAAATACACTGACCAAACTAATTGGTAAAGCCGTTTTATTTTGTACCGTTTTTACGTTGCTGTTTTTCCTGTTGTCTTTCCTGAAACCATTGTTTCCCCAGCCATGGGAAAGACTCACACATGGTGTTATCGGTACGGTTGCCGCTCTTATTACAACAGGGCTGTTTCTAAAATACGACAAGATATCATTCAGCCAGGTCGGGCTGGCTTACCGCCCAACTACTCTCCGCAATTTTTTGCCCGGCTTGTTGGCCGGTATACTGATCATGGGTTTATTATCGGCCCTGGTCATTACCGGTTCGGGTTTCGTAGTAACGGCAAATAGTAAAAGCAGTGTTGCCTCCTTTTTGGTATTGTCGCTCCCCCTCCTGTTACTGGCTTATATGGAAGAACTGGCCTTCCGGGGCTATCCGCTTGTCCTATTGAAAGACAGGGCCGGCACCCGAAACACCCTGCTTATCACTACCCTGCTCTTTGCTTTATACCATGTGGCCAATGGCTGGTCGTTACAAAGTGCTTTATTGGGCCCGGGTGCATGGGGTATCCTCTTTGGACTGGCGGCTATGTTTTCTAAAGGGATTTCTATGCCAACAGGCCTGCACTATGGCGTAAACCTGACAACCGCCGCTTTCGGTATCAATGACAGTTCGTTCAATGTATGGATCCTTCGCCAGGGTAACGGCGCATCCCTGGAAACCTATCAAAGCTCTGCCCGGGAAGTGCTGCTGCCGCAATTAGGTATTCTACTATTGGCCCTGCTGCTGATGGAATGGTATGTGAGAAAGAAAAAAGTGCAGCCTGCATCAACGACAAGGTCTTAATGGCCGGGGCAGGACACACTACTGCGTTTATCCAAATCATGAAATGCAAAGGGTATAAAATTTAACAATGCAGCTCCTTCAACATACCAATATTTGGTATATTTGAGTCAAATAGTTTTGAGCATGGCAAAAAACACATCTATTCTTTTAGGAGAGCATTTTGAGAAATTTATAACCGCTGAAGTGTCTTCCGGCCGTTATGGCTCTGCAAGTGAGGTGGTACGTACCGCATTAAGGTTACTGGAGTCGGAAGAACAAAAAAAGCAAGCCTTAATAAAAGCACTGATCAAAGGAGAAAAATCGAGAAGAGTTGAAAACATTGATCCTAAAATGCAACTGGCAAAACTTCACAAAAAGCATTTATGAAATTAAAAATTGTCTTCCGTGAAGAAGCCCTTACAGATATTGAGGAAATATGGTTGTACACTCTTCAAACCTGGTCATTAGAACAGGCAGACAGATATTATGAAATGATAATGAAAGAAATTGCATTTTTAGCCCAAAAACCCAAGTCCGGAAAAAACCTAAAAGCAATCAGGGAAGGTTATTTCTCCGCTAAAGTCAAATCTCATTTTATATTTTATAGATTCTCAGCTACTGAATTGGAAGTTGTGAGAGTATTACATGAAAGCATGGATATCCCTAATCGCCTGTAAAGAAACTACGCCAATGGATTAACATCAGGGCAGGATAACCATCATACATCGCTTCTTCAGGGCAAAGCCATTATATGAATATTAATTTATGCCAATATTTCGCCCCGGCGGGGCTTCATGTAAAATATACATTCAGGCTTGCCTGATAGGTAAGGGAACAACCATAACCCATACCAACCCGTCAAGGAGTCTTATCGTTTGAAAGGCAGTTCCCTTCACATCATATTTCAACAACTATATATGCCTTTAACCTCTGTTATCAATCTTTTTATCTATGTTATGAAATAAAAATGCCCCTGCTATGCAGGGGCCTGAGACCGGACATTTATGATAACTCGTAACTGCTTACTGTATTACTATTTTGTCTGTATACTTCTTGCCTGTCTTCTTGCTTTCGATGCTGATGAAATAGGTACCGCCCGTCACAGAAGGCGCCAGCAGGGTTAATACTTTGGCATTCTCATCGATCCATATTTCTTTTTGCTGCACGGCCTGCCCTGCTGCATTGGTGAACCTGACGGTGTAATAACCTTCTTCCAGCAGGTGAACCCCCAGCGTAATGGACCCGCCGGATTTTATCGGGTTGGGATAAATATAAAAGCGGTTCTTTTCCACGGGCACTTCAATATCCCGGCTGACGATCTCATCGGTTTCTACCTGCGGTGGTGGCGTGATGCCGCCCCGGCTGCCCAGGTCACCGTTATTCTCTTTCTTGATATAGGTACCGGCGCCGCTGGTTTCTACTGTTCCCTCCTGTGGATTGGCGCCCAATTGTATGGTTGTTTCATCCCCTGTTTCTGCCAGGCTGATCTTTTTTGTATCATAACCGGCTGCTGCAACTAAAAGGTTGCCCAGGCTGTTTTTTATGGTAAGGAGGAACTCACCTTTCTCATTGGTCATTATCACATTGCCGTTGGCCGTTTCCGTGATACTGGCAAAAGCGATGGCCGTACCCTTTTCATCGGTAACCCTTCCTTTAATGACCCTGCTTTTGGTCACTGGTGTTTCTATGATGGCCGTATCAGCCCTGCCGCTGAAGATGGTGGGCAACACCAGGCCCAGTATGCGGTTGTCGTTGGTTACTTTCATTTTGGTGGTGTCGGTATTATTCAGCACTTCCTTGCCGGTTTTGGCCTGGGCCGTGGCTTTGGAAATAAACAAGGCGGGCAAGGCGAACTGGAAAAAATAGCGGAGCCAGGGGGTTCTTTTCTTAGGTATTTCAATATCCCGGTGCAGTTGTGCCGTCATGAAGCGTCCGCAAACGGAGCCGGTAGAAGGCTTTTTAAAGAACTGCACCAGTTCGAGGTCGGTCATCGTACTGAAGTCAACCACCTGTGTCTGACAGGTGCCGCAAAAGCGGCCTTTTTCGGCAGGGGTCATGTTGTCCCAGTTTTCGTGGCAGGGTTGAGGAATAGCCAGGTTCATTTTGTTAATCATAAAAAAGTCCGTTTAGTGAATTATTACCTTACCAGATGCTGCCACGCTGCCATTTGCATAACAAAGCTGGAAAATATATGTACCGGCAGGCCAGCGGGTTTCGATATTAACCTGCAACTGGTTTTTGCCTTTCACTGTATTAGCAGGCAGTGCCCCAACTAACTGGCCGTTCATTGAAAATATTCTTACTGATCCGCTTTCCTGATTTAACGACTCAAATTGTATAAATGCCGAAGTGCCTCTTAAAGATGGGTTGGGAAAAACTTTGAAATTTACAAATGATGATTTTTTTTCAGTGTTTTCTATGGCTGCAACCGAATCCTTTTTAATCCTTGTTCCACCGCAACAACAATAATATTTACGACATCTTATCAGAATGAAACTATTAAGTATTACAGGCTTCAATTCTACTGGCAACCTTCTCAGCAAAACGGTATGCTTACCGCTTCTGTTTAGAATAAAAGAAGTATCCTTATAGCCAACTGCAGATATGCTTACTGTATAAGGATCATCCGGACCTGAAAATTTTACAGCCACAATACCACTGTCATTGGCTGCAAAATGCAATGAATCCCCTTTAAAAGGGCTGAAAACGGAGACGGTTGCTCCCAAAACCGGTGCATCGTCGCTTACATCTTTTATTACAATATGTACGGGGATTTCTTTTACCGGGCGAAGCGTACAACTTGTCCTGATAACAAATTCCGGCTCTTTACTCTTTTGAGAAAAGGCAACAGTAAAAAGCAGGCAAAAACTTAGTGTAAAAATTATTCTCATAAGCAATGTTTTAAATCCTGTTAATCATTAAATCATGTAAATCCTGGTTCAGACAAAAAGGAGGGCTGGTAAAAACCAGCCCCGGGATCACTAACCGGCTGTTAAATGATTAGTTGTTTACTGAAGGATGTTCTTATGGCGCTGATTACATAAATCATTTTTTGACTTTATTGTCAGGCATTTCTTCTGAATCATCATCTGTAACACCACCTTTCTCTGTCTCCGGTTTGGCCTTGGCGAGTAACTGGGCACTTTCTACCAGCCGTACAAATTCGGAGCGGTAGCCCTCTTCATCATAGCCTTTGGCTTTGCGGGCCAGGCTGAGCACATTGTCAAAACTGGCGGCCGATTTAAATTCAGAGTTGCGGAGCAGCAGGCCAAACTGGGCCACGGCAGCAGCAAACCGGAAGTTGTCAGATGTTTTGGCAATGGCCAGTTGTTTATCCAGCACCGGGTGTTCTATCAGTTTGCTGACATCAGCATCCGGCGCTTTGTAGCGGAACTTAACAGTCAGGATTTCGTCCGTCTGTGACGATGCACTGAGCGGTGTTGTATTTTTCTGGTACTTCAAGGAATCCACTTTTTGCAGGAAATCACTCTTCACACCAACAGGTATTATTTCATACAAAGCGGTAACGGTATGGCCGCTGCCGAGTTCCCCTGCATCCTTTTTATCGTCATTAAAATCTTCTTTGGCCAGCATGCGGTTTTCATAACCGATCAGGCGGTAGCCCTGTACTTTGGCCGGATTGAATTCCACCTGCAGTTTTACGTCTTTGGCAATCGTAAATAAGGTGCCGCCAAATTCATTCACCAGTACTTTTTTTGCTTCGCTGATACCATCTATATAGGCATGGTTACCGTTTCCTTTATCGGCCAGTTTTTGCATTTTGGCATCCTGGTAGTTGCCCATGCCATAGCCCAGCACAGTAAGGAATACGCCGCTCTTTCTTTCCTGTTCGATCAGCCTTTCCATGGCATCGTCACTGCTTTCACCTACATTAAAATCACCATCGGTGCAAAGAATGACCCGGTTGTTGCCGCCTTTTACAAAGTTTTCCTTTGCTGTTTTGTACGCCAGTTTGATACCGGCGCCTCCGGCAGTAGAACCACCGGCTTCCAGTTTGTCAATGGCATCTTTGATCTTTGTTTTTTCTTCGCCACTGGTGGGTTCCAGCACCAGCCCGGCTGCACCGGCATATACCACCATGGAAATTTTATCCTCTTCTCTTAACTGGTCCACCAGCATTTTCATAGAAGCTTTTACCAGCGGAAGTTTCAGCGGGTCCTGCATGGAACCGGATACATCGATCAGGAATACCAGGTTGGAAGCAGGCAGGTTTTCTGTAGGTATTTTTTTGCCCTGCAAGCCAATCAGCACCAGTTTGTGGTTTTTATTCCAGGGTGCATCTGAAATTTCGGTATTGATAGAAAAGGGTTCATTCTTTACAGGCTGGGGATATTGATAGGTGAAATAATTCACCATTTCTTCAATACGGACTGCTCCGGCGGGCGGCAATTGGCCCTGGTTAAGAAACCGGCGGATATTGCTGTAAGAGGCGGCATCCACATCAATGGAAAAAGTGGAAAGCGGGTTGTCGGTCACCTTTAAGAAGCGGTTTTCGGTGATCTTATCATAACCTTCCCGGTTAAAATCTTCTTTGATACCGTCTTTATCTGTTGCTTTAAAATATTGTAGCTGGTCATACACCGGCTGGCTATACGCCCCGGCAGGCGGGGCTCCGTAAATAGTGCTGGCATTCCCCCTGACCATTAACTTTTTTTGACTTAAGCCCACCACTACTACTTCTTGTGTTACATTGGCAGCCGCTTTTAATGTAACAGTGATGGTAGTCTGCCCATTTATTTTTACTTCAGTAGTTACATAGCCTGCGGCTGAAAAGATGAGTATGGAATGGGTACCGGGCACAGTAATCCGGAAAGCACCATTGGCATCGGCGCTCACTCCCATAGTGGTCCCTTTAACTTTTATGGAGACCCCGGGAATGGTAGCCCCTGCTTCATCGATCACTTTGCCGGAAACGGTGTGAGATTTTACGGGCCGGAATGCCAGTAATATTAATAACACCGGCACTATCATAACGAGTATTCGCTTCATAAAACAAGTTTTCATACCCTGATGCCGGTATTTTAGCAATTGCATAAAGGATGCTTAAAATTTTATTCGCTAATTTTAGCCGTTGACTTTTATCCGTAACATATCTCACAACTCATTAACCGACAAGGAGCTGGTGGCTCTGTACAAAGAATCGGGCGACATGGCCGTTCTGGGGGAACTCTACCAGCGGTACATGGAACTGGTGTATGGCGTATGCCTTAAATACTTTAAAGAACCGGAAAGGGCCAAGGACAGTGTGATGCAGATCTTCGAAGAACTGGTTACCAAACTGAAAAAGCATGAGGTAGACAATTTCAGGGCCTGGCTGCACCAGGTGGCCAAAAACCATTGTTTGATGCAGTTGCGGACACCCAAAAACATGAAAACCGTAGAGTTTAAGACAGAAATTGTGCAATCGGAAGAAGAAGTGCATCTGAATGGTGTGCTGGAAAAAGAGGAGAATTTCAAGAAGCTGGAATTTTGCCTCGGCACACTGACAGAAGAACAACGGGAAGCCGTAAAACTGTTTTACCTGGACGGCAAGTGCTACAATGAAATTGCCGATATAACCGGCAAAGACTGGAACCAGGTACGGAGTTTTATCCAGAACGGCCGCAGGAACCTGAAGATCTGTATGGAAAGAAAAACAGCAGAAGCAGGATAACTCCCGGTTGAAAAAAATATGAACTTTGTAATGCCAGATGGCAACAGAAAATAACATACAACATTTTACCGCCGCTGATATTGAAAAATATCACAAGGGGCAGCTTTCTTCCGGCATGATGCATGCCATGGAAAAAGCCGCCCTGGAAGACCCCTTCCTGGCTGATGCCCTGGAAGGTTATGCTGTGGCGGGTGTAAATGCATCGGCAGACATCAACGACCTGAAACAACGGTTGGCAGAAAGACTGGAGGAAAAAACAAAGGTCATACCCATTGGCAGAAATAATAATTTCAAGTTATTGCGGGCTGCAGCCGTTATAGCCTTTATTGCAGGCGCCTCTTTCCTCGTATATCAGTTTGGATTAAAGAACAGGAACGAAAACAATATTGCCCAGGTACCGGTTGATAAAAAAG
Organism: Chitinophagaceae bacterium; assembly: GCA_036275415.1. Taxonomy (GTDB): domain Bacteria; phylum Bacteroidota; class Bacteroidia; order Chitinophagales; family Chitinophagaceae; genus JJ008. Next base: position 5,168 of record DASUDW010000358.1, on the reverse strand, counting down.
AAGCGACAACCGCAAAGGATGAGGTGAACAAAGTAACCACTACAGTGCCTGCCACAACAACTGTCCCCAAAGGACCTGATGCGGAAAAAGGTAAAAATGAAAAAGGCGCCACTACTGACAAACAGGATGACGGCCAAACCAGGCAAGGTATCACTACCGGTAATAATGCTGCCGGAACAAAAACAACCACTGATATTACTTCCAATAATACCGCCCCTGCACCCGTTACCGATAAAGCAGCCAATGTACCCGCTGAAAATAAAGACCTGGCCAGGGAAGAAGTAAAAAGCGTTGCACCCGGTAAAGCAAAAGAGAACAAGGATGCAGAAGCCATCAATGATATGGCCGAAAAGAAACAAACAGATGAGGTTCGGAATAACAGGGCGGTGGTTGCCAGTCGTAAAACAGAGGAACAAAACTACCGCAACCAGGCATCCAATGTCTTTCGTGGCCGTGTTACTGACCAGCATAATGTCGGTATCCCATTTGCCAATGTGACTAATCTAGAAGACAACGCCGGTACCTATACCGATGCCAAGGGTAATTTTATTTTGACATATCCTGATTCAGTTTTGACCGTACAGGTCCGCTCCCTGGGATTTGAGAACAGTAATATTCAACTGCGCAATTCAGTTGCCAATAACCAGGTTACGTTACAGGATGACCGCAGCCTCTCTGAAGTGGTGATCAGCAATAAGAAACCCAATGTGGCAGCCCGGTCCATGAATGCCAATATGAAACTGGAAGAACCGGAACCGGCCGACGGATGGGACAATTATGACTCCTACCTGGCGAATAATGTAAAATTGCCGGACGAGTATGTAACCAAACAACAAAGCAGTGGCGAGGTGCAGGTTTCATTCGAAGTAGATAAAAATGGTGAACCCGTCAATATCAAAGTTGAAAAATCGCTTTGCAAAAAATGCGACCAGGAAGCCATCCGCCTCATCAAAGACGGTCCAAAATGGAAACGCAAAGTCAAACACGGCCGCACTACCGTTACCATTACTTTTTAAGGGGTTTTTGACCTTGTCACTGACCGTTGACTGTTAACTGCGGACCGTTGACTACTGACTATTTCCTCCCGGCTCCATAACCCTCCTTTCCCCTACCTTTGCCATCTCAAAAACTTGCAGTATGAAGAAAATACTTTTTACCGCCCTTGCGGCCTTTACCTTGTTAACCTCTGAAGCGCAGTTAAAAACACCTGCACCCAGCCCTGCACAAACAATTAAACAGGATTTCGGACTGGGATCCGTTGAAATTTCCTATTCCCGCCCCGGTGTAAAGGGCAGGAAGATCTTTGGGGACCTGGTTCCTTACGGATCTGTATGGCGTACCGGTGCCAACAGCGCCACTACATTAACGTTTACTGATGATGTAATTATTGGTGGCACAAAGATCGCCCCGGGTAAATACGGCCTTCTCAGTATTCCGGATAGCAAAAGCTGGACGCTGATTATCAGCAAGCAAACAGATGTTACCAGCCCCGCTGATTACAAACAAGACCAGGATGTGGTTAGGGTAAAAGCTGAACCCATGAAAACAAAAGGCAGAACAGAATCCTTTACCATACAGGTGGCCAACATAAAACCTACCAGTTGTGATATTCAGATAGCATGGGACAAAACAATGGTTACTTTACCTGTTACTACAGAAATCGACAGCAAGATCATGGCTAAAATAGATGAGGTGATGAAAGGGGAAAAGCCACCATACTTTAATGCTGCCATGTATTATATGGACAACGGGAAAGACCTGAACAAGGCACTGGAATGGTTTAATAAAGCCGCTGATGCCAATCCTAAAGCCTTCTGGATTTTTCACCAAAAAGCAAATTGCCTCGCCAAGCTGGGCAAGAAAGCAGAAGCTATAGAAGCCGCAGAAAAGTCAAAAGCAATGGCTGCAGAAGCTAAGAATAATGACTATGTGAAGCTGAACGAAAAACTTTTAAAAGAATTGAAAAAGTAATAGTACCTAACGCTGAAGTAAACCCTGCTTATTCCACAGCAGGGTTTATTTTTTTGGGTAATATCACCTGCAATAATATACTGAACAACAACACGGCAAATGCCCCTATCGGGTTCAGCCATAAGAAGCCCATTTTAATCACCCCTTTTTTGGTCAGTATGAAAACAGTAAGTACCAGTAACTCTGCCAGCAGGGCCGCCCAGAAAACCACATGACCACTGGAGATTCGTTTCAGGAAAAAGGCCACCAGGAACACACCCAGTATTACACCGTAAAAAAGAGAACCCAGTACATTCACTGCTTCAATCAGGCTGTTACCGATATTATAGGTAAACATGGCCACAATGATGCAAAAGATACCCCAGCCCAGGGTATACCATTTGGATAACTGGTATTCATCTTCGCCTGATTCTTTCTTTTTGGTAAAGCGGCGGTGAAAGTCCACCATGGAGCAGGAAGCCAGTGAATTGATGGCAGCGGCAATACTTCCCCAGGATGCCAGGAAGATAATAGCGATCAATAAGCCCACCAGTCCTACAGGAAGGTTATCCACTACAAAACGAAGGAAAATATAATTGGTATCATTGCCGTCACCCCCGGGGACCTTTTCGTTGAGCCAGGTTTTGACCTTTCCTCTTAACTGATCAGATTGCTTTTGCAAACTGCTGAGCAACTGCAATTCCGTCTCAGCCTGTATTTTATTTCCGGCATGATTGGCATCGGTATAAGCTACTACCCTTTGCTGCTTGGCAATGTTGATTGAGTCGTATTTTGTTTTTACCAATGCAAAAGAATCTTTATACGCCGATTGTTCCAGTTTACGCACCTGCACATCGTTGAAGAATATGGGTGCATTGTTGAACTGGTAAAAAGTAAATACCAATACACCAATCAGTAAAATGAGGAACTGCATCGGCACTTTTACAATACCGTTCATCAGCAGGCCCATCCGGCTTTCTTTCAACGATTTGGCGGTAAGGTAGCGGCCCACCTGGCTTTGGTCGGTACCGAAATAAGACAGGGCCAGGAAAAAACCGCCAATGATGCCGCTGAGTAAATTATACTGGTCGCTCCAGTTAAAGCCTTTCCCGGAAATACCCGTTGTAATGACATTCAGTTTGCCCATCTTACCCCCTACCTCCAGTGCATCGGTAAAACCGACTTTAGCGGGCAGCATATGCACTACCATATATGCCGCCAGGAACATACCCACAAAGACAATGATCAGTTGCAATTGCTGGGTGTATGCAACTGCCTTTGCGCCGCCGGTCATGGTATAGATGATCAGCAAACCGCCCATAAACAGGTTGGTCCAGATAATATCCCAGCCTAATAGAGAAGAAAGGATGATCGATGGTGCAAAGACACTGATACCGGTAGATAATCCACGTTGTAATAAAAAAAGAAATGAAGTAAGGGTCCGGGTTTTGCCATCGAACCTTTTTTCTAAAAATTCATAGGCCGTATATACTTTCAATCCCCGGAAAATCGGAACGAAAAAAATACAAATGACCACCATGGCCAGCGGGATGCCAAAATAATACTGCACAAACCGCATACCATCGGTATAGGCCTGGCCCGGTGCTGATAAAAAAGTAATGGCACTTGCCTGTGTACCCATGATGCTTAACAGTACAAGGCCCCAGGGCAAACTCCTGTTGGAAAGAAAATAACCCTCCAGGTTGTGGGTAGTGCGGCTTTTATACAAACCATAAGCTACAATCGCCAGCAGCGTTACCACTAATACTATCCAATCCAGCTGGCTCATGCAAATCGTTTGGTGATGAGATAAAAAATGGTAATTAGTATCAATAAGAAAACCAGTACAAAAATGTACCAGCCTGTCCAGCTTTTAAAGAATGGCGCATTATCGTTTTCCGGTTGTGTCATACAATTATCTGCGGTTGGTCCTAAGCCAGCCTGTCAATAATATTACAATACCTAATATGAGGCCGATTAAAATTCCGATTCTCACTTTTTTTATCATTATCCCTAAAACCAAACCAAGAACGATGGCAAAAATAAAAGCCATCTCTCCCCTTTTGGCATCGGGTGTTTTTGAACTGGGCATTAAAATCCTTTCTTTTTGTTTAACGCAATAATATTAGCGAGTAACCGGTACGCACCGGGAACACCGGCAGGCAATTCCCGGAAAAACACCAGGCCTGTATAGGTAAAATATCCTTTGCCGTATTTGGCCACCAGCAAACTGCCATCGTCTGATTTTTCACCGGGATCAGCCATCGCAATCAGTTTTTCCATTTTACCGGAGGTATCACTGCCATGATAAATGCTGCGTTCCTGTCTCCATCCGCGAAAATCATCAGCGGTAATTTTATTCGGAAAATTAAAGACAGGGTGTTCCGGTTTTAAAAAAGTAACGGCTGCATTTTCATCCGTTACCCTGTTGCGGGTAATGGTAAAATCATAAGGCCCAATCTTGGCCCGCACCGGACCGATCTGGTTACTGGTATTATACTGCACAATCAGGTTGCCGCCTTCATTCACATACTTCATCAGTTTGTCGTAGTACTTATTCAACCATTCATTCGTATTATAAGCCCTGACACCGGTAATAATAGCGTCAAATTTGTCCAGGTTATTTTTAGCCAGTTCCTTATCACCCAGCACTGTCACCTCATATCCCATTTGTTCCAGCGCCTCCGGCACTTTATCACCGGCGCCGGTTATATAACCTACCTTTTTATTAAAGGTCTTCAGGTCAACTTTTTTGATAGCCACCTCCGCTTCATGAAAATAATTGATCCAGGGAATATGGTCATATTTGATCTCATGGCGGTCCAATGTATAAACACCTTCTTTTTCATTTCCTGCTCCTACGATGATCACCTGGTCAGTTTTAGGAGGAACAGCCTTATAGCTAAGGTCATTTGCCTGGTTCCTTGTATTTACCTGTATGTCCGGCACACTGAATGACACATTATCGGCTGTTTTCTTTGTACCTGCATCCATTGCGGTTAGCTTTCCGGAAAAACCTTTTTTCATTCCCCTGATCAATACAGTTCCGTTAATGGATTCCTTTTCATTGAAACTGATCTTCAGGTCTTCTGAAGGGATAATGACAACGGGCGGCACCACCACCAAAGGCTGATACAACTCTCCTTTTACCGGATCAGTAAATTTGAAACGAACCGGTGATACAAAACGAAAACTCTCTCCGTAAATACTGATCTGAG
>DASUDW010000357.1:0-6918 GCA_036275415.1 Chitinophagaceae bacterium | reverse complement strand
AGAATTATCTTCTCAAGAGAATCAACCCGGTCTCTCAAATTATTTAATTGTTCCTGTAAAGGGATGCTTTCGTTTTTTGCAGGCACAGTCGTTACCTTCTTTACCACCGTATCCTTTTTTACCGGAGGTATATCTGTTTTTACAGGCTTGATAACATTTTTTGAAGTATCCTTTGCAACAGGTACAACGGTGCCCCCTTTTTTAAAAGTTCGAATAAAATTTACCAAACTCCATAAATCGTTTTGATCAGGAATTTTGCTTTTATATGATGGCATATCATCTCTTCCCTCAGATGTCTTATAAAAAATTGAACCATCAGTTTGAGCTTGAAAATCATTTTTTGAAAAATCTCCCGGCTCTGTATTTAATTGCGCAGCTTTAGAGCCGTCTCCCAGTCCTTTGCTTCCGTGGCATGACTTGCAATGAGTACTCCATAAACTTTTACCATTGGCAATTGATTCAGCATTGGAGGCTACAGGATTTTTTTTATTCTTTGCTGCTTCAGGTACCGGCCATGGTTTCTTTTGAAAATTTAATACCGTAAATGCAATAGTAAATACACAGATGGCCAAAAGGGCAACTAAATTTTTTACACTCATTTTATAAAGTTTAAGTATTTCTGAAAAAATATTGCCGGCAAATGAAATTTGCCTAAACAATTTATGCCCCATACTCTGCTTCGGGTATGAGATTAATCAGTGGTAGTAAAACAAGAGTAAAGTCCGGTATTTATTCCCTGGTGTATTTGCAATAGTCCTTGCTTTTTAAAAGCTAAACCATGTAAAATGAAAAATAGTCCCGAAAACGGGACTATTTGTTGTAATAATATCTTTTGCTTACTCCCCTGCATGCCTGACTGCCGGTCAGGCAGGGGTTGGGGTTTATCCTTCCTGCTGCGGGGGCCTTTGCTCTTCCCTCGGCTTTTGTTCCGGTTTCGGAATTAAGGCCTTGCGGGAAAGCTTGAACTTGCCGGATTTCGGATCGGTTCCAATCAGCTTCACTTTCATCTGGTCGCCTTCTTTTACGATGCCTTCCAGGGTCTCCAGACGCTTCCAACTGATTTCGCTGATATGCACCAGTCCCTGCTTGCCCGGGAGAAACTCCACGAAAGCGCCGAATGGCATGATGGATTTCACCGTTGCATCATAAGTGTCACCTACTGTAGGCACGGCTACTATTCCCTTGATCCAGGCAACCGCTTTGTCAACACCTTCTTTATTGACGCTGAAGATACTTACCTCACCCCTGTTATTCACTTCTTCGAGGTTAATGGTAGTACCTGTTTCCCGCTGTATTTCCTGTATCACTTTTCCACCGGGCCCGATTACGGCACCGATGAATTCTTTATCAATGAACAGCTTCACCATCCTTGGTGCATGCGGCTTCACATCTGCACGGGCGGCAGGAATGCAGTTGTACATGGCATCCAGTATGTGTAAACGTCCCCTCCTTGCCTGATCCAATGCCTGCTGCATCACTTCCATCTTCAGGCCATCCACTTTGATGTCCATCTGCACACCGCAGATACCATCCCGGGTACCGGTTACTTTAAAGTCCATATCACCGAGGTGGTCTTCATCCCCTAATATATCTGTAAGGATGGCATATTTATCACCTTTGGTGATCAATCCCATGGCCACACCGCTTACATGCTTGGGCACCGGTACACCGGCATCCATCAGGGCCAGCGATCCGGCACAAACGGTAGCCATAGAAGAAGATCCATTTGACTCCAGGATATCACTTACTACCCTTACCGTGTAAGGATAATCAGCCCCCGGCATCATCTGCTTCAGCGAACGCTGCGCCAGGTTTCCATGCCCCACTTCGCGGCGGCTCTGGCCACGCATCATTTTCACTTCACCGGTAGAAAACGGAGGGAAATTATAATGTAAAAAGAATTTGGAATCAACAGATTTGGCAGCGCTTTCTACCAGCAACTCATCTAAAGGAGTTCCTAAAGTAACAGTTGTAAGCGACTGTGTTTCACCTCTTGTAAACAAAGAAGCGCCATGCGGAGAAGGCAATACATCTACTTCCATATCCAGCGTCCGGACCGTTTCAAGGTCACGGCCATCCAGGCGAACTTTTTCATCAAGGATCATATCCCTGACCACATCGTACTGCAGGTCACCGTAGTAAGTGGAAGCCAGTTTCTTGGTCAGATCCGGCAGGCTTTCCCCTTCCCCTACATTGTATTCCTTTTTCAGGTACTCCATCAACTCTTCCTTGATGGCATCAAAACGGTCACTTCTTTCATGCTTGCTCAGGCCGCCCTTGGCTACCTCGTATACTTTTTGTTGGGCAAAAGCGTAGATTTTATCTTTCAATGCCTCGTCAGTCGCCGGTTTGGTATATTCTCTTTTACCTTTTACACCGGCCAGGTCACGCAGTTCTTCCTGTGCCTTTACCTGTATGCGGATGGCGTTATGGGCAACCTCCAGCGCTTTTACGAGGTCAGCCTCACTGCACTCCTGCGCCTCCCCTTCCACCATCATCAGGTTCTTTTCGGTAGCCGCAATGATGAAGTCCATATCCGACTTTTCCATTTGCGAACGGGTGGGGTTCACCACTAGCTGGCCGTCAACCCTGGATACCCTTACTTCAGAAATAATTTCTTTAATGGGAATATCAGATACAGCCAGTGCAGCAGAAGCCGCCAGGCAAGCCAGCGAATCAGGCATAATTTCAGGGTCGCTGGAAATAAGGGTAACCAGCACCTGTACATCACATAAATAATCTTCCGGGAACAGCGGACGCAGGGCCCTGTCGATCAGGCGGCTGGTGAGCACTTCATAGTCATTCAGTTTCGCTTCTCTCTTGAAGAAAGAACCGGGTATACGGCCGGCGGCCGCAAATTTCTCCTGGTAGTCAACCGACAGCGGGAAAAAACTTTGTCCCTCTTTGGGTTCTTTATTGGCAACAACAGTGGCCAAAATCATACAATTGCCCTGGCTTACTGTAACAGCGCCATCGGCCTGGCGGGCCAGGCGACCTGTTTCGATGGTTACCATACGGCCATCGCCTATATCAAATGTCTTGCGAATAGTTTGTTGTAACATAAAATAGTTTGATGTTTAGTGTTTGAAGTTTAAGGTTTTGAACACTCAAACAAGTTGAAGGATTTCTTTCGTTTACCAGCTGCATTACTACTATCAACTGTAGTTGCGACGCTCCGTTCATCTTCCGGTATCCCGATAGCTATCGGGTCTATTGAGCAATGGCGGAGAGCATAAAAGCAACTAAATTTTCGGATAGTCCTAAAAACAGTTATTCCCAACGTCCGGAGAAGTCGGGAATAAATCATTTATTGTTTATCTCTTCAATTGATAAAAGAAACTGCGAACTAAACGACTCCTCCTGACTCCCCTTCAGGGGCTGGGGGTGTAGTTTTATTTCCTGATTCCCAATTTCTCAATCAACTGACGATAACCGGTCAGGTTATGCTTTTGCAGGTAGTTGAGCAAACGCTTACGTTTACCAACCAGTTGCATCAGTCCGCGGTGTGTAGAGAAATCTTTTTTGTTTTCCTGGAGGTGGCTGCTGATCTGGCTGATACGTTCAGTCAGCAGGGCAATTTGTCCTTCAATGGAACCGGTGTTAGTGGAAGATCCGGCGTAAGTGGTTAAAACAGCAGCTTTTTTTTCTTTTGCTAATGGCATCTTTTTAATTTTTAATTTTCATCCGATTTTTTTCATCTCGATATTAAGGCGGCAAAGGTAAGGCGAATCGGGCGAACAGCAAAAGGAAGCTGCCTGTTTTTTTAAGCAGCCGCCTCTCCCGTTTAGGCTGATTTTCAGGCCATAACTTACTTTTGCGGCATGGAACTATCCCAGGACACCAAAAATATACTTGGCCTGCAGTTGCCCACCGACCCCCGGTGGGTAAACCTGGCTGAAAAATCGCTGGAAGAAGTGCTGACAGACCATGCCTATTGCGAGCAAAAAGCAGCCACTTCCTGTATCTCCCTGATCCAGCGCTACAGCCAGTGTGAAAAGCTGGTGACGGAACTTTCCCCCATCGTAAGTGAGGAATGGGGGCATTTTCGCCTGGTGCTGGCTGAACTGCAGAAAAGGAACCTGAAACTGGGCAAGCAACGAAAAGACGAGTATGTAAATGCCCTGATCGGTTTTCAGCAAAAAGGCGGAGATGCTGAAGGCCGCATGCTGGACCAGTTGCTGACCATGGCGCTGATTGAAGCCAGAAGCTGCGAACGATTCAAGCGGTTAAGCGAAGGGCTGAATGATGCATACTTGCAAAAATTCTACCGCCGTTTTATGGAAAGTGAAGCCGGCCACTATACCCTGTTCATCGAACTGGCAGAAACGTATATCGATAAAGAAAAAGTTCGCAGACGGTGGAAGGAATGGCTGGAGTTTGAAACAGAAGTGATCAAAAACCTCGAAGTGAGAGGTGACAGGATACATTAGGCTAAGAGTTTGAAAGAGTAAAAAGAGGAAAGGAGATTTACCAAAGACAATATTCATCCCCCTTCTCTCCTTCATCCTCTTAGCCCATTCACTCTTTACCTCCTTCTCTCCTTCATCCTCTTAACCCATTCACTCTTTACCTCCTTCTCTCCTTCATCCTCTTAGCCCATTCACTCTTTACCTCCTTCTCTCCTTCATCCTCTTAACCCATTCAATCTTTATCTTCTTTTCTCCTTTATCCTCTTAACCCATTCACTCTTTATCTCCTTCTCTCCTTTATCCTCTTAACCCATTCACTCTTTATCTCCTTTTCTCCTTTATCCTCTTAGCTCATAAATCCCGCAAACGATTGAAGCCATTTGGCTGCTACATTAAGATTATTTTCATTATTGTAAATAAGATGAATGGGCCCATGGATGTTCAGCTTCCTGATAAAATAATTAAAGAGTTTATATCGCCGGTCAATCAATCGGTGAATGACCTTTCAGAAGTGCTTATTGATAAAATAGGCAATGGGTTGATTAATCTTTCCTGGAAAGTGCAACAAAAAGGAGTTCTGCCCATTTTCATCCAACAGATAAACAGCACTGTTTTTCCCGACCCTGCAGCAATTCAGCATAATTATATGTTGCTGTGGAAATATTTGCAGGCAGATAAAACCGTTGTTACCATGCCCGAACCCCTTTATACCAAAAGGGGTGATACACTTTACATGGATGAAGCAGGCGGTTACTGGCGGGCATTTGCGTTTATTGAAAACAGCATCACCTGCAACATTGCCCATAGCCCGGAACAGGCCCGGCAAACAGCCCGCACCTTTGCCCGTTTTACAGCCTTACTATCCGGTTTTGACACAAGCCTGTTGAAAGAAGTCATTCCCGGTTTTCATGATCTGGCTTACCGTTTCAATCAATTCGAAGAGGCCTTGCGCAAGGCAGCACCGGATAGAAAGGAAAAAGCGGCCGGCCTTTCCGATGGTCTTTTACATAGAAAACACTACAAAGGCTTTTTCGAAACCATGAAAAGCTCTGGTCGTTATCCCAAAAGGGTCATGCACCATGATGCCAAGATCAGCAATGTACTTTTTCATAAGGATACCGGGGGGGTTATCTGCCCGGTAGATTTTGACACCAGCATGCCCGGTTATTATTTCTCGGACCTGGGCGATATGATACGGTCGATGAGCAGTACGGAAGAAGAGCAAAGCAATAAACTGGAACAGGTCATTATCCGCAAAGAGGTGTATGATAATATTATTGACGGCTACCTGGAGCCGTTGGATGCCCTGCTGACGGATGAGGAAAAAGCCAATATCCATTACGCAGGCCCGCTGATGATCTGTATGCAGGCGCTGCGGTTCCTGGCTGATTACCTGAACGGGGACAAGTATTACCGCACTGAATATGCTGAACAGAATTTTGACAGGGCGATGAATCAATTTATCTTGTTGCAGCAACTGGAAAAGTTTCTCTCAAAACATTACAATTTTCATTATGCCGGAAATTGAACAGCAATATGGCTTTACCGAACCGGGGCAAGGGAATGTCTGGCTATTTACCTTAAAAAATTCCCGGGGCACTGAAGTGGTGATCAGTAATTATGGCGCCATCATCACTTCGTTTAAAGTACCCATGGCGGATGGCACCTTAAATGATATCGTATTGGGGTTTGACAAAATGCCGGATTACCGGCAAGAAGCCTATTTGAAAAACTATCCCTGGTTTGGTGCGGCAGTTGGCCGCTATGCCAACCGCATTAAAGATGCCAGTTTTGCCATCGACGGCAAAAGGTATTGGCTCTCCAAAAACTCCGGTAATAATATATTGCACGGAGGCCATGCTGGTTTTGACAGAAAACTATGGCAGGTGGTAGCATCAGGAAGTGAACCTGTTGCTTTTTTGCAGTTGCGCTATCGCAGTGCAGATGGCGAGGAAGGTTTTCCCGGTAACCTGACTGCCGACATCCGTTTTGAATTGAATGATGACAATGAATTAAGTTACCGGTATACGGCGGTAACGGATGCCCCCACTGCCGTTAACCTGACACACCATAGTTATTTCAACCTGCATAACGGCAAGGGTGATATCAGGGATCACCTGTTAAAGATCAATGCCGGTTCGGTGCTGGAACAGGGGGAAGACCTCACCTGTAACGGCAATGTATTATCCGTAAAAGAAACCCCTTTCGACTTTACACATTTTCGCCGCATCGGGGACGGCCTGAATGAGGTTGCCGAATACGATAAAAGCTACATAAAAGATACAATGGAAGGGCCTGCTGCAGAACTAAAATCAGGCGATGAAAAAATCACATTACAGGTATTTACTACAGACCCGGTTATCCATTTTTACTCCGGCAAGTGGATACCTGCTGTAACAGGTAAAAACAATACAACCTATGAGGCCTTTTCCGGTCTTTGCCTGGAAACACAGATACATCCGAATGCCATTAATATCCCTGAATTTCCCAATACCATCTTACGGCCGGG
>DASUDW010000356.1:0-6740 GCA_036275415.1 Chitinophagaceae bacterium | reverse complement strand
TGCCAGCGGTTACCGGATCTATGGTTTGATTGACAGTCCTTATTTAAAGCCGTTATTTACGGTAACTGATACTTTTACCGTCTTAAAACGTTCATTTTATCCGCAACAGGTTTTTGCAGTAGAGCCGGTATTAAGTAATGGATTGCCGGCTGCCAGAAGCGTGGCGTTTAATATTAATTTCCAGGGGACAAAATGTTTTTACCGCACTTTTTACTATACACTGCTTGATGGCAACCTGCTTGATCTTTTGCTGGAACTGAGTGCCCCATCGTATGTTGACTCCGTATATTTTGAGCAGGTTACCGGCACAGGACAATTGCTACGGATAGTTGGTGCCATTAAAACAAATACAGGATTTATTTATCGTCAATTGGCTGGTGATTTACCGTCAGGTAACAGTTATTGGCGGGCAAGAATTAAATTAAAATCAGGTTCAATTCTTTTTTCCGAACAAATTACAGTACTTAGTACCGGTCACCGCATCATTGCTTTCTATCCCAATCCGGTCAACAGGAACCAGCCGCTCACCTGGGTAATCAAACAAGGCATTCCGGCTAGCAGCCGCCTGCAATTATTTGATGCTACGGGCAGGCTACTACGATCATATGATGAAATGCCCGGCACGATTACTATAACAGGACTGGCCCCGGGACTGCTCATTTATAAACTGCTGAGCGCAGACGGACAATTTATCGACAGCGGAAAAATTATAGTGCAATAAAAAACCGGTGAGTTTGTCACCGGTCCTTTTAATTTTATTTTTGCTTATCCCCGCATTGCCTGTGATTCCTCGTAATTAGGTCCGTATAAACCAGGTACCGTATTGCCGGAAGCCCGCAGGTGAGCCACCAATTCTCCCCGGTGATGGTATAGGTGGTTGAATAGAAAACCTCTTACTACCTGTACCCTTGGCATCGGTGGCATTATGTCCTGTCCGCCCATCTGCATATGCCAGTTATTGAACATAGTACCTTCGTTCATATTCTCCATCACTTGTTTAGCCTTGCCAAAATTTTCTTCAAACTTGCCGACAATATTGGATGCCTTGCTGATATCGCCTTTGTCATACTTGTAGCTGCCCATATCAAAAACATCCTGGTTAAAAGTGCCATCAAACCAGTTGTAAACTTCAGCTATGTGAGAAGCTAATTGCCCGACAGACCACAAGTGGGGTTGGGGGCGGTAGTCCAGCGCTGAATCAGGAATAGCGTTTAACAGTTTACGGGTGTTTTCTGCTTCATACAGAAATTCACCCAGGAGGGCTTCTTTTATCATGGTTAAAAGTTTTAGAAATTAAATGTACGGTGATTTTATGAAGCCGGATAAAAACTAATGTAAAGTTTAAATCATTCCTTTATTATTGAATTGATAATGAACCTCCTTTTACTTTTTGCTTATTCTGTACATATTGCCTCCGTCTGTTACAGTAAACAACATGCCATTGTAACAGGCCACATCCCGGAAGCGTTCATATTTATCGGTCAGCAATCTTTCTTCTCCCACAACTTTGTTGTTCACTATTACCAGCCGGCAAATATGTACACTGCTGAGACCGCCAATGAAAAGATTGTTCTTCCATTCAGGAATAGCATTGCCTTTATAAAAGGTCATGCCGCTGGGGGATAAAACAGGGTCCCAATAATATACCGGTTGTTCCATTCCGCTTTTCTGTTGAATGGCTTCACCTATTTTGCTGCCACTGTATTCAATACCATAAGTGATAACAGGCCAGCCATAGTTTTTCCCGGAACGGATAATATTGAGTTCATCTCCGCCCCGCGGGCCAAATTCTGCTTCCCATAATTCGCCAGTTACGGGATGTATATCCAGGCTTTGTGCATTTCGGATTCCATACGCAAAGATCTCAGGCATTGCACCCGGCTGATTGATGAATGGATTTTTAGGGGCTGGTTTTCCGTCTTTTGTTATTTTAAAGATTTTTCCAAGACCGGATGATAACAATTGTGCCTGTGCCCTTCCCGGAAGAATAGATCTTTCCCCGGTACTCACAAATAAATTACCGTCTTTATCAAAAACAAGGCGGGAACCGAAGTGTAAGGTACTGTTGAGGGCAGGAGTGGCCCGGAAAATGACAACCGGGTTATCTATCTTACCAGCCGTTTCATTCAATTGTCCTTTAGCTACAGCCATTAAATTGCCTTCTCCGTACTTTTCTGAAAAGGACCAATAGATCGTTTTGTTTTTAGTGTAATCGGGATCAAATGCCGCATCCAGCATACCTCCTTGTCCACGGTCATCTACTGCCGGAAAACCTGTAATCTTTTTAATGAGCTTGCCATTCAGGTCAAGTATCATCATGTAGCCGCTTTTTTCCGTCACTAACAAGCGGCCATCGGGCATTGGTACTACAGCCCAGGGTCTTCCCAGTTTTTCAGCAATCTTTTGGGTTTGGTAGGGAGTAGTTGTTTTTACCCCGGCTATCCTTGTCTGGCCGGCAAAAGCAGGCTTGTACCCGGTATTGGCTTTGGCAGTTTCCACCGGAGGCAATTGTGATGTATCACTATGGGCTTTATCACTATTATCATTGGCACACCCGGTTGAAACTGCCATGGTAAGACAAATTGTTGCCAGAGCTGATATTTTTTGCATGCTGATAGTTTTTAATTCTCTATTTACAAAAACGGAAGAAAATGGTTGACTTACACTATGCACATCTTACTCATTTGCTGCAGCAAACAAGTCGCCTTTATTCCAGGCAGGTCGTTGGTTTGTCTGGGCAATAGAATAACTGACCAAAAAATTCAGTTGTACATACGTTTTTGCCGCAGCAAAATTAAAAATACCATCCATGCCATCGGCGGACTGATGATAGTATTTTGCCCGCCATTTTTTTACAAACTCTACGAGGTCAAATCCGGGAATGTTTGTTTTGGTGCCATACTTGATATGCAAGGCGGGGATGCCATTTATTACAAAACTGTATTGATCACTTCGGATAAAACGGTTTTCATTTGGTTCAGGATCATCTTCTATTTCCAGGCCCAATTCTTTTGCAGCAAATTCAACATTTTTTATCAGGCTGCTGTGTTCGGCGCCCAGTGGGACAATAGAAAGCAACGGTGCGATAACCGTTGGCATATCGGTATTTATGTTGGCTACGACAGAACCTTTTGGAACGGTAGGATTGGCAGCAAAATAAGAAGAACCGATCAGGCCCATCTCTTCTCCTGTAACCATTACAATCAAAACCGATCGTTTCGGCTTTGCACCGGAGGCCTTATAAATACGGGCAATTTCCAATAAGGATGCCACGCCGGAAGCATTATCGTGTGCCCCGTTGTAAATAGAATCTCCGTTTACAGCTCTGCCAATTCCCACATGATCCAGGTGGGCGGAATGAACTACGTATTCATTTTTCAATTCTTTATCTGAGCCCGGAATTACAGCAACCACATTCTGACTTTCAAAATCAGTATGGGTTGTTTCATAATGAACAGACAGCCGGAGCGATAATTCAAAAGAAGAGGGAATTCCCTGTTTTAGTTGCGAGAGGACTGTTTCCATTTTTTTACCGCTTTGTAATAACAACCGGCTCAGGATTGCCCTGTTACTGTTGAGGGCTACCGGAAGGTTACCGGTAAATCCGCGGCCAAATGCCGCTATCTTCCCGGGATTCATGGAAACATTTGTTTGAATGGTAGCGGACGGTGAAGTACCGGGTCTCGGGTTAAGGTTGATCAGTATTACACCAACTGCCCCTTTTTTCCGGGCGGTGTTGATTTTATTCCCCATGTTGGAAAAATGAGCTGTAAGGGTGGAGTGTAATCCATCCGGCGCACCGGAAACAATGACCAGTATTTTGCCCCCGGGATCAATGTTTTTATAATCGCTGTAGCCGCCGGGAATTTCAATGCCATAGCCAGCAAAAACTATTTGTCCCTTTGCATAAGAGGATGTTTTTAACGGATGGGGTACCGGGGTAACATCTTTTAGAAATTCCAGCGTATCGGTGTTGCCGGAGAAATCGGTGAGCAACACATTTACAGAAGAATTCAGCAGCACAGATTTACGGATAACCAGGTTTTGCAGGAAAGTTCCATTGTCGCCGCCCGGGGCAAGTCCCAGTTGACGATATTGCTCTGTTACATAATCAACAGCCATCTGGTAACCTTCAGTTCCCGGCAGTCTTCCTTTCAGTTTATCATCTGCCAGCCAGGCAATATGTGAACGTATGATACCCGTATCAATATTGTTCATGGCTTTCCGGATATTTTTAGAAACCGTAACCTGCTGGGCATGTATAATACCTGCGATGAAAAGGGATATCAATAAAATCATTTTCTTCATGCCGACAAAGTAAAGTAAAAACTGACTGCTACTGGCAGCCTACCATAATATTCTTACCTTTATGTACATGATGAAGAAATTACTGTTACCCGTCTTGTTATTCACTTTCAGTCTTACATCAATAGCACAAGAACTGGCGCAGGTAGCCTTTACCAACGGCAGTACGCTGGCCTATCTTTCCCTGATTACCGACAGGACATTGCTTATCCGCATCAACGACCAGGGCACCATTATGGAATGGGGCACAGAGGAAAGTTCTTATCGTAACTCAAATTATTATGCCCCCAGGCTGCAACCTTATCCGGGAAGGGTTGAATATTACGGACAGGATGGTGATTCCTTATCAAGAGGTAAATTGAAGAGCATTGGTTCTGCAGTTATTACTTATTACGATTATTACGAGTCAGAAGAAAGGAGAGGTAAGATACGATCAATCGGCCGTCAGTTTTTTGATTACTACAATAACTTTTATGATAAACAGCTCAGGGGAAAAATAAAATCAATCGGAAACCTGTTTATTGATTTTTATGCTTCATTTGAAAATGAATCTTTAAGGGGAAAGATAAAGTCTGTGGGCAGTACCGGCATTGCCTATTACTCGTCATTTGATGACCGCCTTATACGGGGAAAAATAAAATCGATCGGCAACCAGCCTTATGTCTGGTATACATCGGTTGACCAGGTTGGCTATGGCGGCTCTCTAAAGTCAGGCCCCTTTCGTCAAAATATCGGTGGTATAACGTACATACTTCAGTAAGCGAAGTCCGCTTGACACCTGTTTAATGATCCTTACAAAAAATCATACTTGGGTCTGTAATAAATCATATGGCCCAATAAGCGGCTTTTTTATTTTTATCCAAACTAAATGTTATGAGCCGGAATATAAGGGCAAATACAAGACTGCAAGTATATAAATTTGTCCCACTATCTATCCTTATTTTACTACCTCTCATTATTGCAGCGCAGGGCTCTCCGGAATACGGAGCAGGTATAAAAATTAATCTCAACCAGGAAGGTACCCGTTTTATCCGCTTTATCAACTGGGGGCAAATCTGGTTGCGCAGCCAGCAAAACAATCCCGGCTCTGTTGTCAATGGGGAGGTAAAAAACAATACCTGGGATATTGGTGCCCGGCGCTTACGGGTCATCACTTACGCACAGTTATCACCCCGCTACCTGATACTGGGGCATATAGGTATCAATAACCAGACCTTTGCCTCCGGTGGCGGATTTGGGTCAACAGGTACAGGGCCTTCCGGTGCAGGTAAAAAGCCGCAACTATTTTTTCATGATGTGTGGAACGAATATGCGATTGTTCCGGCCAAAGATGCCAAAACAGGCAAAGCCAATAAATACAATCTTTATTTTGGCGGTGGCTTACATTACTGGCTCGGCATCAGCCGCATGACCAGTGCCAGTACTTTGAACTTCCTGGCGATTGATGCGCCGATTTTTAACTGGCCGTTGATTGAAGTGAGTGATCAGTTCATGCGGCAATTCGGTTTTTATGTAAAAGGAAAACTGGGAAAATTAAATTATTCTACCGCTGTCAATAAACCATTTGCCACCAATAACACTCCTGCATTCGACACCTGGAAGGGTAGGGTGGCCACAGATAATAACGGAGATGCCAAAGCCTCCATACAAGGTTATTATGATTACCAGTTCTTCGACCAGGAAGCCAATATTCTTCCTTTCAGGGTAGGCACTTATATGGGTACAAAGAAAGTATTCAATATCGGGGCGGGATTTTACCACAACAGTGATGCTACCAAAAGTGTGGATGCTAGCGGTGTTGTAAAAAAACATGCTATCAATCTTTTCGGGCTGGATGTATTTGCCGATCTGCCGGTGGGAAATAAAACCAAGAATATGGCGGTAACTGCCTACAGCGTTTTTTACAATTATAATTTCGGCCCCAATTATTGGAGAACTTTAGGTATTATGAATACATCCACCGGTTTTGATCCGGCCATGCCCGTTGCAGACCGTACTATCAACGGCCCCGGTGATGCCCGTATGTTTGTTGGTACCGGAAAGATCTTTTATACCCAGGCCGGATTTTTATTGCCTAAAGGCAAATCCAACAAAGTGAGGGTACAGCCGTTTGCTGCCTATACGTATAAAAACTTTGAAATCCTCGATGAAGGGGGCAGCTATTTTGATGCGGGCAGCAACTTTTTCATTGACGGGCATAATGCCAAGATCACAGCACAATACAGTACAAGACCGGTTTATTACCTGCGCAGCGGCCAGCGGCTGAAGGATGGTACAAAGGCTGAATTCCTGCTGCAATTGCAGGTGTATTTATAATTTGCTTCTTTACAAATAGATTATTTCTTTTCGTCCTTAAAATGGTGTTTTGGATTTACCGCCTTAATTGAAAGGTTACAGATCAACCCTATCACCAGTAAACCGGCCATCACATACAT
>DASUDW010000355.1:0-20701 GCA_036275415.1 Chitinophagaceae bacterium | reverse complement strand
TACCAGGGTATCTTACCCGCTACACTTTATCAGTAACGCACAGGAACCTTCCATAGGTAACCTGCCTAAGAATATCTTCTTTTTAACCTGTGATGCATTTGGTGTATTGCCCCCGGTTTCGAAATTAACACCCGGGCAGGCGATGTACCAGTTCATTTCGGGGTATACAGCCAAAGTAGCCGGTACAGAAGCAGGAGTTACAGAACCTAAGCCCACCTTTAGTGCTTGTTTTGGTGCGCCGTTTCTTCCCCTTCATCCGGGGAAATATGCACAAATGCTGGGAGATAAAATGCAAAAGCACAATGTGAATGTTTGGATGGTGAATACTGGCTGGACAGGTGGCCCGTATGGCACCGGTACCCGTATGAAACTGAAATTTACAAGGGCCATGATTACGGCTGCACTGGAAGGCAAATTGAATGATGTATCGTTCGATAATGATCCTGTATTTGGCGTGGCCATTCCATCAGAATGCCCGGGTGTACCCACAGAAGTATTGCACCCACGCCACACCTGGAAAGATAAAGAAGCTTATGATGAAAAGGCAAAATACCTTGCCGGCTTATTTATAAAGAATTTCGAAAAATATGCTTCGGGTGTTTCTGAGGATATATTGGCAGCCGCACCAAGAGTATAAATATTGTTATAAAGTTTCTTGATAGCCCCTGCTTTCAACAGGGGCTTTTTTTAACGCTGTTTTAAACAACTAATAAAACAAATCAGCCGACATACCGTTGATTGTAGTATATGAGGTTCCCGCTTGTCTTTTCCATTCTCATTTTTGTAGTTCCATCACTGGCAAAGGCGCAATTTGCTGACGAAGACTTACTGTCCTGGCATGCAGAAAAGAGATTAACATGGGCAGATTACAAAGCCGCACCTGATAAACAGTCTGATGCCGCCGCTTCAACAGCATCTGTTCTTACTATTTCATACAACATTTCATCTGAAGGATTCAGCTATAAGATTGGGTGTAAATTTTCAAGGACAAAATCATGGGTTTTACACCGGTCCGATTACATTCTTGCACACGAACAGGGGCACTTTGATATTGCGGAGATCTTTGCCCGTAAACTGCACAAAAAGATGAGTGAGTATACATTCAACAAAAAGACTTTTCAAAAAGACCTGGATAAGATATACGAGGATGTCATAAATGAAAAAGAGAAAATGCAGAATGATTACGACCGGGTAACCAACCACAGTATTAACAAGGAAAAACAGGCTGAGTGGTTAAAAAAGATCCTTCAGCTACTTGATGAATATAAGAGCTTTTCAGCTTACTAAAAAAGCCCGTACAACTCTGCATCCACTTTACGGATAATGTCCCCAAAATCCTCATCCCTTTCTGCAAATTTGTTTTTATCTACATCAATAACAAGCAGTTTGCCTTCTTTGTACTCCCCTATCCATTTATTGTAGTATTCATTCAGCTTTTTGAGGTAATCGAGCCTGATATTTTCTTCGTATTCCCTGCCCCTTTTTTGAATCTGGCCTACAAGTGTTGGTACAGAGGCGTTCAGATAAATGAGCAGGTCCGGTGGCTGCACCAGAGTTTTCAGGGTTTGAAAGAAATGATAATAGTTATCAAAGTCTCTTTTGCTCATCAGGCCCATTTCATGCAGGTTGGGGGCAAAGATGTTGGCATCCTCGTAAATGGTTCGGTCCTGGATTACGGTTTCCGTTCCTTTTTGAATTTCTACCAGCTGGCGAAGACGGCTGTTCAGAAAATAAATCTGCAGGTTAAAACTCCATCGGGGCATGTCTTCGTAAAAATCCATGAGGTAAGGATTATGATCAACATCCTCGAAGTTGGGTATCCATTTGTAATGCTTGCTCAGCATTTCCGTAAGGGTGGTTTTGCCGGCTCCGATATTGCCTGCTACGGCTATATGTTTTGGTTTTGTCTTCGCTTTTGCCATTGTAAAAAACTTGATTTTCTTCTTTGCCCGTAAAAATTAACGCTTCCTTTTATCAGGTGCAACCGCACCCAGCAAACAAAGAAATGCGATGGGTAACGGATACCACCAGAATTCCTGCAACTCGGACAAGTGAGAGGATTGTTTTCCCACCACTTTCATTGCAACAGCTGCCACCAGGGCAAGCAGTCCCAGAATTCCGTAAATAGTTTTTTTGTTCATAAAAACGGGGTTAAGGGTTTTAATTCATGTGTCTTAAAAGTAGTGTAATTTCTGTTACAGCCATCCGGCCATTAAAAATAATTCAACCCCATTGCCTGCCGCACCAGCACCATAGTGGCTCCGGCGCTTTTCCGGGCTTTTTCGGCCCCCATTTCCATAACCTGCTTCAGGTAGCGTTCATCATTACGTATGGCTGTAGCTTTTTCACGGATCGGTGTTATGAACCGAACCATGTCTTCTGCCAGCTGTTTTTTTAAATCGCCATAGCGGATGCTGCAATTATTATAATTTTCTTCAAACTGCTGCACAACATCCGGGGCACTCACCAGTTTCAGCAGCAAAAAAATATTTTCAATATAATCCGGTTTCGGGGAGTTGGGTTGCGTTGGGCCGCTGTCCGTTTTGGCTTTCATTACTTTTTTACGGATCAATTCATCGTCATCGGACAGGTAGAGCGTAGCATATTGATTTTCGCTTTTACTCATTTTACCGGCGCCATCCAGGCTGGGTACTTTTACCAGGTCATCCCCATAATTGAAGGCCACAGGCTCCGGGAACACTTCTCCATAACGGTGATTAAACCGGTTGGCGAAATTCCTGGCCATTTCCAGGTGTTGTTCCTGATCCTTTCCAACGGGTACATAGCTGGCCCTGTGCAAAATTATATCGGCAGTTTGCAGTACCGGGTATGTTAGCAGCCCTGCATTTACATTATCCGGGTGCTGACGGGCTTTATCTTTAAAAGTTACGGTTTTCTCCAACTCACCTTTATAGGCGAGCATATTAAGATAGAGGTATAGCTCAGACGTTTCATGAATATGGCTTTGGCAGTACAAAGCAACTTTTTCCGGATCGAGGCCACAGGCTATATTTTCTGACAAAACCCGGTGAACGTTTTCCTTTAACTCCTTTGTATCCGGGTGTGTGGTAAGAGAATGGAGATCGGCTACCATAAAGTAACACTCAAATTCTTCCTGCATCCGCACATAATTCCTTACTGCACCAAAGTAATTGCCCAGGTGCAAAAAACCGGTGGGGCGAATACCACTCATTACAACCTGCCTGCCGGCAGGTAACGTTTCTTTCGGCTTGCTCATAAGGCGGCGAAGATAAGAAAATGAAATACGTAGTAACATGTCCGATCTCGGACCTTATATTTCCAACTATCTTTGTGCCATGATAGTTAATGATGCAGTGGTTGACAAACTGGCCCACCTGTCCCGGCTTCAGTTCAATGACATTGAAAAAAAAGAGATAAAAAATGACTTGCAGAATATGATTTCTTTTGTTGAGAAACTGAACGAACTGAACCTTGATGGCACAGAACCCCTTCTTTTTATGAGTGAAGAAGAGAATGTGTTCAGAGAAGATGAAATAAAAGGCTCTGTAAGCAGGGACGAAGCATTAAAAAATGCGCCATTGCATGACAAACAGTTTTTTAAAGTGCCAAAAGTTATTACTATGGCATCTAAAGATGAAAAAAGAGCAGACTAATATTTTTAAGTACGTTTTATGAATCTTGTTCCGAAAAGTGAAGCTGTGGATAATCCTTATTCAGGTCTGGGGAGTATCATACACCTGGAAAATATCCGTAAAAGCTATTTTATGGGCAAGAATGAGCTGGAAGTGCTCAAGGGCCTGTCGCTGGATATTTACAAAAACGAATATGTGGCTTTAATGGGACCTTCCGGCTCCGGTAAAAGTACCCTCATGAACATTATTGGTTGCCTTGATACCCCCACATCAGGTACATATATACTCAACAATCATGATGTGAGTGAAATGCAGGACAATGCGCTGGCCGAGGTTCGCAATAAAGAAATTGGTTTTGTTTTCCAGCAATTCAATTTGCTGCCCAGGCTTACTGCTGCCGAAAATGTAGCCCTGCCGCTGGTATATGCAGGCATGAGCAAAAAACAACGCAATGAAAAAGCCATGCATGTGCTGGAAATGGTCAACCTCACAGACCGAAGCCATCACCGCCCCAATGAATTATCAGGAGGCCAATGCCAGCGGGTAGCCATTGCAAGGGCCCTCGTCAATGATCCGGCCATCATTTTGGCGGATGAGCCCACAGGCAACCTGGACACCAAAACCTCCTACGAGATAATGGAGATATTTGACCAAATTTTTAATGGCGGGAATACTATTGTAATTGTAACGCATGAGGAAGATATTGCCAATCATGCCCGCCGTATTGTAAGGTTGAGGGATGGCTTAATTGAAAGCGATAAAAAGAATGAAAAAGTAATTGTTCACCATTAACCTGAAAGTATTTATTGTCCTGTTCAACCGATTCTGATTTTGTTTGTTACTCATATTCTATTTAAGGTTTAATGATAAATGGCAACTAAGATTTACACAAAAACAGGCGATAAAGGAACTACTTCCCTTATTGGCGGCACCAAGGTTCCAAAATCTCATATGAGAATTGAAGCATATGGAACGATTGATGAACTGAATTCATATATCGGATTATGTGCTGATATGTTAACAGACAAACATAATAAGCATCTCCTTCGTGAAATACAGGACCGGCTTTTTACTATTGGCTCTTCGCTGGCCTGCGACCCCATTAAAGAACCCAGGATGCGGCTACCCGATTTGAAAGATGAAGATATTTTACTGCTGGAAAAAGAAATAGACAGGATGGATACTGAAATGCCGCCTATGAAAAATTTTATCCTTCCGGGTGGGCATCCTACAGTTGCCCATTTACATATTGCCCGCTGCATTTGCCGCCGGGCTGAAAGGTGTTGTGTAAAACTGGAACTGGAAAGCCTTGAAGTAGATCAGATCATATTGAAATACCTCAACAGGTTAAGTGATTACCTTTTTGTTCTCAGTCGCTATAGCGGCCAACAACTGAATGTGCCTGAAATTCCCTGGAAACCCCGGCTTTAACAAGCTGAGTCATCGATCCGATTTATCTGAAATTTTGCCATCTTTCATATATAATACCCTGTCGCTTAATCGGGCCAATTCTTCATTGTGCGTTACGATCAGAAAGGTCTGATGAAATTTTTCCCGAAGGTCAAAAAACAACCGGTGAAGCTCTTTTGCATTGGCTGAATCGAGGTTGCCTGTGGGCTCATCCGCAAAAACAATATCCGGCTTATTGATCAGTGCACGGGCCACAGCCACTCTTTGTTGTTCTCCCCCACTCATCTCACCAGGCTTATTTTGCAAACGATGCGCAAGCCCCAGCATTTCCAGTAATTCACGGGCATTTTGCTCCACTTCTTTCTTTTTTCGTCCGGCCAGCCATCCGGGAATACAAACATTTTCCAACGCTGTAAACTCCGGCAGCAGGTGATGAAACTGGAAAACAAAACCTATATGCCTGTTACGAAAAGCAGCTAATTTCTTACCGCTGAGCCCCGACAAAGCAGTATTGTTCATAGTTATCACTCCCAGATCAGCCTTATCTAATGTGCCCAAAATGTGCAACAAAGTACTTTTACCTGAACCTGAGGGACCCACTATGGCAACTACTTCTCCCTTGTTTATGTCGAGGTCCACACCCTTCAACACCTCGATACTGCCATAACGTTTATGAATATTTTTACCCGATATCATGCTGCCAACCACTATTATTTGAATCAAATATCCTTAAAAGAAAGCAGCAGCAAAAAACAATAACACAACAAGCCGGTCATTTTTAAGAAATCATTCAAAAAAGCCCGTACAACTAAGGATTTGGAAAATTCGTTAATAAAACTACTTTTGCGGAAAATTAGGGGGTAGTACCCCCCGATTTTAGAAACGAAAACCTTCCTGCCAAATGGCAGGCGGGATTCTCAAAGATTAAACCCGGAGAAGATGTTTTGGACATTAGAACTAGCCTCGTACCTTGAAGATGCGCCATGGCCGGCCACAAAAGATGAGCTGATTGATTATGCTATCCGTAGTGGTGCCCCTATTGAAGTAGTGGAAAACCTGCAGGAACTGGAAGATGAAGGAGATGTGTATGAAACCATCGAAGACATCTGGCCTGATTATCCTACGCAGGACGACTTCCTTTTTAATGAAGATGAATACTGACCGCAGGTTACACTAAATTATATAAGAAAGCCGCTGGAATCAGCGGCTTTCACATTATTATCTGCCTGCAAAATCAGCTTTCCATTTTATCAATTACTCCGGCTGTAACTCCGGTAAAACTAAATCCACCATCGTGAAAGAGGTTCTGCATGGTTACATACCGGGTAAGATCACTGAAAAGGGTTACACAATAGCTGGCGCAATCTTCAGCAGTAGCATTACCCAGAGGGCTCATGGCTTCTGCATAATTGATGAACCCGTCGAACCCTTTTACGCCACTGCCGGCTGTGGTTCGGGTAGGTGATTGTGAAATGGTATTTACCCTCACTTTTCTTTTTACGCCGTAATGGTAACCAAAACTCCTGGTCACACTTTCAAGCAGGGCTTTGGCGTCAGCCATTTCATTGTAATCCGGAAATACTCTTTGCGCAGCTATATAACTTAATGCTACTACACTACCCCATTCATTCAATGCGTCCATATCCCATGCAGTGCGCAGCACCCGGTGGAGGCTCATAGCTGAAATATCCAGTGTCTTTTGATTCCATTCATAATTCATTTCAGTGTAATGCTTGCCTTTGCGCACATTCAGGCTCATTCCGATTGAATGCAAAACAAAGTCAATTTTTCCCCCGAAATGCTCTATAGATTTTTCAAAGAGGTTCTTCAGGTCCTCCATATTGGTAACATCAGCGCCTATTACCGGGGCGTTCCCGCAGGTTTCAGCAAGCTTGTTAATTTCACCCATCCTGAGTGCTACCGGTGCGTTGGTCAGTACAATCTGGGCACCTTCTTCATAACAACGTAAAGCAGTTTTCCAGGCAATGGATTTTTCATCAAGGGCTCCAAAAATGATCCCCTTTTTCCCTTTCAGTAAGTTGTTGGCCATAACAGTTGATTTTGTGGCGGTAAAAATAGGAACTTCTCCTCAAGCACGGGGAAACAACAACTTGATAAGAAAAACCAACAAAAAAGTATAAAGGAAAACCAGCGCAAAAACTGCCAGCAAAAAATAAATAAGTCCTATCAATGAGCCCCCGGGCTTCAAACGGGTTTTAAGCCAGGTATATAGCATACTAGCCGGAATCAGCGAAAGTAAAATTGCTCCTATGATGATGAAGGATGTAAGTTTCATGCTGCAATAAAAAGGGAAGTTAACAGTAAAAAAAATCAATATGCAAACAGGTGTTAGCGGCAATACTGCTTACCTTTAGACCGATTGCCTGCCTATTTTTATCAATCCCTTAACGCCAGATAGTATGAGCAAGAAGACCGTTATCACGGGCACCGGATGTTACATACCTGATATCATCAAAACAAACCGTGATTTTACCGTTCATGACTTTTATAGTGAGGACAACCAGCGGATAGATGCTGCCCCGCAAGAAGTAGTGGAAAAATTCCGGGACATTACCGGTATAGAAGAACGCAGATATGCCACTGACGATATGAATGCATCTGATATGGCCATTCTGGCTGCCAGCAAAGCCATTGAGGAAAGCGGCATCAATGCAGAGGAACTTGATCAGTTGATTGTGGCACACAATTTTGGCAATGTGCTGAAGCACAGTATACAGACCGATGTGCTGCCAGCATTGGCGGCAAGAGTAAAACATGGATTGGGAATTAAAAATCCCGGCTGTGTGGCTTATGACATTCTGTTTGGTTGCCCGGGGTGGGTACAAGGTGTAATACAAGCAGACTCATTTTTTAAGGCAGGTGTAGCCAAAAAAGCATTGGTAATCGGAACAGAAACATTAAGCCGTGTACTGGACCTTTATGACCGGGACAGCATGATTTTTTCTGACGGTGCCGGTGCTTCAGTGGTTGAGTGGAAAGAAGATGGCGAAAGCGGAGTTATTTCCTGGAGTGTGCAAAGCCACTGCCTCGATGAAACTTATTATC
Organism: Chitinophagaceae bacterium; assembly: GCA_036275415.1. Lineage (GTDB taxonomy): Bacteria > Bacteroidota > Bacteroidia > Chitinophagales > Chitinophagaceae > JJ008. The sequence goes on along the minus strand of DASUDW010000355.1, from coordinate 12,611 downwards.
TCTACCTCGGCAAAAGCAATTTTCCGGGATCAGACCCCCGTATCCGCTACATCAAAATGAAAGGAAGAAAGATCTACGAATATGCACTTCAGCATGTGCCGCTGGCCATGAAAGATTGTATCGATAAAGCCGGAATTCCCATTACAGATGTGAAAAAAATATTCATTCACCAGGCCAATGAAAAAATGGATGAGGCCATTATAAAACGCCTTTACAAACTCTACGGGGTAAAAGATATCCCTGAACATGTAATGCCGATGAATATCCATAAACTGGGCAACAGTTCTGTAGCCACCATTCCCACCCTCTTTAATATGGTAATTAAAGGCTATTGGGACCACCATGCATTGAATAAAGGTGATATTATTCTATTTGCTTCCGTGGGGGCCGGCATGAATATTAATGCCATATGCTACCGGATGTAGTTGGCTGCTGAAACTTATCTTTGCGGCATGACGATTTCTTATAAATGGCTGAGTGAATACCTGCCTGTAACTGTAGAACCTGAAAGATTGAGCCGTATACTTACCTCTATTGGCCTGGAGGTGGAAAGCATGCATACTTACCAGGAAATCAAAGGTGGTTTAAAAGGACTGGTTATCGGGGAAGTCCTCAGCACTGAAAAACATCCGAATGCCGATAAACTGACTTTAACAAAAGTGAATATCGGCAACGGAGAACCCTTGCAGATCGTTTGCGGCGCACCAAATGTTGCTGCCGGTCAGAAAGTGGTAGTAGCCCCTGTAGGTACAACAATATTCCCTGCCACAGGAGACCCATTGACGATGAAAGTGGCAAAGATCAGAAGTATAGAAAGCTATGGAATGATATGCGCAGAAGATGAAATTGGACTTGGCACCTCACACGATGGCATCCTGGTATTACCGGCAGATGTAACCATCGGAAAACCGGCTGCCGATTATTTTCAGCCATACGATGACATTATTTATGAAATTGGCCTTACCCCCAACCGTATGGATGCCATGAGCCATTGGGGTGTAGCAAGGGATGTGTGTGCTTATCTCTCACACCATGATAAAAAAGAAATAAAACCGAAGCTGCCGCAAACCAACCATTTTAAGGTGGACAGTACTGCTTTTATCATGGATGTAAAAGTGGAAAACGAATCAGCCTGTCCCCGTTATTCAGGAGTAAGCATAGATAATGTAACCATTAAAGAATCACCCATCTGGTTGCAGCAAAAGTTAAAAGCAATCGGCCTCAGGCCTATCAATAATATAGTTGACATCACCAACTTTATACAGCATGAAACAGGGCAACCACTCCATGCATTTGATGCTGATGCCATTTATGGACGTAAGATCATAGTAAAATTTCTTCCCGGGGGCAGCAAGTTTGTAACCCTGGATGAAAAAGAAAGAACACTGAGTGCTGATGACCTGATGATCTGTGATGAAAAGGAAGGCATGTGTATAGCCGGTGTTTTCGGCGGATTACACAGCGGTGTTACCGAAAAGACAAAAAATATTTTCCTGGAAAGTGCCTGCTTTGATGGCATAACCCTTCGTAAAACATCATTCAGGCATGGGTTACGCACCGATGCAGCCAGCCGTTTTGAAAAAGGAACAGATATCTCGGCCACCGTGCAAGTATTGAAAAGAGCCGCTATACTGATCAAGGAAATTTGCGGCGGCGAAATTTCATCCGACATCATTGATGTATACCCGGCCAAAAAAGAAAAAACAGAAGTAGCTGTTAAATGGCATTATATCAAAAAGCTGAGCGGCAAGAATTATCACCCGGATGCTGTTAAAAATATTCTTACCAGCCTGGGATTTGAGATCCTCAAAGAAGGTGTGGATGAACTGAGAGTAGCTGTGCCTTACCACAAACCGGATATCAGCCTTCCGGCTGATATTGTGGAAGAGATTGTTCGAATCGACGGACTGGATAATATTGATATTCCGGAAGCCATCACTATTACCCCTGCTGTAGAAGAAAATTATTCCAAAGAAATTTACCGGGAAAAAATCGCCAACTACCTTGTTGGCATTGGCTTCAATGAAATGCTGACCAATTCTATCACCAATGCCTCTTACTATTCTGAAGAAGAACGGCATGGCATGGTGAAGATGCTCAACAGCCTGAGTGCCGAATTGAATATCCTCCGTGATTCACTGTTCGAATCAGCTCTTACGGTAATAGCCCATAACCTGAATTACAAGAACAATTCCCTGCGATTATTTGAATTCGGGAAAGCATACAGTACGGAAGGTCCGGGAAAATACAAGGAAAAAGAACAATTATGTCTGGTAATTACGGGCAATAACCAAGAAGACACCTGGAGACAAAAAGCTGCAGCCACAGACTTTTATTTACTGAAAGGTATTGTGGAAGCAATTTTCAGTTCACTGGGAATTGAAACAGAAGCTCCTGAACTACTTGCTGTTGATAAACTCAATAACCATATTGTTTATAAAATCAACGGCCAAATTGTTGCCGGAGCCGGTGAAGTAAAGAAAGTAATGCTGGAGAAATTCGGCATAAAACAACCGGTATTCTTTGCAAGCCTGAACTGGGAAATGCTTTCCGGCATTGCTGCCGGGCAGACAAAGGCAGTTAAAGATTTGCCCCGCTTTCCCGCAGTACAAAGGGATCTTGCTATGATTGTAGACAGGGGACTTGCCTGGGAGAATGTAAAACAAAGTGTTCAAAAGATCCGGATCAGTAAACTGCAGGAAATAAAACTGTTTGATATTTTCGAAAGTGAAAAATTGGGGACCGGTAAAAAATCCATGGCTGTTAATTTTACTTTCCGGGATGAAGAAAAAACGCTGACCGACAAAGAAATTGACGGCTGGATGAACAAAATCATGGCAGTACTGGAAAAAGATCTACAGGCGGAGATCAGGAAGCAATAAACACCGCCTGCCGGCAACGGCAAATCTTATATGGAACAGCAACTTAAGAGAATACAGGAAAAACTCCAGTTGATACTGAAACAGTATGCTTCCCTTCAAAAGGAAAACAGCAGGCTGAAAGAAGAGCTGGCGGTAGAAAAGGAGAAAGCCCGGGCTCAGCAGCAAATAGCAGAAGAATTGAAACAACAGGTAGGTATACTCAAAGCAGGAACAGGTGATATGAGTGAGCCAGAGAAAAAAGAATTTGAAAAAAAGATCAATGCTTATATCAGAGAAATAGACAGGTGCATTGCACTGCTGGAAAGCAGTTAAATACGCTTTACCAGGTCCATTTTCATTTGATCTTCTCCGTGTGTAAGTTCCAATGTATATCGGCCATAAGGAAGGTCGTTAAGCCCCTCCCAGGTTAGTTCTTCTTTTTCTTTGTGAATTTTCTTTTCCATGGTACGGCATATAATACCACTGTCATCTCTTAGTATGCCACGAAGAGACTGCCCGACCGGTGCAAAAAACTGCAACCGTAAGGCATCAATAAATACAGATGACTTAACTTTAACAAACATGGTAAACGATGTTGTCGTTTCACCGGGGCAACCTTAACCATTTTTAACAAAGGGTACCAGAAGAAGAATTTAAAGGGATACCGAATATAGATAACTTAATTTGAAAATACCAGCAGAATGAGTGAATTAATTCCCATATCGGCACTTATAGGCGACCGCACTTACCGGATAAAGATCAACCCGGCAGATGAGGAAGTGGTTCGAAAGACCCTTAAGACAATCAATGAAAAGATCCTGGAATTCAAAACCCAGTTTGCGGGAAAGGACATGCAGGATTACATTGCTATGGTACTCATCTGGTATGCAACAGAGCAACATAGCCAGGCCTCCGCTGTAATTGAGCAAAATAATCTTAATAGTCAATTGCAGGCAATTGAAAAACTGATCGATTCGCACATGGAGTAAAAAACGAAAGCCCCGATTAACGGGGCTTTAATTACGATTGATATTTTCGGTTCAAAAAGCTTTTTTACCATCTATCGCCTCACTTAATTTTTGATCCAATTCATCTCCCCGAAGATTTTTGGCTATTATTTTTCCATCAGGATCGATTAGTAGGTTTTGAGGAATGGCTTTTATACCATATTGCTTTGCCACTTCATTGTCCCAGAATTTAAGGTCGCTTAGTTGTGTCCATTCCAGTTTGTCATCATGTATGGCTTTCATCCATCTCTCTTTTTGGCCGGGTCGGTCGAGTGAAACACCGATGATGTGAAAATTTCTGGTTTTGAATTTCTGAAAGACTTTTACCACATTGGGGTTCTCCGCCCTGCAGGGTCCGCACCAGCTGGCCCAGAAATCAACCAGCACATAACGGCCCCGGAAAGATGAAAGCGAAACAGGGTTACCCAAGGTATCGTTTTGTGTAAAATCCATAGCCGTTTTTCCTATCCCCGTCTTTTTGGCAATCTCCAGGTTTTCCCTGAATTCGGCAGCAGAAGGATATTTCTTATTCGTTTCTGAAAGTAAATTATACAGGGGCTCCACTTTGTCTGCATTAATATCCCATCCGGCATATTGTTTCAGGGCATAAAGGGCAATCGGTGACGCCGGGTTATTCTTTACATACTCACCATATATTTTCTCATTTTTTTCTGCGTCCAATGCATCTATTTCTGCCTCTGTCTTCAACTGATTTTCCTTGTCTTTGGCCTTTGTAAATTGAGCATATTTATCATATAGAAATTCCAGTTTTTGCTGATAGGGCTTTAGCTGAACCGCAAGTTTATCATATTCGCCATGGGCTTTCGATCCTTTTACCTGTACATTGCTAAAAGAGTCAATGGAAGTAACCTTTATTTTACCGGGCTGAAGAAACACCGTGGCAATATCCCTGGCATTAACCCGGGCCACTTTTTTGCCTTCAGCTGTTGGCAGGTAAGTTACCCGTAAACTGCCTGTTACTGGTTCATCGATCTGACCGGAAAATGAATATTTACCCTCTTTTATTTGTGTACTGTCAGTTTTCCACTCACCGTCCTTCCTGTATTGAAAAAATACCCAATCAGGTTTCATCTTTAGATTTTTGGCTGAACCAGTTATATGGAAATTGTTCTTTTTATCCTGCGCCAATAATGAAAAAGGCAATAATGCAAGGGCTATTAATAGTTTATTCATGTATGTAAATTGTTTACTGCAAGATTACTAAAAAACAGGTCCCAAAACGGTCAAATTCCGGTAACCGGGGTTGTTTTATATGAATGACAGAATCTTACACCCCGATTTCTGACATACCTGCCTGTTTTGTATCTTCGCTAACTATCCCGATTCTGGTCGGGAATTTATTATTAACAACCGGCATCATGCCACAAATAAACTATACAATTCATGGATCCGAATATACTTTCCGTCATCATTGGTGTGACCGCACTCATTGCGGGCATCATAGCGGGTAAGTTTGTTTTTGCAAAAAATACCCGCAAGCAAGTTGAAGAGGCTGAATTACAAGCCCAAACCATTTTGAAAGAAGCTGAATTAAGAGCAGAAACCATCCGCAAGGAAAAGGAACTGGAAGCCAAGGAACGCTTTGTGCAGATGAAATCAGCCCACGACAAAGAGGTTTTTGAAAAAAATAAAAAGATTAATGATACGGAGAACCGTATCCGCCAGAAAGAACAATCCATCAACCAGAAGGAAACAAACCTGGATAAACAGGTAAAGGAAAATGAAGCGATCAAGGAAAACCTGAACCGCCAGATCGAACTGGTGAATATCAAAAGGACTGAACTGGAAAAACATCAGGAAGAGCATATCCGCCGCCTTGAAAAAATTGCCAACCTTTCTGCGGATGAGGCAAAGGCCCAATTGGTAGAGAGCCTGAAACATGAAGCGCAGACACAGGCACTGGCTATGCAGCAGGAAATCATTGATGATGCCAAACAAAAGGCTAACAAAGAAGCCAGGAAGATCATCATTCAAACCATACAACGAACAGCAGCGGAACAGGCCATTGAAAACTCCATCACCGTTTTCAACCTGGAAAGCGACGAAATAAAAGGCCAGATTATTGGAAGGGAAGGCCGCAATATCCGGGCTATTGAAGCAGCTACCGGCGTAGACCTGATCGTTGACGACACCCCGGAAGCAATCCTGTTGTCAAGTTTTGACCCCCTTAGACGGGAAATTGCCCGCCTTAGCTTGCAAAGGCTGGTAGCTGATGGTAGGATTCACCCCGCCCGTATCGAAGAAGTAGTAGAAAAAACCCGGAAGCAGATTGAAGAGCAGGTTATGGAAATCGGGGAAAGAACCGTTATTGAACTTGGCATACATGGTCTTCATAAAGAGCTGGTTAGAATGGTAGGCCGTATGCGTTTCCGCTCTTCATATGGCCAAAACCTGCTGATGCACAGCCGGGAAACAGCCAATCTTTGCGCCACAATGGCGGCAGAACTGGGCCTGAACCCAAAACTGGCCAAAAGAGCTGGTCTGCTGCATGATATTGGCAAAGTGCCGGATGAAGAAAGTGAACTAAGCCATGCCTTACTGGGAGCAAAACTGGCAGAAAAATATGGCGAAAATCCCGCTGTGGTCAACGCTATCGCTGCTCACCACGATGAGGTGGAAATGCAATATGTTATCTCTCCTATCGTACAGGCCTGTGACGCCATCAGCGGAGCAAGGCCCGGTGCCCGGAGAGAGATCATGCAACAATACCTGCAGCGGATCAAAGACCTGGAAAATCTGGCCATGGCTTATAACGGGGTAGAAAAGGCCTATGCCATACAAGCCGGCCGTGAACTCAGGGTTATCGTAGAAGCAGATAAGGTGACCGACCAGGACTCAGATAAACTTTCCTTCGAAATTGCCCAGAAGATCCAGACAGAAATGACCTTTCCGGGACAGATTAAAGTGACAGTTATCAGGGAAAAAAGGGCGGTAAATGTGGCCAGATAAGGTATTAGTTATCAGGCAAACAAGTTGAAAGGTAGAAAGTATAAACTTTTCAACTTAAAAACATATCAACTTTAAACTCTTTCCCTTACCTTTGCCCTCCCTAAAAATGTGGATTATGAACGCTATTGCATACATACATGAACAACTGACTGGTAAAAAAGAGTTTCCTTCTTTTAAACCCGGTGATAATGTGACAGTTAACTACAAAATCATCGAAGGTAACAAAGAAAGGATCCAGTCTTTCAAGGGTGATGTTATCAAAAAACAGGGACAAGGTTCCACTGCCAGCTTCACCGTACGTAAGATTTCTGACGGTGTTGGCGTAGAGAGGGTTTTCCCTTTTTACTCCCCCAATATTGATTCTATCGTGGTGAATAAAACAGGTCATGTACGCCGTGCAAAACTGTTTTACCAGCGTAGCAGAAGCGGTAAAAGTGCCAGGATTCGTGAAAAACGTATGGTTACAGAAACTGCAGAATAATTTTACAAAATACTATCAACCAAAGCCCTTCCTGCAGGAGGGGCTTTTATTTTTACTTTGATGCATCTTTATTTTTAAGTACTTATTATCTTTACCGTTCAATTTACCTGATATGATGCAACCTGTTTTACTGGGTGTACTGGGAACAAACGAGATTATCATTATCCTCATCATTGTTCTGTTATTATTCGGAGGCAAGAAAATTCCTGAACTGATGCGTGGCCTTGGCAAGGGTGTCCGTGAATTCAATGACGCCAAAAGCAATGTGAAAAGAGAAATCGAGGAAAGCGCCAACGATATCAAGAATTCATCTAACAACTAATTCCGGGAGTCCCGCCGGAAAATTATTCTTCACCAAAAAAGCTTTTGCTTTTGTTTGCGTATTCTTCCATTGAGCAATACCATGCCCAACTAGAAGAAGGAAATGTTACCTGCCTGCAGGCGGTGGAGCATTACCTGCTGCAAATCGCTGCTACCCGCCACCTTAATGCCTTTATTGAGGTTTATGATACGGAAGCCAGGGAAAGGGCATTAGAACTGGATGAAAAACGAAAAGCAGGCCATCCGAGGGGAAAGTTGCATGGTGTGGTTATCGGCATAAAAGATGTAATATGTTACAAAGGTCACTCAGTAACCGCTGCCTCCCGAATACTTAAAAATTTTCATTCTATTTATTCAGCTACCGCTGTTGAAAGATTATTGGCAGAAGATGCCATCATTATCGGTAATCTGAATTGTGATGAGTTTGCTATGGGCAGCACCAATGAAAATTCTGCCTATGGAAAAGTGTTGAATGGGCTGGATGAGACCAGGGTGCCTGGGGGATCTTCAGGCGGATCAGCTGTTGCAGTTCAGGCCGAACTTTGCATGGCCTCCCTGGGAAGCGATACCGGCGGATCTGTTCGGCAACCTGCCGACTTTTGCGGAATCATTGGATTAAAACCTACGTACGGACGAATTTCCCGATATGGCCTTATTGCTTATGCTTCATCCTTTGACCAGATAGGTATATTTGGAAAAAATATAAAAGATGTAGCCTTGTTGCTGCAGGTAATGGCCGGTCCCGATGAGTTTGACAGTACCGTTTCGGCCAAAGAAGTACCGGCTTATACGGATCAACTCACTACAAAAAAGAAGTTTCGCTTTGCCTATTTTAAAGAAGCCCTTGAGCATCCCGGCCTGGATCCTGAGATTAGCAAGGCCATCGGGTCAAAAATCGAAGAATTAAAACAACAGGGTCATACGGTAGAAATGGTTCAATTCGACCTTCTCGATTATATTGTGCCGGCTTACTATGTATTGACCACTGCCGAGGCCTCTTCTAACCTTTCCCGCTATGACGGGGTCAGGTACGGCTATCGTACCAATAACGCAGGAATTGAATTAACAGATTTTTATAAGCAAACCCGGTCTGCCGGTTTTGGTAAAGAAGTGAAGCGCAGGATTATGCTCGGCACCTTTGTGCTTAGTGCCGGCTACTATGAAGCCTATTTTACCAGGGCACAAAAAGTAAGAAAATTACTGGTTGACAAGACTAGTCTGATTTTCAAGGACTTCGACTTCATTTTATTACCTACTTCCCCTGTTACTGCCTTTAAAACAGGTGAAAAAATGGACGACCCTATTTCCATGTACCTGGCTGATATATATACCGTAATGGCTAACCTGGTGGGTATTCCTGCCATCTCCCTTCCCCTTTTTACCCATAGTAACAGTATGCCCTTCGGGCTTCAAGTAATGGCAAACCGCTTTGATGAAGTATCTTTGCTGCAGGTATCCAATCTTCTGTTGGAGGCTAAAAAGCCATAAGAGATTGATAATCTGTTATTTTGAGAAAGTTTGTAACCATAACAATTACAGCGGTAAGTGGTTTTTTGCTCATTCAAGGTGCAAAAGCTACTGGTATCCAGCAAACGGGTCAACCCCGTGGCTATGCGATGGCAGACACCACTATCAGCGACTCTTTGCTACAAAATAATACCCCGGTAAACGATCCTAAACAGGGCTTTAAAAACCTTTTCAAAACTGCTATAACCGGTGATGGAATGACCGGTGCAAGGCTTAACCCGATGGCTATAAGTTTTGTCCAGAACTATATCGCCAGGAACAGTAAAGGATTTATTGCCATGAAAGAATGGGGCAAACCCTATTTTGACATGATGGATGATGTTCTGAGCCAGCATGGCCTGCCAAAAGAATTAAAATACATTGCGGTCATTGAATCAGGACTAAAATATAATGCCATATCATGGGCAGGTGCCTGCGGGCCTTGGGCTTTTATGCCGGCAGCAGCCAGGCAGTATGGCCTGGATATCACCCGGGGCAGGGATGAACGCCTCGACTATTTTAAAAGCACCCATGCGGCAGCTAGATTGCTCACAGATCTTTATTCAAAATATGGTGATTGGCTGCTGGTAATAGCAGCTTATAATGGCGGTCCCGGAAACGTAGATAAGGCCATCCGAAAAAGCGGGGGAAGCAAGGATTTCTGGACCTTACAATACTACCTGCCCAACGAATCGATGAACCACGTAAAGAAGTTCATCGGTACTCATTACATTTTTGAAGGCGAAGGAGGTATTACTACGGTTACAAAAAATGAAATGAAAGACCTCGTTTATGACGCCTCCGTACGGCTGAAAGAAGAAGAAATGAATACTTCGACAGCCTATAACATTACAGGCCGTTTTAGCTCTGCAGTTATCATGAAATATGTGGAAATGGATAAGGCCACATTTGACCGCTACAATCCCGGCTTTGATAACAAGATTGCCATTGATGGCAAATATGAATTGCGGTTACCTACTCAGAAGATGAACCTTTTTGTGCAGAAACGTTACCAGATATTGGAAGAAAGTATTCAGCTATTGCTCAAGTCTGCCGACAATGCTTCCCGTTAATTACTTTCCAGTACATTCTTTATGGCTTCTGCTTTAAGCAAGCACTCTTCCCATTCTTTTTCTGCTTCGCTGTAAAAGGTGATGCCGGAACCAGCCTGGAAAGAAAGGTATTTTGATGATGAGTTATACATGATACTGCGGATAACAACATTAAAATCAAAATCCCCTTCCGGTGTAATATAGCCGACAGTGCCGGAAAAAATACCCCGCCTCGTGTTCTCGTATAATTCAATCAATTCCATAACCCTTTTTTTGGGAGCACCGGTCATGGAACCCATCGGGAAAGCGGCCTTTAATATGGCGGATATACCAATATCTTTTTTCAATTCCCCGCTTACAGTGGATATCATTTGATGTACCTGTGGAAATGAATAAATACCAAACAGTTCATCTGTTTTAACCGTACCCTCCCGGCAAACTTTTGAAAGATCATTCCTCACCAAATCAACCACCATTACATTTTCTGAGCGGTCCTTCGGGCTTTGCCGAAGTTGTTCCATGGTTTGCCGGTCAGCTAGTTCGTCTCCGTTTATTCTTTTAGAAGTTCCTTTTATCGGTTGAGAAAGAATATGATCACCTGTTCTTTTCAGGAACCTTTCTGGGCTTGCGCACACCAGCCATTGATCACCTGTCCTGTATAACGCAGAAAATGGATTGGGTGAAAGCCCGGAAAGCTTCATATAAGTTGTTAATGGATCAATAGCAGCATTTTCTGCAAAGAATTCCTGGCAAAAATTAATCTCATAACAATCTCCCCTTGCAATATGCTGCTGCAGTTTTTCAATGGTTTCAATGTATTCCTCTTTAGAAAACCTTTGTTGAATAATGGCAGGGTGTCCGGCTTGTAGCTGTAATTTTTCCTGCTGAACGATTTCTTTATAAACAATTGTAGGATCTTCTGCTGTAATTTCCATTTTATCGGGGGAAAGCCTGATTAGAATTTCAGGTTCAAAGAAAAAAAGATCCGGGAAGCCGATTTGATCAGGATTGTTTGAGAACAATGATTCGGTCTCATTCTTTATGTCATAAGCGATATGGCCAAATAGCCATGACGGATACTCCTCAACAAACTTTTCCATTTGCTGTAAGGCATGGCCGGCACCGGCACTGATCTTCCGGTATACTCCGGCACCAGCCAGGCATTCTTCCGAGTGGGGTTCCAACTGGTATTGATGATTATCTAAAAAGCAAAAAGTGCTGAACTGTTTTATCCAGTTCAGCACTTTCTTTTTCATTTCCTCAAAGTCTGTTACAACAAATGTGCAGTTAGTTATGGTTCTGGTCAACTTGAGCACTGGCTATTCCGCAAAGCGGATGTATTAATAATCATCGTCTTCATCATCGTCGAAATCTTTGTCACCAAACATATCCTTAAACTCATCATCCATTTTAAAATCATCATCATCCTCCACTCCCTTTTTGCTTCCGCCCGTACTTTTCTTTCCTTTTGATTTGGGAATATCGAATTCATCAAAATCGGGATCCCAGTCTTCCTCTTCTTCGGGTTTCTCCCAATCATCAGGCCCATCATCTACATCCCCCTCTTCGTCCTCCTCATCACTGCTTTTTTTGGTAGAAGCTTTACCCCCTTTTTTTACGGGCTTTACATCATCATCCTCATCAAAATCATCGTCATCATCATCGTCCTCTTCTTTCCTGGCAGGCTTTGATGATTTTTTAGCTGCAGATGTATTAGCAGCGTTAATTGATTTTCCGGGAATCTTCTTTTCTTTTTCAGGTTTAATTGACATAGTCTTTCAGGATTATTGCTGTAAAATTTCAGCGAACTTTTTAAATCGCCAAATTTTTAAAAAAAAATTTCGGAGATAATTTTTTAATCGACCATGACCAGTTGTTCCCTGCCCGGCCCATTGGAAATATATTTTACCTGAACACCAAGATAATTATTGATGAAATTCACATATTGCTTCATCGTATCTGGTAGCCCGCTGTAAGCTTTTATTGCATCGGTGGGTGAATTCCACCCGGGGAAAGAACGGTATACAGGCTCCGGTCTTTGTCTTTCCATCTGGAATGGTATCTGATTGGTTTCAGTTCCGTTTATTTTATAGGCAGTACATACCTGCAGCTCTTTAAAGGCATCCAGCACATCTGCCTTGGTCATAACAATTTTAGTAACACCGTTTATCATACAGGCAAAGTTCAGGGCAACCAGGTCAATCCAGCCACAGCGGCGGGGCCTACCGGTAGTAGCACCGAATTCGTTGCCAGTCTTCCTTAATTCCTCTCCTGTTTCATTTTCCAGCTCTGTAGGGAATGGACCACCGCCTACACGGGTACAATAGGCTTTTGTTACACCAATTACATCCCGGATATGACCGGGGGCAATACCCAGGCCACTGCAAACACCTGCAGAGATGGTATTGGAAGA
>DASUDW010000354.1:0-5250 GCA_036275415.1 Chitinophagaceae bacterium | reverse complement strand
TCTGCTGCATCCGTCAGGCTGATTGATTCAGCCATTCAACTGGCGCAGCATTATTATATAAACAATCAAAATTGGGACGATGGGTTTTTATTCAGTCTTTCTCAATATTACCGGTTTACCCGACAGTATGATAAAGCAGTTTATTATGCCGAGATATATTACCGGCAGGCAGCGGCAGATCCCGGCAAAGATGAAAATGTCTTATTTGCACCCAGGATTATGCTTTTGTTTGCCTGTCTCCATGCCGGTCAGTATAGCAAGGCTGAAGAGATGATTGCTGCTATGAACAAAACATCACTGCAGCACATGCTCAATAACCTCGACGCCTTTTCAGATGCCGAACGGGAAAAGTATTTGTTTAATAAAATAAAGAATATCCACTTATCCAATACGTTGCTCCTGCGAAATAAAAACGCCTCACCGGCATTTCTGAAAGAAAGTTTCAATGAACTGTTATTACTTCGATCACTGATACTGGCAGAAAACCGGAAGTTGCTCGAATCTGTTATCAGCGGGGGTGATACATCCTTGCAACGGCTTTACGGGCAATGGTTGTCGGTTCGTACCCTGTTATCCCGTGAATATGCAAAACCTGCCACAGAAAGAAAAAGCAATATTACTTTGCTGGAGGAAGAAGCAGAAAAACTGCAAAAGGAAATGAACCAAAAGTCTGCCTTTCTGCGGGGCAGGCAACAAAGAAAAACCATAACACTTACAGAAGTACAAAACGCCTTACAGGAGGATGAAGCCGCCATAGAATTCGTTTCATTTACCGTAACGAATGAAAAAAATGACAGCATTATGTATGCTGCCCATCTGCTTTTAAAAAACAATCCGCTTCCGGTATTTGTACCACTTTGTACACAGAAGCAATTACAAAAACTGTTTGACAGCGCCGGGACTACTGCTACCGGCATGGTCAGCCGCATTTATCGTGGTATTGATCTGGGCAGCAGCAATACCACTGTTTCTTTAGGAAAGGAATTATACAATTTAATTTGGGCGCCGCTGGAGCCACACCTCAAAGGGATTAAAAAGATAAGTTACTCACCCGCCGGCAAACTTTTCAATATCGCTTTTCATGCACTGCCTGCTGACAGTAACCTGTTGCTGATGGATAAATATGAACTGCGCCAGTATTTCAGTACCAAGCAGGTTGTACTTCGAAATGAAATTGTATCAACAAACACCACTACTCCCAAACCTAAAAGCATCAGTTTGTTTGGCGGAGCCAGCTTCGACCTGGCCGGAAAAATAACACCGAAGCAGTCAGTAAAGAATAAAAACACCACCGGTTTCTATCTTCCTGAAAGCAGGGGGGGAAATAATAGTGTATGGTCGGCCCTGCCCGGCACAGCGGAAGAAGTAAAGAAGATCAAAAAGCAATTTGAATTAAATAAGGTCCCCGCCAAAATTTATTCACAGTCTGCGGCCAGCGAGGAAAACCTGAAAGCATTGAGTGGTAATTCCACAGAGGTACTGCATATTGCCACCCATGGTTTCTTTTTACCTGAGCCGGAAAAGAAGGAAGAGGATAAAAGTGCAGAAAATAAAAATGTGTACACCCTGGCCAATGACCCTTTGCTGCGAAGCGGTCTGATTTTATCCGGCGGCAATCATGTTTGGAGTGGCAAAACACCCATTGAAGGAGTAGAAGATGGCATTGCTACCGCTTATGAAATTTCACAGCTCAACCTTAGTAACACAGAACTGGTCGTACTCAGCGCCTGCGAAACAGCACTGGGAGACGTAAGAGGAAGTGAAGGTGTGTTTGGTTTACAAAGAGCCTTTAAAATGGCCGGGGTTAAAAAGATGATTGTCAGTCTGTGGCAGGTGCCGGATAAAGAAACAGCAGAACTGATGACCAGCTTTTACAGTTACTGGTTAAAAGGTAAAACCATAGAAAAGGCTTTTACGCAGGCGCAGGCTGAGATGCGGAAGAAATATTCACCGTATTATTGGGCAGCGTTTGTGCTGGTGGAATAAAAAAAGCGGCCATCAGCCGCTTCTTTATTTATGTAATGTTTTTTTATTCAGCCTCGGCCACTACTTCTTTTACTTCAGGGATCATCCTTTTCATCATTCCTTCGATACCGGCCTTTAAGGTGATCATAGATGAAGGGCAACCGCTGCAGCTTCCCTGCATCATCAGGTTTACCACCCCTTCATTATAACTTTTAAACTGGATAGCGCCACCATCCATTTCTACGGCAGGGCGCACATAGTTATCGAGCAGTTCCTTGATCCGCTTTACCACATCATCGTCATCGGCAGCCACTTCGTTGGTGCTAACCTGCTTCACGGCTGCCAGTTCTTCTTCATTGATAACCGGCTTTCCTTCTTCCAGGTAATCTTTCAGGAACTGGCGCACAGAAGGGATCACATCCTGCCAGTCTGTTTCGGATGTTTTGGTCAGTGTAACGAAATTGCTGGCCACAAACACGGCCCTGATGAAAGGGAAACCGAACAACTCCACCGCCAGGGGGGAAGGTTTGGCGCTTTCAGCGTCCGGGAAATCGATGCTTTTGCCGGGGTACAGGAGTTTGTTGGCCACAAACTTCATGGTTTCCGGGTTGGGCGTCATTTCTGTATAGATGCTGATAATGGGATTACCTGTCTTTATCATAAACTCACATTTAAGTTGTAAAAATAACAATTACCACGGGCCATTGTTTACGAAGGCGGGAAAGGCGGCTTTAAAACACGGAATAACTGAAAACGAACCATTTACTCGGTCATTTTGCCGCTTTTTTTCAGGTAGCGTACAAAAGCATAAACAAGGGTAAGCAAACCCAGCGAAATGCCCAGCCACAGGTTGCGCCTGTTCTCATCATAACCGCTGAACTGCGGATAATTAAGCAGCAGTATCAGTACAATACCGCAAAGCCAGATGAACTGGGTGGTATGTTCTTTCAGGATCCATCTTTTCCATTTAAACTCCATACTGTTCAGCGTTTGCCCCAAACCTTTCAGGTTGGGTACCCAGCGATTGACGTTGCGGCAATACTCATCGAAGCCGCTTCCGAATTTGCCCCGCAGAAAATTCTCTTCTGCCAGTACAATTGCCTGGTAAATGAATAAGAAAATCGGGATAACGATAGCTACATAAACCAATGAGTTGGCCAGAATACCGACTCCCAGCAACATCAGGATATTGCCTACATATAAAGGATTGCGGCAATGCCGGAAGATGCCTTCTGTTACCAATCCTTCCGCATAGGGTTTTCCTTCCTTACCGCCTCTAACAATGTAGGCAAGGCCGATAGTAAGGCCCCGGATCAACTGGCCGAGGCCCGTAGTTACGAGGCCAATGATAATGGGGAGTAAATAATATTGCATACCAAAAACTTCGGGAGAAAACAAAGGCCAGGAAGGAATGAACAAAGCGCCGTAGAATACAATGAATAACCAGTTGCGGTGTTTGAAAAAGAAGTTGCCAATTTTAACCATTCTAATCGTTTTATGCACCAGGTACAGTGTTAATTTATCTATTATCTTTTTACGGCTACCAGGCCTGCAAAATTGTACCATTTAAAAAACACTTCGCAATGTGCAAAGCCCTGGTCACGAAGCAGTGTAATATTTTCAGATAATTTGTAAGGCACCAATACATTTTCCAGGGCTTCCCTTTTTTGAGAGATCTCCAGCTCGCTGTAGTGGTTACGGCGTTTATAATTGTAATAGTATTTGATAAAATCCCTGTTGAAATTATTTTCTTCTGCCAGTATTTTCTCTACCAGTATTAATACGCCGCCATGGTTCAGACCGTTATAGATATCAGTTAATAAACGTTCCCTGTAAATAGGGCGTACAAACTGAAGGGTAAGGCAAAGTACTACTACGGATGCATTTTCTATTTTCACTCCCTGGCCCAGGTCAGCACACCTTAATTCATAGGGTCGGGAGAAACCCAATTCCATCAGCTTGGATTTGCATTTGTCAAGCATTTCCTGTGAGTCGTCAACACCGATGAACTTAATTCCTTTCTCCACCATCGTGTCCATTCCTATCATGGTGGTGCCGGTGGAGCAGCCGAGGTCATAAACAAAGGTTTCTTCCCGGGCATGGTCAGCCGCCAATTCAGCCATCATTCGTTGTATTTCTCCGTAATAGGGAACCGAGCGGTTTACCATATCATCAAACACTTTGGCTACATTGGCGCCAAATTTAAAATCGCTGACTTTTTCAATTTCGTCACGAAAAACTTCATCTTTTGCCATGGTAATAAAATGTGTTGCAAGGTAAATCTATTTCGGGTTAAGATGAAAAGTTAATAGGTTTACAGGTAGATACGGAGAACACCGGTATAACAGGCCCTTCTCCGCTTTTTAACTAGCCAACCAGTTTATTGATCATGAAAAAAATATATCATTTAGGAAACTGTAGCACCTGCCAGGCTATTATAAAAGATACCGGTATCGAAAAGAAGGGATTTGAAATGCAGGATATAAAATCAGCAAAAATTACGGCAGGCCAGCTGGATGAAATGAAGCAACTGGCCGGCAGTTATGAGGCCCTTTTCAGCCGCCGGGCCATCAAATACAAGGAAATGGGTTTAAAGGATAAATCACTTACTGAAAAAGAGTACCGCAAACTGATACTGGAAGAGTACACCTTTTTGAAGCGGCCCGTTGTAATAATTAAAGACAAGATATTTATCGGCAGCGAGAAGAAAAATCTGGAAGCCCTGCGTTTGTGTCTTTCAGGCATGAAAGCATAAAAACAAAAAACCTGCAGCAAACAATCTTGAGCTTACTGCAGGCTTTATTCATACAGCAAATAAGGTATTAGTATTTTTCCGGCTGCAGGCCCCATTGCTCCGGTGAACGCCAGAGGGCAGACAGCAGCAGCTCCCGCATGAAGAAAATTTCTTTGGGCAACTTATCATACATTCTTTCAAACAACTCTTCATGCGACAGCAGTTCCTGCTTGCCGGGTTCCCGGTCTACCGTCATTATTTTTTCAAAATCTTCTTTGGAGAACTTCAGGCCGGTCCAGTCAATATCCTCATAGCGGGGCATCCAGCCGATGGGGCTTTCTACTGAAGGCGCCTTTCCTTTTATTCTCTCTACGATCCATTTTAGCACCCGTATATTTTGTCCGAAACCAGGCCACAGGAATTTACCATTCTCATCTTTTCTAAACCAATTCACTCCGAAAACACGGGGAGGATTGGGCAGGCTGCGGCCAAATTGTAACCAATGGTTTACATAGTCGCCTATGTGATAACCCATAAATGGCAGCATGGCA
>DASUDW010000353.1:0-3271 GCA_036275415.1 Chitinophagaceae bacterium | reverse complement strand
AGGTTGCCATTGAAGGAAAGCTCATCAACCGCAGTTATGAAGATAAGGATGGTAACAAAAAATACGTAACCGAGATACAGGTAAATGAGCTGCTGATGCTGGGTGGTAATCCGGCTGAGGCGTAAATATGTTTTAGCCACGAATGACACCAATTACACGAACAGAATCAAATACAAATTAATAGCCTAAGGCTATGATATGATTCAAGGTTTAAGTTGGTGCTATTCGTGGCTCTTTATATCTAAACGCCACCAGTATGACAACATTATTATTTAAACAGAAAGCATACGACATAATCGGCGTCTGTATAGATGTATATAATACCTTGGGCTATGGGTTCTCTGAGGTGGTATACAAAGACGCTATGGAAATCGAATTTCTTGAAAATGGAATAGATTTTTATCGGGAAAAAGAATATGTAGTTTTATACAAAGGAAAGAGGCTCAAAAGAACATTTAATACAGATTTTACTATCTCTGATAAAATTATTGTAGAAGTTAAAGCACACCCTGATGGTGTAAAGGAAGAAGCTATCGTACAAACCATCAACTATCTTAAAGCGTCTGGTGTCAGGCTTGGGTTGATAATAAATTTTGGCAGGCGCAAATTGGAATACAAAAGAGTAGTCTTCTGAATTGGATTTGCCGCCAAAGGCAGCAATCTATTTGTATTAAATTCTAATTATTCGTGACATTCGTGTAATTCGTGGCAAAATCAATAATAGCAGTGTCAACCTTCACCCCCGATACATCCAATACTTTATTTCAATTAGCGGCAGACCTGGTAAACCAGAGCAACCGGAATATTTTTTTGACGGGTAAGGCAGGTACCGGCAAAACAACTTTTCTCAAATATATCCGCGACAATTGCCCCAAGCAAATGGCTATCGTTGCGCCTACCGGTGTGGCAGCCATCAATGCCGGTGGCGTTACTATTCATTCTTTTTTCCAGATTCCACCCTGCATCTTTTTACCCACTTTGCAGCGAACTGGTTTTGCCAACTCAACATCGAATACCGAAGTACACAACCGGCACAGCCTTCCGGCACGGCTACGATTTAATCATGATAAACGAAAAATACTGCAGCAACTGGAGCTGCTCATCATAGATGAAATAAGCATGGTGCGCTGCGACCTGCTGGATGCAATTGACACAGTGTTGCGTCATATCCGCAAAAGACACCACGAAAAATTTGGTGGCGTGCAGGTAGTTTTTATCGGAGATATGTTTCAGCTGCCGCCGGTAGTAAAAGAAACCGACTGGAAGCTGTTGTCAGAAT
This sequence comes from Chitinophagaceae bacterium, assembly GCA_036275415.1. Taxonomy (GTDB): domain Bacteria; phylum Bacteroidota; class Bacteroidia; order Chitinophagales; family Chitinophagaceae; genus JJ008. Next base: position 1,992 of record DASUDW010000353.1, on the reverse strand, counting down.
TTTACAACAGTGCCTATTTCTTTGACAGCCTCGTAATTAAAGAAGAACAGCCACTTTACATCGAGTTTGACAAAATATACCGGCAGAGTGAAGAAAAATTTATACGGGTGCTGAACCAGGTCCGGAATAATGAGCTGGACGAGACGGGGCTAATGATTCTTGAATCCTGCTATAATCCTTCCGTTAGAAGAAAAAAGGACGACGGCTATATAATACTCACTACGCATAATGATCAGGCCAGAAACATCAATGTATCACAATTGCAGCAACTCGTTTCTCCGCCTGTTCAATATGATGCGTTGATAACAGACGATTTTCCCGGGAATGCCTATCCGGCCGATGAAACACTTTACCTGAAAGTGGGCGCACAGGTAATGTTCATCAAAAACGATATTGCTGACAGGGGCAAAAGGTATTTCAACGGAAAGATCGGCATCGTAACAAAGCTGGAAGAAGATGCTGTCTTTGTTGAATGCGATGAAATAGAAATAAAAGTGGAGAGAGAAAAATGGGAAAACATTCGTTACTCATTGGATAAAACATCACAAACCATGAAAGAAGATGTGCTTGGAAGTTTTACCCAGTTTCCCTTGCGGTTGGCCTGGGCCATTACCATTCATAAAAGCCAGGGCCTTACGTTTGATAAAGTGATCATTGATGCCGGTGAGGCATTTGCTCCGGGGCAGGTATATGTAGCGCTGAGCCGCTGCACCAGCTTAAACGGGTTGGTATTGAAAAGTAAAATACGAACGGGAAGTTTGCTGACCGACCCCAGGATCATACAGTTTGCCCGCAACAGTTCTTCTTCTTCTGAATTACAAAATGAATTGTCGCAGGCCAAAAAAGAATACCAGCTAAGAATTCTCATTGATTCTTTTAATTATCACAACGCAATAAATAATGCAGTTTCTCTGAAAGATTATATACTGGAAAATATTGATTCATTTAATAAGGAGGCGGCAGACTGGATTGAAAAATTGCTGAATCAGCTCTACACACTTCAGGATACGGCTGTAAAGTTTCATAACTGGTTGCAGGGCCAGTTCCTGCAACCGGAAACGCCGGAAGAAAACACGGTAATGCTGGAAAGAACAATCAAGGCTTCTGCACATTTTGATACTGAACTAGAAATACTAATTAATTTATTGGAAAATCCGGCCCTTGTTACCGACAGCAAGCTGCATGCAAAGGAGTGTAATGAATTGCTGAAAGATATTTTTGCCGGACTTTCATCAAAAAAGCATTTAATCAAAGGATTTTCCGGAAAAATTGATATCGCAGCCTGGCATCAGCGCAAGAGAAATTTTGTACTGGCTTCGTTTCCGGTTAATGTGTATGCAGGTGCTGCTACACAGAAAACAGACAGCCCCCATCCGGCATTATACATACAGTTGAAAAAACAACGGGATGCCTTTTGTGAAAAAAGGGATCTGCCGGTTTACATGGTTGCCAACAGCCAGACACTGGATGAAATGAGCCGTTATCTGCCGCAGTCACTGGAAGAAATGAAAAAGATCGGCGGGATGGGTGAATCGAAGATCAGGCAATACGGTCAGGCGTTTTTAGATATCATCCTAGAATATTGCTATGAACATGATTTGTCTTCTCATATTTATGAAAAAACGCCGAAGCGGGAAAGAAAACAAAAAGCGGCGACAGCTAGGAAAAAAGGCGACAGCCATGCTGAATCATTCCGTTTGTTGAAAGAAGGAAAGACGATTGCTGAAATTGCAAAAGAGAGAAATCTCACTATGGGTACTATTGAGGGTCATTTATGCAAATTCATCCGAAGCAAAGAAATAAGCGTTGAGGACCTGGTAAGCAAAGAGAAAATCTTTTTAATAGAATCAGCGTTAAAAGATTTTGACGGCTCTTCCACTGCTCCGATAAAACAAAAACTGCCTCCTGAAATCACCTTCGGTGAAATAAAAATGGTAATGGCGGCATTGGGCATCATGCAGCAAAGGAAGGAAGATAAGGCTAACGCATAAA
>DASUDW010000352.1:0-11653 GCA_036275415.1 Chitinophagaceae bacterium | reverse complement strand
CGCATTACCCGTCATTATGAATTTAGCTGGTATGGAAAGTTTGATGTAAATAATGAAGCTTTTGGTATGATCCGGGATGAAATGAAACAATTTGAAAACCGTCTTCCATAAATAGTGAAAAATTACCTGCCATATATCATCATTACACTTATTGCTACAGCGCTGGTGCTGATGGTGGCTACGGGTAATTACCGGAAAAACAGGCAGCTGGATAACCGTATCACCCTTCGTAAAGCGGATAAGATTCCTTATGGCACTTATGTGGCGTACAAAAATCTGCCCTATCTTTTTCCTAAAGCCAATATCCATGCCGATAAGCATGAGCCCGGCTATTGGGATTCATTATCCAGTTACGAAGGTGACCAGGCCGTTATTGTCATCACCGGCCGTTTTGGGGCAGATGAATTTGAAATGAAACGGCTGATCAATTTTGCTGAGAAAGGCAATGATGTATTTATCAGTGCCATAGAACTATCTTCTGATGCTGAACGTATGTTTGGTTGTGAAGCCAGGACTACATACACTCCTTCTTATTTTACGGGAAACGATTATGCCGTCAATGATACACTCGAACTGCGGTTAAAATCTGCAACATCACAACGGTTTGCAGCTTATCAATATCCCGGCCGCTACCTGAGCGGTTATTTTTACAGTACTGATACCAGTACTACCGATATTTTAGGGACAGATGCTTCCGGCAGGCCCAATTTTATTCACCTGCAGGCGGGTGCCGGAAATTTCTATGTCCACCTGGTGCCCCTGGCATTTTCTAATTACTTCCTGCTGCACAAACAGAATATTTCTTACTATGAAACGGCCTTCTCTTACCTGAATCCTGCTGTCAAAAAAATTGCGTGGGATGAATATTATTTGAACAAGAAATATAACGATAACGAAGGCGAAAAGAAAAAGGGCTGGTTCAGGGTATTGATGAACCTGCAAAATGAAGAAGGGAAAAAACCCTTTAAGGCAGCTTTCTGGCTGGCCATACTTTTATTACTGATTTATGTATTAATGGAGATGCGCCGCAAACAACGGTATATACCCGTGATGACAAAGCCAAAGAACGATTCGATGGATTTTGTAAAAACGATTGGCCGTTTGTATTACGATAAAGGTGACCATGGTAACCTGTGCCGCAAAATGTCCGGTTACTTCCTGGAGTATGTACGGAACAAATACAAACTGCCTACCAGCCAGTTGAATGATGAGTTGATAAAACAGTTGCACTATAAATCCGGGCTGGAGGAAGCCGAAGTCCGGAAGATAATTACCTTCATCAGGTATGCAGAGGATGCCCCATCGGTATCACCGGCTGAACTGGCGGAGTTTCACAAACTATTGGAATCATTTTATAAAAAAGCATAACAATGGATGATCAAATCTTTGAACAACGTACTGATCTGTCTGCCCTCAATGAGGCGGTGTTTGCAATCAACAGCGAGATAAAGAAAATAATCGTCGGGCAGGACGAGATGGTAAGGCTTATCATTACAGCCCTGCTGGCAGACGGACATGTATTGATTGAAGGGGTACCGGGAGTAGCGAAGACACTAACTGCAAAATTGGTAGCCCGCAGTGTGGATGCCGGTTTTTCCCGCATCCAGTTTACACCCGACCTGATGCCTTCCGATGTATTGGGAACACCTGTTTTCAATCCTAAGGAAGCCAGTTTTGAATTTAAAAAAGGTCCCGTCTTCAGCAATATTGTGTTGGTGGATGAGATCAACAGGGCACCGGCCAAAACACAATCTGCCTTGTTGGAAATAATGGAGGAACGACAAGCAACGGTCGATGGACGGACTTACCCCATGTCATCTCCCTTTATGGTGTTGGCTACGCAAAACCCGGTAGAACAGGAGGGCACTTACCGCTTGCCGGAAGCGCAGCTTGACAGGTTCCTTTTCAAAGTGATGGTACCTTATCCTACAGAAAATGAGGAATTGACCATACTGACTCAATTTCATAATATGGGCAATACGGCTGCATTGGAAATGATCAAGCCTGTATTAAAAGCTGACCAGATCATTTCATTGCGGCAGCAAATAAAAAAACAAGTGATTGAAGAAAAGCTGCTGCAATTCATTGCCCGGCTGATACACCAGACCCGCAACCATAAATCAATTTACCTCGGGGCATCACCCAGGGCTTCTTTGGCAATTATGAATGCTGCCAAAGCCGCAGCAGCTATGTCGGGGAGGGACTTTGTAACACCGGAAGATATTCTTTCAGTAGTTACACCGGTACTCCGCCACCGGATCATCCTGGCACCTGACAAAGAAATGGAGGGTATTACGGAGGATGATGTTATTAAACAGATCATACAAGGGATGGATGTGCCGAGATAAGGAATAGTAGGTCAGAGGTCAGAAGTAGGAGGTCGGAAGTCGGAAGTCCGAGGTCCGAGGTCAGATGTTGGAGCACTGCCAAATGAATTAATGAATAAATATTAGTCTATATGATAAAAACGGTTTTCGATTTAGATGTTTTTAAGCTTACGTATAAGTTGGCTATGGATGTTTTTCATATGACAAGAAATTTTCCAAAGGAAGAGAGGTATTCTTTGACAGATCAGATAGTACGGTCTTCAAGGTCTATCGCAGCTTTGATTGCTGAAGGATGGGGAAGGAGAACTTACGAAAATGATTTCAAAAAATACCTTGTTTATGCAATGGGTTCTATAGAAGAAACTAAGGTGTGGCTATTTTTCAGCAGGGATTGTGGATATATTTCTAATGATCAATTTATGGCTATTGAAAAAGTGCTGGATGAATCCGGGGCAAAAATTTATAAACTATTTCAAAACTGGAAAAAACACTAATCGTAAGATCACCCTCAGACTTCCTGCTTCAGGCGTCTGACCTCATGAGTTATGTTCAAATCCTTTTACCTGAATAACATTGTTTACTATATCGGCGGTGGCGCTGCTGTAGTATTCGTATTGAGTTATTTTCAGCCTGCTCTTTTTCAGGTGGGGGGATTGTTGCTCGTCATGTTGCTGATCGCAATTATTATTGATCTGTTGCTGGTTTATGGCAACAGGAGAGGGCTTGCGGCAGAAAGGATCACCGGCGACCGTTTCAGTATAGGCGATGATAATAAAGTAATCATCAGTCTAAAGAATTTTTACCGCTTTCCCGTTCAGGTAAGCCTTATTGATGAATTACCCCCTCAGTTCCAGGACAGAAAATGGCTGAAACGAGCAGCTGTCAAAAGCGGGGAAGAATATTCACTTGAATACCATCTGCGCCCTGTTACAAGGGGTGAGTACAACTTTGGCTCCATCAATGCATTTGTACATGCCCCATTAAAACTGGTAAAACGCAGATTTGTTTTTCCCGAAGAAAAAGTAGTCAAAGTATATCCATCTTATGTACAGATGCGCCGTTACCAGTTGCTGGCAGTCAGTAACCGCCTGCAGGAAGCCGGTGTTAAGCGGATAAGGAAGATCGGGCATAGCATGGAGTTTGAACAGATCAAGGAATATGTAAGAGGGGATGATTACCGCACCATTAACTGGAAAGCCACTGCAAGAAAAGATGGTTTGATGGTGAACAATTATACCGATGAACGCAGCCAGCAGATCTATTGCCTGATCAATAAAGGCAGGGTGATGAAAATGCCCTTTCATGGTATGACGCTGCTTGATTATGCCATCAACGCTTCATTGGTTTTAGCTAATGTGGCGCTGGTAAAGCAGGATAAAGCCGGCCTGATCACCTTTGAAAAAAACATTGACAGTTTTATACCGGCGGACAAGAAACCCACACAAATGAACCTGGTACTGGAAAACCTGTACCGTCAAAAAACAGAATTCCTGGAGCCTGATTTTGAAAAATTATTCTCCGTTATCCGCAACCGGATCACCAACCGCAGCCTGCTGGTCTTGTTTACCAATTTTGAATCGCTGGAAAGCCTGCAGCGGGAGATGACGGCCCTGAAAAAAATTGCCCGCTATCACCTATTGCTGGTTGTCTTCTTTGAAAATACAGAATTGAAATCCTTATTGGAAAGCAAAACAAAGACACTTGAAGAAATATACATCAAAACAATTGCCGAGAAGTTTGCTTACGAAAAAAGGCAAATGGTGAAAGAACTGCACAAAAACGGTATCCCTTCTATTCTAACCACACCGGAAAACCTTACCGTAAACACCATCAACAAATACCTGGAACTGAAAACAAGGATGTCGATTTAAGTACGAAGATGAAGTATGAGGTCAGATGTCTGCAATTGTAGATGAAACTAAGACAGAATGATGTCGGCTTATGCATTCCAGGGCTTACTTTTGCCGCATGACGGAAGTGAAGAACCCTTTTGAAGAAGGGAAAGTTTTGCTGATCAATAAGCCCCTCGAGTGGACATCTTTTGATGCCGTGAGAAAGATCCGCAATCTTATTCGTATAAAAAAAGTGGGCCATGCAGGCACCTTAGACCCGCTGGCCACCGGGTTATTGATTATTTGCACCGGTAAATTCACCAAGAAGATAAATGAGTACATGGCGCAGGAAAAAGAATATACCGGCACTTTTACATTAGGCGCCACAACACCCACCTATGACCTGGAAAGCAAACCGGAAAATATCAAGCCAACAGAAAATCTGACGGAGGAAATGATCAAAGGTGCGACAAATCATTTCATTGGTGAGATATTGCAGGTTCCGCCTGCCCATTCGGCCATAAAGGTTGATGGTAAACGGGTGTATGAACTGGCCCGCAAGGGAAAAGAGGTGAAACTGGAACCAAGAAAGATCACCATCAAAGTATTTGAAATTATCAAAATCGAAATGCCGGTGGTTCATTTCAGGGTTGTCTGTTCCACCGGTACTTATATTCGCAGCCTGGCCAATGATTTTGGTGAAAAACTGGGATGCGGGGCTTACCTCAGCAGCTTATGCCGTACCCGTATTGGTGAATTCTCATTGAATGACGCTATGTCAATTGAAGAATTTGCAGCCACTGTACAACAGTCATCCATCAAAGAATAAAGGGATAGCTGATCGCCAGCTGAAACTGGGTGCCTCTGAAAAAATCTTTCTGCACATACCCGAACCATTTGTTTTGCAGCGAGGCTTTATCAGGTGTGGGACTTGGGTCTTTTACTTTGTGAGAGAAATCAAGCCTGACTAAGAAGAAATCAAAATCAATCCGCACACCCATACCCGATCCAATGGCAATATCTTTTCCCAGTCGTGAAAATTGAAAAACCTCTTCCGGCAGTCCGGCATTTTTTTTCAACAACCAAACATTACCTGCATCAGTAAAGAAGGCGCCATTGATCTGCACACCGGCAATTTTAAATAAAGGGAACCGGTACTCTGCATTCGCTTCCAGTTGCACATCGCCATATCGTTCAAATACACCGTTGGTGCCTGAAAATGGTTTGACAACTGAACCGGGCCCCAGTCTTCTTAAACGCCAGGCCCGCATACTGTTGGGCCCGCCGGCAAAATATTGTTTGAAAAAAGGCAGGTTGTTTTTCTTTTGCGGATTTACCGTTGAGTTCAATTCGTAGCCAACACCTCCAAAAAGACGAAGAGCCAGTGCATTTTTGCCATACACGATCTTGCGGGTAAATTCTGCATCCACTTTGATATAGCGGTAAAGGTTATCATCGAGGAATTTATTCTTTACCAGGCCTGCTACCAATCCGGATGCTTCCATATTGGTACGGAATAGATTGATGTTTTTATTCTTGCCGCCGTTAATCGTCATACTCGCCGCAATGGACGAAATGAATCCATCAGTGAAAATATTACTGAGAGAAGGATTGTATTTGAAAAGGGTATCCAGCAGCGGCCGCCTTTTCAGGTACGAATATTCAAAATTGGGCAGCCTGATAGAAAAAAGTTTGTTCTTGTACTGGAACTCATATCCCCAGGAAGCATTGAAAGTAGTCAGGTTGAAAAGGTCCTTTCGTTCCGTATTGGCAGCGTTGAAGGAAAGTACACTGCGGAAATTGTCTTTGAATTTGGTCGGTATCCAACGGGTATTCGGAATAGGCCTCGGAAAATAAATATTATGGCTGAGTACGAATTGCCTTGTTTGCACCAGGCTGCCATTGCTTACTTCAATACCAAAACGCATATTGGTACTTGACTGGTTGGCAGCCATCGCAAAATTCCTGTTTTGCAGGCCCAGGTTTATGGCCAAACCAAACAGGTTACCCGATACAGCCGTTTGGTTACGGCTGCCTTCCAGGTTGGCCGTAAACGAATATTTTTTGGCAGGTGTCAGGCGTATGACAAAGTCAGCAGTGTCGCTGCCTTTACGGGGAAAATTATCAACACTGACGAGTCGCCAGGCACCGAGTGAATTGAAACGGTTGATCGTTTTGATCTGCTTTTTAAGGTTGTAGGCTTCGCCTTTATGAAAATAAATACTCTGGGGAATGACTCCCGGTTTAAACATATTCCTGTAAGCAATGACCCTTACATCATCAATTACTGTTTCCTTGCGGGAAAAATTACTGGTGTCTATGGTAATGTCCGGATAAACGGTAATGTTACCGATATAGTATTTTTTTAACTTACTGCTGTCGGTGCCGGGTTTCAGCCTGATCTCAAGATTGGCAGTTGGGTTTTGTCTTCTCTCTTTTAGTTTCTGTAAAATGGCGGCTTGTTCCAGCGGGTCAAAAGTGGGTTTCAGTAATGATACATCGAGGGTATCCCATAAACCGATCAGTTCTTCCCGGCCAAAGCGCATATACCCGTTGTTGCGGTAGAGGTCTACAATGCGGTCCAGTTCTGCTGAAATGGCTGTTTTCGCAAAAGGTGCCCCTTTTCCGATCAGTGCCTCCTTCTTATTATTGACCAGCAGTTCCTGCAATTCTTTTTGCTTGATATTATACGCAAATGAATCAATGCGTACCACCTTGCCCGGTCTTACATCAAAGGTGGTGGTCACCTGTAACTGGTTATTTTTTGCCGTGTCTGTGTGTGAATGGTAGCTGATTGTATCGGTAAAATAACCCAGTGATTTAAGCAGGGCCCTCATGAAGATGATGGATTTGTCAGCATTGGCTGTTTGAAATACCGGCGGGTTCTTCATCACACTCCAGGCTACTTTGGATACAGACCTCGACCGCATGCTGTCATCCAGCTGCCCCTTCAGCCGGGATGCCAGTGTTTCTCTTTCCTGGTTGGTGAAGTTGCCAATAACGTTGATATTTGTCCTGTAAACAAAAGGTTGGCCCTGCGGATAGTTTTTAACGATGGTGCAGGAAGAAGCAAACAGGAAGAAAAGGACTGCCGCCAGTAATGGTAAAGAAAGCTTGAAAGGTTGATGGCGGGCTGACATAAATAAATAAACGAAGAAGGATGCTTGTTAAATCTAAGGTCAAATATATTCAAACTTTAGGCCAGAAAAAATTCAGGCAGCAGGAAGGAGTGTTTATTGCGGAAGGGCCAAAACTGGTAACTGAACTTTTAACAGAAACACCGGAAAATGTGCTGGAAGTATTTGCCATAAAAGAATGGGTGGAAGAAAATAAAATAATGTTGCCGCCGGCAAAACTTTACGAGATTTCCGATGCTGAACTTGAAAAGATCTCACACTTAACAACACCCAACCAGGTATTGGCTATTGTAAAACAATTTGCGGTGTCAGAAGCGGTGGCACCTAAAGATAAAATGCTGCTGGCGCTGGATAATATCCAGGATCCCGGTAACCTCGGCACTATTATACGTATTGCAGACTGGTTTGGTATAGATCAGGTGATCTGCAGTGATGATACAGCTGATGTGTACAACCCGAAAGTGGTACAATCAACCATGGGAAGTATTGCAAGGGTGAAAGTGGTTTACACTTCCCTCGCCGGCTGGCTGTGCCGGCAACAAGATGCCCGTATTTATGCTGCGGTACTGGAAGGGCAGGACATCACCAAAATGAAAAAGCCTGCCGGTGGTATACTCGTTATCGGCAATGAATCGAAAGGTATCAGTGAAGAAGTGATGAAGTGCTGCAATACCCGCATCACTATACCGAATAAGGGAAAAGCAGAATCATTAAATGCCGCTGTGGCAACGGGTATCATTCTTTCACACTTTTGCTGAGCATCAGTTGAAGCGGATAGCTTTCACCGGTTGTATTTTTTTTACCAGCAAGGTCGGGATCATCAGTACCAGCAAACAGATCAGCAATGTGCCGGCACAAATGGCGGCCACCTGCCACCATACGATCTTTACGGCGGCTGTACTCAGGTAGTAGGCTTCTTCTTTTAACTTAATAAAACCGGTGGCATCCTGCAGCCATAAAAGTGCAAGGGCAATAATGGTCCCCAATACAATACCCCTTACCGCAATAATCAGGGAATGCCGCAGAAAGATCTTCTGTACTGTCCAGTCGGTGGCACCCACTGCTTTCAGCACACCGATCATTCGCAGCCTTTCCAGTACCAGGATGATGAGGCAGGTGATCAGGTTGATGACCGCCACAATGACCATAAAAGCGATCAGTACGTTTCTCGTAACGTCCTGCATATTGAGCCAGTCAAAAATATTGGGAGAAATATCCCTTGCACTGACAGTATCCCAGGTAAGGGGAAAATCGGCCAGCTCATAAATTTCCTTAACTGCCTCATCTGTTTTCTTATAATCATGCAGGAATACTTCATAACCACCTGCTTCATCCGCTTGCCAGTCATTCAGGCGTTGTATCAGTTTTATATCGCCGATGGCAAAAGTGCGGTCATAATCTTCAATGCCGGTTTTAAAAATACCCGTAATGGTCAGTTTATCGGGCCGTATATTGGGCATTGCTTCTCCTTCAGCAGCATTACTGCCGGGCCTGATAAAATAGATCAGTATCCTGTCATTTAATTTTAATTGCAGTTGCTTTGCCGTGTATTCAGAGATCATGATCTCTCGGCTGTAACTGGAATCGTTGAAGCGTATGGGCCTTCCTTCCCGGATAAATCCTTTAATGTGGTTAAAGTCATAGGTGCTGTCCAGTCCCTTTACCAGTACCCCTTCAATTTCCTGTGATGTTTTCAGGATGGCATACTTGGTGGCAAAGGGATGTATATTTTTTACCAGCGGATGTTTTTTTATTTCCTGTACCAGTTTGTCATTTTGTTGCAGGGGCACTTCTTCCGAAATAATAGCCTTGCCGGGTTGTCGTTCCTGTACCCGCAGGTGACCGAGAAAACTGAACACTTTCTGGCTTACCGTTTCCTGGAACCCGTTGGCAAGCGATAAGGTAATGATCATTACCGCTACGCTGATAACTGTGGCTACCGTAGATAAACGGATGATGAACCGGGAGAAAGATTTTTTTCTCCCGTCAGTGCCGGTTTTACTGAAAGCGATCCGGTTGGCGATAAATCCTGCAACCTTCAAATTGAATTGTTTGTCTTCTTCAAAAATAAGGTGGTTGATAAGATTTCTTCCCTTTTTTAGTTTATTTTAAGCAATATTGTAACATTAACTGACAGTCAGGTATATGGCAAAAAATATTCTCTTGTTTTTTTTGATACTATCAATGGGTGCTTCGGCCCAGTTGCCTGATCATATTTACAAACCCAATATCAGAACGGTCAAATTGTTTAAGTCGGGGGATATGTACAGCTACCCGGTGCTGATGCTTAATTCGAATGAACAACTGGAGCTGCACTTTGATGATACGGATGCCGATGTAAAGTATTATTATTATAGTTTCCAGTTGTGCAATGCCGATTGGACACCGGCCAATATCCAGTTGTTCGATTATATCCGCGGCTTCACCAGCAACAGGATCACCAATTACCGGCATTCCTCCCTCGCACAAACAAGGTACACCCATTACCAGGCCATGCTGCCGGAAAGAAATTCAGCGCCGAGCAGGGCCGGAAATTACCTGCTGAAAGTTTTCCTTAATGATGATACCACCAAACTGGTATTCACCAGGCGGATGCTGATCGTTAATACCAAGGCAACCGTTTCTGCACAGGTATTGCAGCCGTTTAATACCAATTATTTTCAGACGCACCAGCGGGTGCAGGTGAATGTAAGCACGGCGCAGGGGCAGATCAATGCTTTTTCACCGCAAGACCTGAAAGTGGTGGTGCTGCAAAACAATATCTGGTCCACGGCCTCGCTGATCGACAGGCCTACAGTGTTCAGGGGTAATTACTATGAATACAGTGATGAAGAAAATACCACCTTCCAGTCGGGCAAGGAGTGGCGATGGATCGATCTCCGCAGCCTGCGGCTGATGAGCGACCGGATGACAAAGATCGTAGACAATGATTCTACCAGCCGGGTGGATGTGTTTGTAAAACCGGATGGTGAGAGAAGGCAGCAGTTATACATTTACTACAGGGATATTAATGGCATCTATACGGTGGAGAACAGGGACAATCCCAATGCCCTCTGGCAAAGTGATTATGCGTGGGTGCATTTTACCTATGTGCCGCCCGGCAACAGGGCTTATGAGGGTAAATCCATTTACCTCTTCGGAGAGCTGACGAATTATACGCAGGACGATAATTCGAAAATGCTTTTTAATGAACAGACCGGTGTGTATGAAAAGGCTTTATACCTTAAACAGGGCTACTACAATTACTCCTACGTTACTTTGACTGATAAGAAACAAGAAGGGGTACAACCTTCACTGGAAAATACAGAAGGTAATTACTGGGGCACAGAAAACAGTTACATGGTATTGGTGTACTTCCGCAACTTCGGGGCAAGGGCCGATGAACTGATCGGTTTTACAAGAATCAATTCTGCCTTTCAGCGATAAGTTTATTTAAATCGGAACACGGATTACACGGATAAAGAGATATTCACGGATTTTTTATAGCAAGTTTTAACTGAGTAACAGGAACTATTAGTGATATATCAGTGCAAATCCTGACCATCCGTGTCATCCGTGTTCAGCCCTTATGATGTAAAAGAAATGGAACACAGATAACACGGATAAAGAGATGTTCGCAGATTTTCTTTAATTAATTTTCGCCAATTTAACAGGCGTTAAAAATAAATATCAGTGCAAATCCTGATCATCCGTGTCATCCGTGTTCTGCCTGGTTCTGTATAAAGAAAAAGTAGAAAGATTATAACGTCTTCTTGGCGTCTTCCAGGAATTTGGCCAAACCAATATCCGTCAACGGATGTTTTAACAAACCGAGGATTGAATCCAGCGGACAAGTACAAACATCAGCGCCGGCCTCTGCACATTTTACAATATGCAGTGCATTACGGATAGAAGCTGCGAGGATTTCTGTTTTAAATCCTTGTAAGGAATAGATATGCCTGATCTGGGAGATCAGTTCAATGCCATCCCAGTTGCTGTCGTCCAGGCGGCCGATAAAAGGAGAGAGGTAAGTAGCGCCGGCTTTGGCAGCTAAAATAGCCTGCCCTGCAGAGAACACTAATGTGCAATTAGTGCGAATACCGTTATCGGAAAACCATTTGATGGCTTTAATACCGTCTTTGATCATCGGCACTTTCACCACAATATTGGGATGGATAGCGGCAAGCTTTTTTCCTTCTTCTACGATGGCGCTGAATTCCGTGCTGATTACTTCGGCGCTGATATCGCCGTCCACCATTTCGCAGATGGTTTTGTAGTGGTTCAACACTGCCGCTTCACCTTTAATGCCTTCTTTGGCCATCAATGAAGGGTTGGTGGTAACACCATCCAGTATGCCTAACTCATTGGCTTCTTTGAT
>DASUDW010000351.1:0-15989 GCA_036275415.1 Chitinophagaceae bacterium | reverse complement strand
GATAACAATTACCGACTGATCTTCTTTGGCAGGCAAACTGCCCAGCATCATACTTACCATATTTCCCTGCGGGAAACCACGGAGATATATGAAATGATCATCATTATCCACCCTTCCGATATAATAAGAAATGGTTCGCTGGTTCTTCTCTGCCGGGATTAACTCCAGTTCATAGTACTCGTTTTGCTTTGTCTTTACTGGTCCCCATTTGCCATCGTCACTTACAGTAAAACTGGCAATGGGTTCTTTACCATACCTTTTTCCATTTACAGATTTTACAGACCAGACATGAACAGCTGCGCCTCTCATCGGCGTATTGTCTCCTAATAAAACGGCTTTGCCGCCAATAGAATAACCACCATCAGCCGGTACAGATACCATTGGTGGCGGAACTGATTCACCCACTTCAAGGTCATTAAAAAATTGATACATGGCCGACCATGTAGCATAACAAGTAGCTACTTCGTAGTGATCTTTGTCTTTCAAACTGAGATTTATGGCCCCGTTTACATCCCCTCCGCCACTGCCCATTACCTTATCCGCCGGTGACCATACATTCAGACATTTCTCATTAGGAAACCATGACAAGTCTTTGCTCCACTTTCGACTTCCGATATGAACATAGTGGGCAATTTTGGTGGCGTGAACTGAATCTGCCAGGTAGCTTCTGCCCAAACCGCCACCGGCAGAATGGCCCACCAGGTCAACTTTTGCCGCATTAGTTTTTTTCAGTACTTCATCAATGAGGGCATTTAATAAACTGTCTGTCTTTTTAACATTTCCGTTTACGGAGTTCCAGTCGAATACGAATAACCGGTCAGGGCAGTAGCCCGCATCGACAAAACGCTGCACCTGTCCGGCATAGCTGTCGCCGCTGGCGAGAAATCCATGCATAAATATGATGGGTCGTTTGTCTGGGTCACACTGTGCCTGAATTTGCAGGCCAATCAAAATTGACAGTAAATAGGTAATTAGTCTGTACATAAAAAATCCCGCCTTTAACAGCGGGACAAATCTAATCCTGATAGTTATCGGGACAAAATATAAAATCTGCCTGCGGCAGACAGGTCAAAACGGTGTTTCATCATCATCCGGCAGGTCATTCATTTTACTGCCGGTCTGAATAAATACCCTGGCGCCACCATCATCATCCAATCCGCTTACCGGTTTCCAATTACCCGGCAAGCCCGGACCAAAGCCACCACTACCATCATCTTCGGTAAATTTCTGGATATGCAATAAAGCTTTCAGTTTTATAGTTTCCAGTGACCCGTTACGGTGCTTGGCAATACGGACATGTGTTTCCCCTTTATTTACTTCTCCCATTTCATTAGTAGTAATATCATAATACTCCGGACGATAAAGGAACATAACCATATCCGCATCCTGTTCGATGGCTCCTGATTCACGGAGGTCACTCAACTGTGGCATTTTATTACCATCTTTCCCGGCGCCCCTTGTTTCCACTGCACGGCTTAACTGAGAAAGGGCTATGATCGGCACACTCAGTTCTTTGGCCAGTGCTTTCAGGTTGCGGGAGATATTACTTATTTCCTGCTCCCTGTTACTATTCCGGTTTTCACCGGTACCGCTCATCAACTGCAAATAGTCAATGATGATAAGGCCGATATTATGTTTGTTTTTTAAACGGCGGCACTTGGCACGGAGTTCAAAAATGTTCAGGGCAGGTGTATCATCAATAAATAAAGGGGCCTGTGCCAGTCGCTGAATACCTCTTGCATACAACTGCTTCATTTCATGCTCTTCCAGTTTACCCCTTGCAATTTTCTCCAACCATATTTCGCTTTCTGCAGAAAGTATACGCTGCACCAGCTGGCCGGCACTCATCTCCAAAGAAAACAATGCAACCGGTGTTTGTTTAGCCGGATTCATCACCGCATTTCTTGCCAGGTTCAAGGCAAAAGCGGTTTTACCCACAGCAGGTCTGGCAGCCAGGATGATCAGGTCCGTATTCTGCCAGCCGTAGGTCACCCTGTCTAAAGACGGGAAACCACTCGGCACACCTGTTACATCTTCATTTTTATGCCGGAGGTCTTCAATCCGCTGAATGGTTTTCACCAAAACGGAATCAATGGTATCAAAATTCTTACGAAGGTGGTTGTTGGTTATTTCAAACAACTTGCTTTCTGCATCATCGAGCAGGTCAAATACATCGGTTGAATCTTCATAAGCATCTCCGATGATCTCCCCGCTGATACGGATCAGTTCCCGCTGAATGAATTTTTGCAGAATTATCCTTGAATGTGCCTCAATATTGGCGGAAGAAACTACCGCATTGGTTAGTTTGGTTACATAATAAGCGCCGCCCACCATTTCCAGTTCTTCCCGGAAACGAAGTTCTTCTGCCACGGTTAAAATATCAATGGGCTGACTTTTATTACTCAGGCTTTGCATAGCCTTGAAGATGCGCTGATGGGCTTCTACATAAAAACATTCCGGTTTCAGTATTTCCACTACGGTATCAAAGGCCGATTTTTCCAGCATAATGGCACCGAGCACTGCTTCTTCCAGGTCTTTGGCCTGGGGCGGCACTTTGCCATATACCATAGTTCCAAGATCCAATGTTGATTTTCTTCGCTGTTTGCCCGTTCTGTCTTTATTGATATTTGAGAGATCCATGTTCGTCTGTAGAGATAATAAGTTAAACCATCAGTTATTCACCAATGACCTTGGGCCCATTTTCCGTCTTGCTTTAAGAAATCGTTATTTCTATGTTAGTGGAATGTTTCCGTCCAGTCAGGAAAGCGAATTTAAAGGGTGAAACGGATTAGATTTTGTTTTTAAAAAACTTTTTCTTTTCGCACCTTCTTTCCACCCCAAAAACGGGTTTATCCACATAAATTTTTTTGCCCCCGGCCTTTGTCAATTTACACAAAATCCTTAGTAAATCCACGGGAAATTGTGAACAGCTTGTTGTAATTATTACGGCACTGATAAAAATCATACCGCCGGGAACAATAAGTTACCGATAACAGGTGTTAGTTTAACAGCCAAAATCCGTAACTGCTATTTTAAGCATTAAAAAAAATGTCTATGGAAACACACAATCGCCCCCGCCCCGTTCTTTCGCAAACACAGAACAACACTACTTTATGGATCGGTCATATGCAAACAGATCCGCATGATTACCTGGCCGGTCAAACCTTTGTTTGCCCTGCTGCCGGTACTTTGGACAATATCCAGGTATTTGCCGCGGCAGTACAGAACCCCGGGGAGGTGGAACTCACTTTGCATGTATTTGACCCTGCCAATAAAACCTGGGGACCAGCCCTCAGCCGGTCGAACCTTAAGGTTCAGAAGGGAGAGGATTCCCGCTGGATTCGGTTTGAAACACCGGCAGTCGAATTGGAAAAGGGTACTACCTATGGTTTTCGGTTGCATACGCCGGATGCCCTTGTAGCCCTGGGTGAAGCGGTAAGCCATGCCCACAAGCCTTTTACCTTTGGCCAGTCGTGGAATGCACATGATGAAGGCGGAACAGGCCATTATTCTACGTATTTCAGCCTGGCGTTCAAGGTTGAGCTCTGCGCTTAAGAAATTACCGGGACGGCCAATGAAATAAACCAACCCCGTTTCCTGCATATAAAATGCAGGGAGGCGGGGTTTTGTGATTTATCCGAAATTTATTTGATTTCTTCAAGATACTTCCTTGAAAAGTCAATTTTCATTTCTACCCATAAAGGAAGATGATCAGACATCTGATAAGTTCTCCATTCTTTAAAAGATTTCAACGATTTGGCACCCTTTGTTTGCATCATTGACTTATAATAATCAAAATCGTCTTCTTTAAATATATATTTGAAGAAATCAAAAACTCCTGCCTTATCATCCATCTCAATCAGATCATTATTCTTTAAAAAAGCAATCTGATCGTAATACATGTCTTGCTTCACATTTGTTCCTTTTAGCTGGTTTTTCATTACTCCTTCATGTATAAAAAATTTAGTTCCTTGCGTCAATGCCTTGAATGTTTCATCATCTCTGTTAATAATATTGAAATCACCAAGTAAAATATAATTATAATTATCCCACTTGCTGACAAGATCCTTTTTTTCCTCTACCATTTTGCTTTCTCTTTCTGCACGCCTTTTTAGGAATAAAGCAGCCTCCCGAATCTCATTTATCCGTCTTTTCATTCCAGGCTTACCCTTTCCATAATAAGCATGTGCGGTAGTTATATTGAACTTGAACCAACCAGATTGAAATGAGACGATATAGGGAGTACGAGCAAACTGCAATACATGTGTTCCTTTTTTTTCAGGCAACACAAGTTCCCCTGCCATACTTGTAAATCGGACTTTTCTTTTATCATAAACAAAAGCCATTCTTTCTCCATTACCAGCTTTACCTTCGGTTATATCAGATATTATATAGTCCCAGTTAAAACCCAGGATCTTCATTAGTTTTTTAAATGCTGTCAGATCATCCCTTACCTCCTGTATAGCAACCAGATCAAAATGTGAAATTATTTCTGCCATATAATAAAAAGTACTTTCCAGCCGCGGGCCATACTTTTCTGAATCAAATTCCCTGATATTCCATGTAGCCAAAAGCAGTGATTCGTCTACTGATTTTTTAGGAACAGATTGAGCTAAAGCTGTCTTTAACTCAAGAAGTCTGTCTCTAACATACTTCTTTTCTTTTGACAACTCTTTTCCATAATTAAGTCCGGGGTAATAAGGCATAATGGTAGGTTTTACTTTTATAAAACTGATCTGTAATTTCTGATATTTTGGCGCTTAAGTCAATACTAGTTTTTAGGTATTTTTTACATTGCACAAAAAAAAGGAGCCCCCCCGGCTCCTTTTTCTATCCTGTATATAATTATTGGTTTTTGAGAATTGCTCTAGCGTCTTACAATCATTTTAATGCTCTTTTCTTTAAGCCGGGTGCTGGACCGCAGGATGAGCAGGTGTACCCCTTCTTCCAGGTCACTTAGGTCCAGGCGCAGGGCAGGGCCGCTGATGGCCTGTTTTTGTAGTACAGCCCCTTTCATATTCACAATGGCTACCCGGTCAAATTCTTCTGTTTTTAACTGGGTCAGCAAGAGCTGGTTCTGCACTATTATTAAGGACTCGGTAGCAGTAATATTGACGGATACTTCCGTTACCGGTCTTTCATTCAGCAGGTTCCTGTTTCTTTCGTACTGTGCTTCCACTACATACTGCGCCAGCAGTATAAGCAGGATGATGAGCAGTTGTTTTTTCATACAGTTGGATTTTAGTTGTTCGTTCCCTGATACAACAGCAAGAATGGTGCAACGGATTACTGAGGACATGGCTGTCCGTACATTTTCATGTTATTAAAAGAAAAAATCCTAAGGGATAGAACGATTCTTTAATTCATCACCATTTCCCGGGCATTCTCCATGGCAGCGGCTGTAGGCTTTTCGCCGCTCAGCATTTTGGCGATGGCAGTTATCCTTTCTTCTGTAGTAAGCCGGCGGATATTTGTTTTGACTTTATCTTTTATAATCTCCTTGTAAACAAAAAAATGTGCATCTGCTTTTCCGGCTATCTGCGGCTGATGTGTAATACAAATGACCTGGCGTTTGGCTGCCAGTTCTTTCATTATTATTCCAACCTGGCGGGCAGCTTCACCGGAAATACCGGTATCTATTTCATCGAAAATCATTGTAGGCAAATCTATAGACTGCGCCACCAATGATTTAATGCAAAGCATCAGGCGGCTGAGTTCTCCTCCACTGGCAACTTTTCGTACCGGCTGAAACTGTCCGCTGAGATTGGCATCAAATAAAAAATCAACCGCATCTTCACCAGCATTGGTCAGTTCAACTTTTTGAATGGAAACTTTCAATTTGGCATTCGGCATACCTACCTGCGCCAGCAGTTTATTTACTTTTTCTTCCAATGGCTTTACTTGTTTGTTTCGGCCGGCAGAAATTTTTTCTGCACTTTTTTTGGCCTCAGTAAACAAACGGTTGGTTTCTTTTTCCTTTTGCAGAATGGCCTCCTCAATATTTAAAACAGCCTGCAGTTTTTCGGCCAGTTCTTTTTGTATGGCCAGCAAAGCAGCCGTTGAATTGACCCCATGTTTTTTTTGCAGTTTATAACCCAGCGACAATCGATCATTGAGCTGCTCAATTCTTTCCGGGTCATAATGAATGTGGCTGCTGATGCGGTCCACATCATCGGCAATATCCTGCAGTTCTACCTGGGCCGATTGTAATCGCTGTAATAATTCCGGAAGATCAGGATGATAAGAAGAAAAAGTGCTCAACTGGTTCAGCAGCATTTTCAACTGCTGCACTACCGGTGTTTCACTTTCTTTCAGTTCAAAATATGCTTTGCTTAAAGCTGCTTTTATGCCTTCTGCATTATTTAAGAGTTTTAGTTCAGCCTCTGTTTCTTCCAGCTCATTTTCCTTAAATCCGGCTTCCTCCAGTTCAGAAAACTGGAAGCGGTTATAATCAGCCTCTTTCTCAAATTGTACCTGCTTTTGCCTGAGGTCCCCCGCTTCCTTCTTTAGTTGTTGCCATTGGCGGAACTGTTGCCTGTATTCATCGACCAGGGATGCCTGGCCGGCCAGTGCATCGAGGACATCCCGCTGAAAATCTGTTTCAGCCAGTTCCAATGTATCAAACTGCTGATGCAGATCGATCAGCAAACTGCTTAATTGCTGTAACTGTGACAGGTTTACCGGTGTGTCGTTAATAAAAGCCCTTGACTTTCCATTGGTGCCTATTTCCCTCCTCAACACAAGTTCTTCGTCTGTATCGAGTTCATTGGACAACAGAAAAGCCGCTACTTCCTTTTTCACGGTATGGGTAAAAGTGCCTTCAACTACACATTTCTTTTCTTTATTCACCAGGGAGGAAGAATCAGCCCTTTCGCCCAAAATCAAACCCAATGCCCCCACAATAATGGATTTACCGGCACCTGTTTCGCCGGTTATGATATTGAGATTTCCTGAAAAATCGATTTCCAGTTCATCAATAATGGCATAGTTACTTATGGAAAGACGGGAAAGCATTGTAAAGGCAAATTAGCGGTTTACCATGAATAGGACAAATAGATGCGACTTCTATATGAATAGCACCAACGTTAGCCTTTGTAAAACAAAAGCCCCGGCGATGCGGGGCTTTCTATAGTGATTCAAAAGATCTTATTTTATTTCAACATTGTTATGCAGTTCTTCATCCACCAGTATGCGGCCGCAGTTTTCACAAATCATCACTTTTTTGTGCTGGCGAATTTCACTTTGTTTCTGCGGGGGAATGGCATTAAAACAACCGCCACAGGCATCCCTTTCCACCGGTACTACTGCCAGTCCATTGCGGTAGCTCTTGCGTATCTTTTCATAGCTGGCCAGTAAACGGGGGTCTACATGCTGTCGGGCATTTTCAGCTTCCTTATTGAAATGCTTCTCTTCTTTCTCGTTGGCAACAATGATCTTTTCCAATTCGCCTTTTTTAGTAGCCAGTACTCCCTCTTTAGCTGCTATATTTTTCTTTGCCTTTTCCAGAGATACAGCTTTCTCAGCTATTTCTTCGGTGGCATCTTTAATATGTTTTTCAGCCAGCTTTATTTCGAGTTGCTGCATTTCAATTTCCTTATTGATAGCCTCAAACTCCCGGTTGTTCTTCACATTGCTGCTTTGTTTCTCATATTTCTTAATGAGGGCTTCAGCATCTTTGATGGCATTTTTCCGCTGCTCTATAAAATCGGTAACCCCGTTAATTTCCTCTTCGATGCGGGTTTGGCGGGCATGCAGGCCGGTGATCTCATCTTCCAGGTCAGCTACCTCCATAGGCAACTCTCCTTTCAGGATGTGCAGTTCATCAAGCTTACTTTCAATTTTCTGAAGATTTACCAGGGCATGGAGTTTTTCTTCAACGGAGAATTCTTTGACGTGTGCCATTGCTATGTTTTATTTTATACCTCAGGAATAATGCACCGGATTGGTTATTACCCCTGTTTTAAGGACGGCAAAGGTAGGGAATTTTTGCTCTAAATACTCCTGCAGCAGGCTGATAGTGAACTGCTCACTTTCATAATGGCCCACATCAGCGATCAGCAGCTTTCCATTGGCGTCAAAGAACTCATGGTACTTCATATCTGCGGTAATATAGGCATCTGCTTCGGCTGCTAACGCTTTGGAAATCAAGAAACTTCCTGCTCCCCCGCAAATGGCTACTTTTTTAACGGGTTTACCCGTAAGGGCCGAATGCCTTACTACCGGCACGCCAAACACCTTTTTTAGTCGGGTGATGAACTTTTTCTCTTCCATGGCAGTAGTTAATTCCCCGACCACCCCAGCCCCGAATCCCTGGTATTTATTAACTAACGGTATTATATCATAAGCAACTTCCTCATATAAATGGGCAGCCTTCATGGCTGCTACTAGTTTACCCTGAAGGTATGCCGGAAAGATGACCTCTATCTTAACCTCTTCTTCTTCATGTCTTTCCCCTTTTCGGCCAATGACGGGATTGGACGCTTCCCCTGCATAAAAAGTACCGGTACCCCTAGTGTTAAAGCTGCACTCACTGTAATTGCCAATGTTGCCCCCACCCGCTGCAAAAACAGCATCTCTTACCTTTCCGGCATAGGCCACCGGGGCAAAAGTGACAAGCTTTTGTAAGGTGTCATCTTTTTCTGCCAGCAAGACTACCTTTTTAAGGCCCAACTTTGCGGCGATCGTTCCGTTAACCCCATTGAGAACATTATCCAGATTTGTATGAATGGCGTATATGGCAATATCATGTTTGATAGCGGCGATGATTGTTTTCTCCACATAGTTTTTACCGTTAATCTTTTTCAACCCGTTGAAAACAATGGGATGATGTGCCACTACCAGGTTGCATTTCTTCTTAATAGCTTCTAACACTACCTCTTCAGTAGCATCAAGGCTGCAAATAATTCCAGTACATTTCCAGTCGGCACTACCTGTTATCAGTCCTGCATTATCATAGTGCTCCTGCAAAGAAGGATGCGCCAGGTTTTCAAGCGCTGCTATTATTTCGGCTATTTTCATACCTGCAAAGTAAGTTTACGACGCTGAAAGTTAAGTATTTGACTGATTCAGTTTCAATTCAACTATGCTATATGCCAGTAATTGATCTGTTATTATTTATTAATTGAAATGTATGAGTAATTAACCGAGTAATGTAATTTCGGTATTCTGACTATCTGTAAAATAACATGGGCATCAATCCACAGCACCAAAGCATCATTATAGAGGGGGTTAAAAAGGCCCTTAAGCAAAAGGGCAGCGGAAACATGTCCCGTTATGAGCAAGCCAAGCAGGCCTGGAGATTACGCAAATCATTTAACCGGGAAATGAAATCCGGATTTTTGATCCTGCTGGGTGTTTTGTCAGCCGGTTTTGGACTGAGGGGGTTTTTAATTCCCAATGGCTTGCTGGATGGCGGTGTGATGGGCATTTCACTACTCACCAAA
Organism: Chitinophagaceae bacterium; assembly: GCA_036275415.1. GTDB lineage: Bacteria > Bacteroidota > Bacteroidia > Chitinophagales > Chitinophagaceae > JJ008. Next base: position 6,546 of record DASUDW010000351.1, on the reverse strand, counting down.
TTTGCAACAGGCATTTCCCTTTCGCTGCTGATTGTAGTAATCAACCTGCCTTTTTTATTGATTGCCTGGAGGCAGATCAGTAAAATATTCAGCATTAAAAGTATTGCCGCCATAAGCCTGCTGGCAGTAGCAGTGGCCATTTTCCCTTACCCGCATATTACTGAAGACAAATTACTGATAGCCGTCTTTGGTGGTTTTTTCCTGGGTGCCGGTATCGGTCTCAGCATCAGGGGCGGCGGGGTGATAGACGGCACGGAAGTGCTGGCTATATTTTTAAGCCGGAAAAACAGCCTTAGTGTTGGTGATTTTATTCTGATTTTCAACATTATCATTTTTTCTGTAGCCGCTTATATGATCAATATTGAAACGGCCCTTTATTCCGTATTGATCTATATGTCTGCCTCGAAAACTGTTGATTTTGTATTGGATGGCATTGAAGAGTTTACCGGTGTTACCATCATTTCACCGCATACAGATGAAATAGCCGACTTTATTAAAAACCAGATGGGCAGGGGCCTTACTATTTACTCAGGCAAGAGAGGCTATGGCAAGCGGGGTGAAAGCTATACCAATACTGACATTATTTTTACGGTTGTCACAAGACTGGAGATTAGCCGGCTTACCATTGAAGTGGAAAAAATAGACCCGAATGCTTTTGTGGTGATGCAAAGTATCCGTGATACAAAGGGCGGTATGGTAAAAAAGAAGCCGCTGGCGCATTAAGAAGACCGTATGTGCCAAACTCAGGCTTGGCAAAATGAAATTTGTTTGTACCTTTCTGATCTCTCCCACCCTCTGGATAGCTTCCAATTCCCGATAACCAACAAAACCGTTTGTTATGCTTAAACGCAAAATGGGTCGCTATCTCCTTACTTTATTGGTTATTACCGGTCTTGCCGGCACCATTGAGGATAATACACTGTCCAAAAATGAGAGGAAGTTTGCTCTGACGCTGATGAAAGAAACTTATAAAGAAGTGGTAAAAGCAACAAAAGGGCTTTCAGAAGCACAACTTAATTTCAAAGCGGCCCCTGATAAATGGTCAGTAAAGGAATGCCTTTATCATATTGCAGCCATAGAAAAGATGCTTTGGGGTATGTTTGAAAACGTAACAAAGACGGCTGCAAATCCTGAAAAAAGATCGCAAATAAAGTTGACAGACGAGCAAGTGGTGAATATGGTGGAGGACAGGACAAAAAAAGCCCAGGCACCGGAGCAGGCTCTCCCCAAAAACACAGGCTATAAATCAACGGATGATGTATTGGCTGACTTTAAAAAAACGAGAACGGAACATATCCGATATATGAAAACCACAACAGCAGACCTGCGAAACCATGTGGTACAATTTCCTGTAGGATGGATTGATGCTTACCAGGTATACCTTTATTTAGCAGCACATAGTAACCGCCATCTTCAGCAGATTCAAGAAATAAAAGCCAGCCCGGCTTTTCCAGCTAAATAGAAATTCTTTTTCAACGGTTGAAAAACCTGGCCCTCTGTTCCCGTAAGAACAGGGGGCTATTTTATTATAATGTAAAAAAAAGAATTAGCTATTTATCTGAATAGTCTGCCCTGGAAAAAGTTTTCTCCACACAGATCATTTTACCGGAAGTAGTCATCCCCTCAACAATTATCTTAAAGGACTTGGTCCGGTCACTGTTATAAAATGTAAGGGGAATTTTGGGATTCACATTATTGATAAAAACAGAAGGCCGCCAGTCAAGTGTAATGCGGTTATCGGATTTGTTTTTATCCTGCGGATGGATAGCATAGTCAGGTGCATAGAATTCCTTAATCACCGAAAAGCCATTGTACCTGAGCAGCCTGCCATGTGCCGGCATAGAGCTCCATAAATCCTCCCCTTTTTTTGTATAAACGGCCACAGCCCCGCCGGGTGAACCTCCCCATCCTCCGGCAAAAGTATTATAGACCTTGATCATCGCTACCTGGTAAAATGGTACTGTTTCAATTACATCGGCATCAACGGGAATTTCATCAAGGTAGAAATCTACTGCATAGGCACCCAATGAACTAAGTGTGGGCATATTTCTTCTTCCGGGTTTTACTCCTTTAGCATCGAGGTAATCAAAAATGCTGGTATAGGTTATTCGATCATCCGTGTTTACCAGGTCAAATGTCCTTGCATCACCCCCTTCAAATGCTCCCCTGGCATACTTTTCTTCCAACTCCTGTAAGGGTGTTTTTTTCTTTACTATTACTGTAATGCCCTCCAGCATTTTTCCTTTCTCTTTTAATAAAGCATCATAATCGATGGATAAATGATGAAGACCGGCAGCAGCTACCTCATTGTACGGTACAATACCGACCGAATCTTTTAAAACTGCATAATTCCTGTTCAAAGAATCACCGGTGAGGTCCACATCGATATAAACACTTTTTTTACCCCTTGTATCACTGAAAAAAATGGATGCCTTACCATATAAGATCAAAGAGTCGATACGAAAATTTCCCTTTTTATCAGTAGTTACCAGTTGGGCACTTCTAGTAGAGTCCGCATTAACGATCATCAGCAATAAAGGCTTTTCATCAAATGGTTTTTTAGTACCCCGCAAAGTAACTTTCCCGGTAAGCGTAATGAAGGAAGGGTCTTTATATGGTTCAGCTTTTTTTTGCTGTAATTGCTTCCAGACAAATCTTCGCCAACCATGTGTCATCATTACCAGGTCCATCGCTGTATTCACAGAATCAGTATTGCCTGAAAAATAATAAGCTGGGCGGTGTATATAACCCGTTAGGTCCTGTGTTAACAGAAGATGAGAATATATATTCTCTTCCCGTTGGGCATAGGCCAGGTAACCGGCATCAGCAACGGATATAGACAAACTGCCCTGCACCGTATCTTTCATCCTTATGGTAAACCGGTTTCTGCCCTTGGGCAAAAAGTTCAGCGTATCGGCTGACAGTTCTGCCCGTTGTATGTATTCCCCATTATTAACAAAAACCAAACGCTCAGCCAACGGTAAGTGATCTTTATTAAAAACCGTTAATTGCAAAATCCCCGAATTAAGTTTTTTTGTATCAATCACTCCTTGTATTTCTTCCCGGTTGCCGGTGAATTCACTTTTAAAAACCAGGTGATGCTGCATCTGACCAAGTATGTAGGCTGCCTGAAAATCAGGCTCATTTTTTTGTTGTTTTATCTCAAAAAAACTCCCTTGCGGGTGTGGAATTACAGTAAATGAAATGCCCTTTGACACCAAAGCCGGCAAATTGAATCTTTCTCCGGACCTATCCAGTTCAGCCATATAGGTTTCCCCGGCAACAGCCGGTAGATCAAAAAGGCCCATGCCATCATGAAAAGAAGAAAATGTGGCAACTTTTTCTTTCCTGTTGTTGAATACTGCACCACTTACATTAACCGGAAGCCCTTTTTCGTCAGTTGCCTTAAAAGCTACTGCATGCGAAAAACCATTTACCAAATTTCCGCCTTCGGGAAAGAAATCCATTTTTACAGATGCCGGGATCATGCTTACGGTTTGTTCATTTTTCTTCCCGTATATAAAAAGCTTTCTTTTAAAAACGAAATCTTGCCCGTACTGCAACATGGTTGGAGAATAAGCCACCAGCAGGTAATTTCCGGTAACAAGACTGTCCGGTATTTCCAGTTGTCCAGTGGTAACACCCAATACAACAGGTAAAACTTTTCTTACAAGTACTACTGATGACCTGCCCAATAACTCTACATAAAGTACCGTGCTGATAGTATCAGGCAGGTAGTTAGATTGCATATACCCTTTAAACCAGGCGGTTTCACCTGCCAGGTAATTATCCCGGTCAAACTGCAGATATACTTTTTCCACCGGTGCCTGCTGACTTAGCTGAGCGACAAATTCTTCCGGTTTTTGTGCCATTAGATTGAATGCCGCAGAAAAACTTAAAAGGAAAAGAATACTTCTTAATCGCAATGTTAAACAGTTAAAACATGAAGTTAAACCCTTAGTATTGAATGACAAAAGACAATGAACTGCCAATAGATGAATGGCTGGCCTCCTGATAATCCTGCAGAGTTGTATAAACAAAACACATTGCTTAAATTGTGCTAACAAATGAAAAAAATTCTATTCGCTGTTTTATGCCTGTTTATGCTGACAGGCTGTAAAAAAACCATTGAGCAGATTCAGCAAGACCTGGTAATACAGGCCATGACTGACGGCCAGTGGAAGATTACCAATTTTGTAAATAACGGCAACAATATTACCGGCGATTTTGCCAACTACCGCTTCAAATATTACAGTAATAAAACGGTAGATGCCATTAATAACGGTACAGTAGAAAAAACAGGAAATTGGGATGGAAATGCCAATACAATGACAACCTGGGCCAATTTCAGTTCCGCCTCCTATCCTTTAACCCTCATCAACGGTAACTGGCAGATAACCCGCAATAGCTGGACCTATGTGGAAGCCACACAAACTTCCGGTACAGATACCAAGAACATGCGGTTAGACAAACAATAATAATTCGAGGGTTTTTTCGTTAATTTACAGGCAAAATCCGTTCTCTCACCTTTTAAACATTTAAAGGGTCTGAAGGTCTTAAATACCCCTGTCTTTCACCAAACCAGATAATCATTTATCTGGCTGATTTTCAGGTATAATATTTGCCTTTGGGTATGAAAACCAAAACAGCCACCTATTGAAACCAGTTGATAACCATATCCTCCTGAAATTAGCTGCTTGTGCTATAACCTTAGTTTTAATAAGTAATGGCATTAAAGCACAGGCCCCTACAGCAAATTTCAGCGGCGCACCCTTATCTGGCTGTTCTCCCCTTATTGTGAATTTTCAGGATCTGTCAACCGGTTCTCCTACTACCTGGAGCTGGAGTTTTGGCAACGGCAACACTTCGGTATTGCAAAATCCGACAGCTACCTATTTTACACCAGGCACCTATACAGTTTCATTAACGGTTACAAATGCCAATGGCACCAATACATTAACCAGGAACCAATTTGTTACTGTGTATGAGCCACCCGTTGTTGATTTTACTGCCAATGTAAGAAACGGATGTTTTCCGCTACGGGTCCAGTTCACCGATCTTTCTACTGCTGGTGCAGGCAATACGAATGTAAGCTGGTCATGGGATTTTGGAAACGGCACCACTTCTTCTTTACAAAACCCAATTGTTACTTACAATAATGCCGGTACCTATACAGTATCACTAACTGTGGTAAACGACAAAGGGTGTGCCCGTACCATCAGCAGGGCCGCCTACATTAATGTAACCAATGGAGTAGATGCAGCATTTACAAACACCAGCCCCACCGTATGCCATGCACCGGCTACTATTAATTTCACCAATACATCGACGGGGCCACCAGTACTTAGTTATTTTTGGGATTTCGGCGATGGCAATTTTTCTGCTGCCACCAACCCTTCTCATACCTACCTTGCTGACGGTTCATACGTTGTTACCCTGGTAACAACCAGTACAGCCGGTTGTGTAGATACTTTCCGAAGCAACCCGATTGTGATCGGGGCATTTACCACCAGTTTTTCAGCACCGTTGAATGCATGTATCAATCAAGTTGTCAACTTTACTAATACTTCCACACCTGCACCTGTATCGGCCAACTGGAACTTTGGTGACGGAGGTACAGCAGCCGGTATTAATACCAGCCATGTTTATACAGCACCGGGTTCATATTTGGTAAAACTATATAATACTTATTCGAGCTGTTTAGATTCTACACAGCAAATCATCAATATCAGCCCTAAACCTGTTGCTAATTTCTCAGCACCAGTTACCACCCGCTGTGAGCCACCGCTTACCGTAAACTTCCAGGACTTATCTACAGGTGGTGCCACAGGCTGGCAATGGGACTTTGGGGATGGCAACACTTCCACCTTACAGAACCCATCACACACTTACACAACCTACGGCAGTTTTACAGTAAGGCTTATCATAACAAACATTGCAGGATGTGCAGATACTTTTACCAGAACGAATTATATCCGTATACAAAGAGCCAATATAACCCTACCACAATTACCTGAAAGAGGTTGTATTCCATATACCACCACTTTCAACCCGGTTATTACTTCATTAGATGCAGTAACCAGCTATAACTGGGATTTTGGTGATGGGGGAACCTCCACTTTGCCCAACCCGACTTATACATATACCACACAAGGAACTTACACAGTACGTTTGATTATTAACACCAGCAGCGGTTGTACAGATACGTTGACGGTTGCCGGTGCAATAAGGGTAGGTTCAAAGCCTGTTGCCAATTTTTCTGCTTCTCCCATACCGGTATGCGGTACACAGGATGTGTATTTTACCAATCTTTCTGTTCCCGCATGTGATGAATGGTATTGGGATTTTGGTGATGGAGGCACTTCTATTCTTGAAAATCCTATTCATAATTACAGTGACACCGGGTATTTTAATATTACCCTTATTGCTACGAACAATGGCTGTCCTGATACATTGGTACGAACGAATTACGTTCGTGTATTACCTCCAATATCCAGGTTTTTACCAGTGCCGGATTGTGCCAATCGTTTACGCTTCAGCTTTACG
>DASUDW010000350.1:0-4881 GCA_036275415.1 Chitinophagaceae bacterium | reverse complement strand
CAAAGATTTTTAGCTGTGGAAAAGCAGTTGAAAACAGGGTGAAAAAGCAGGAAAAGCATGAAATTTCAACATCTTTTGACCTATAACCGCTTGCGGATGATGATTCCCAGGGAAGTAACCACATAGCGGTCAACCTGCAGTTTTATATGAACCTCCTGGCGGTGGGGCAGTACATCAACTTGATAATCTTCCGGCCAGCCCCCAAGGGAAAAATCAGCCTCTTCCACAAAATGCCCTTCCCGGCGCAATTCCTCCATTACCTGCAAAATATCCCTTTGCCTGAATATTACAGTTTCGTTATGGTCCTGTGTTTCATCATTGGAGGAAATATTGAACTCTGTGGTATGTACAGCCCAGCCACCGGGCTTCAGGGTTTTAAGCTGGTTTTTCAGGAAAGTAATGCCTTTTTCAATAGACCCGAGGTGCTCAAACGAGCAACTGGACCAGTTGAAGTCAAATGCAACAAGGTCACCAGGTATATTATTCATATCCACAGCCCTGTACTTTACTTTTTCCCTTAATATATTATCATCACATAAATTCCTGATGTTCAGTGACTCGAGCCCGAAACATAGCTGCCCGGCGTTATTCCATCCTTTCTCAATACCCTTTTCGGGCAAAATATCGGTGGCTAGTATTTCGCAGCCATACTTTGCAAAAATGGACGGGGCCGGTTCTGTTCCTACCGCAAAGACAAGTCCTCTTTTGCCGGGGGCAATGCACCCCCTCTCCCACAAGGCCTGCATATTGTATACAAACTCCCATTGCTTGCGGTGAAACCGGGGCGCCTCATTCATTTCCTGGCACCAGCGCAGGTACCATTCCTTTTCAAAATCCTGCGCCTTGCATAACTCCGTTCTCCGTCTTCCGGCGTCCTGTGTAAGTAGTATGGTCCATTCCCTATCTGCCATAGTTATGAATTTATACCTGCCAGTTCTTTGTACAAATACAGGTATTCCTTTGCTTTTTCTTTCCAGTTAAATAAGGCGGCCCGTTGCTTAATTTTTTGGGCAAGTCCATTCTCTGCATATTTATGCATACCGTCAGCAAATACATGTTGCATATGATTTTCTTCAAATGACTGGAAATAAAAAGCAGTGTCACCACCTATTTCCGGCAATGAAGTTAAAGCTGACAGAAAAAGCGGCTTCCCAAATTGCATTACTTCTACTACCGGGGCACCAAAACCCTCTGCAAGAGAAGGATGTACAAATGCCAGGCAATTTTGAAAATACCAGGCTTTCTCAGCTTCTGACACCGGACCTGTCAGATGCAGGCGTTCTTCCACACCCATGCTTCGGGCCATTTGGTGCATGCGGTCTACATAATCAGGTTCATCCAGGCGACCGGCAATCACCATTTCCAGTGCTTCGTTTTTAATTAACGGCAGTAATACATGAAAGTTCTTTTTCCGGTTTACATAACCCATGCCGAAAATGAAGGGCCTTTTTGGATGATAACTCCCTTTTTGCAACACAGGTTCATGTACTTTATGGGCGCCGTTATGAATAACATAAACAGGTTTTTCTTTCACCTCACAATGCCGCAATACATCTTCTTTGGTAAAGGAAGAAATGCATACAATCGCATCAGCCCTGTCGATAAGCGATTGTGTATGTGCAAGGCTCTTCTGCTGCTCTTCAAAAGTTTTTCCTTCATGGAGTGGATTAAGATCATGAATAGTGAGTAATACCTTAATACCCGGGTATTTCTTTTTGTCAGGCAAAATGCGGCCAGATTGAAAAGGGGCATGCCAAAGAAGGCAATCTTTGAAAACCGGGTTCAGAAAATTCCAGAAACGGTTTTTTTTATCAACGATTATGTTGGCAGATGGTCCAAACGAATTCTTCTCCTCTTCCGGAACAAAAAAAGAAATACCCAAATCATCATGCGGCTGCAATAATTCCTGCACTTCAAGACCAAGATTCAGGCAGTAGTGATATAAGCCGGAATGGCGGTGCTTCATCAGGTCGCAATCCAGTATGATCTTCTTTTTCCTCATCCTTATCTATAGATAATTACATATTTAGTGCAACTTAACAATTCAAATGTAATCCTCACCTGCTAAAAATCATGCTCGTTGCGGGTTACAAATTTCAACTGCCCTTTTACTAACAAAATGTGAATAGTCAGCTGCTGAGTAAGGTCTCTGTGTTAATATTGCATTAGTACGGTTTTTGATGATGTCCATAATTAAACAATAATGATGCGCAGGATAATATTTGACTGTGAAAGAATGAAATACCCGGATACGGGCCTTTATCATTATTGCCTTAACCTGGGCAGGCACCTGGAAAAAAATATTAACCTGCAAAAGGAAAAAATATTCTTTTACACACCGCCGGGTGAGCAAACATGGTCTTACTACAGCAACAACCATCTTACCCAGCACCCGTTGCATAAGTTCAGGATGCCGGTGTTAAATGAGTATGATATCTGGCATGCTACATATCAGAATACCCATTACCTGCCTTTCAGGAACCGGAAAATAAAGGTTGTACTGTCCATTCACGACCTGAATTTTTTGTACGACGAAAAGAAAAACCGGGCAAAGAAGGAAAAATACCTGCAGCATGTACAGCGGCTTATAGGCCGGGCAGATAGCATCATTTGTGTTTCTGAGTTCAGTAAAAATGATGTGCTAAAGCATTGCGATATTGGTGACAGGCCGCTGCATACTATTTACAATGGCACCAATATGCTGGAACAACCGGAATTGTCACCGGTTTCTTACAAACCCGCAAAGCCTTTCTTATTTTCTATCGGTGTTATTCATCGTAAGAAGAATTTTCATGTGTTATTACCGCTGTTGAAGAAAAACACCCTGGAATTATTGATTGCCGGCAAACCGGATGACGCACAGTATATTTCCCTGCTAAAAAAAGAGTCAAAGAAACTGGGTGTCGAAGAAAACCTTCATTTGCTGGGACCTGTTTCAGAAAAAGAGAAATCGTGGTATTTCAACAATTGCAGCGCCTTTGCATTGCCATCCGTTTCAGAGGGCTTCGGATTGCCGCTGGCAGAAGCAATGAGTTGCGGAAAGCCTTTATTTCTTTCCGATAAAACTGCTCTACCGGAAATTGGCGGAGATGTCTCATTTTATTTCAAAGACTTTAACCCGGACCATATGACGGAGGTATTTGAATCGGGAATGAAAAACTATAACAGCAACGGCTTGAAGGATAGAATCCGTGAAAGAGGACGTAATTTTAACTGGGACAAAGCGGCACAACAATACCTTGAAGTGTACCGTTCGCTTTATTAAGCAGTCTGATAAACAAAATGAAAGTATACAGAAGGTTGCTCTCCTATGCCCGGCCTTACCGGTGGATTGTGATTCCTTTTTTTATATTCACCATATTGGCTGTGATCTTCAGTGTTTTCCAGTTTGCATTGATCATCCCCCTGCTGAATGTATTATTTAACCCCGCCAACGGCAACGAAATAGTTACGGCACCATCCTTTTCGCTTTCTACCGGTTTCTTTCGGGATATCTTTTATTATGAAGTATACAGGCTGAAAGCCATCAATCCGGTGTATGCATTATACTTTATCACTTTTATTATTGTATGTGCTGTATTGCTCACGAATCTTTTCCGCTACCTGGCACAACGTACATTAATTAAAGCCCGGACACTGTTGGTAAAAAGGATCCGGGAAGCTTTGTTTGAAAAGATCAATCACCTGCACATGGGTTTTTTTACCCATGAACACAAAGGAGACCTGATTTCCCGGATGAACTCCGATGTCTTTGAAATAGAAGGGGTAGCAGCCAATTCTTTGGAAGTATTGTTCAAGGAACCTTCACTCATCATCGGCTATTTTGCCGCCTTATTTGCCATATCAGCCGAACTCACCCTTTTTACACTTTTTATCATTCCCGTTTCAGCACTGGGCATTGCCTTTGTACAAAAGAAATTGAAGAGAGATGCCAAAGATGCACAGGCTTCTATAGGAAGGTTGCTTACTATCATGGATGAAACACTGACCGGTATGCGGATCATCCGGGCTTTTAATGCAACAAGCTTTACGTTAAAAAAATTCAGCAGGGAAAATGATTTTTATCGCAAAGCCAGTTTGCAGGGCTTTAAAAGAAGGGAAATGGCCCCTGCTTTTTCAGAAGCAGCCGGTGTAATAGTTGTAGCCGGAATACTACTTTACGGCGGCAGCCTTATTTTGAAAAACGGTCAAGGCACTGCAGGAATACAAGCCAGTGAATTCATTGCCTTCATTGCCATTTTCTCCCAGGTATTAAGGCCGGCAAAGGCCATGGTAATTGCGGGAGCCAATATTCAGCGGGGCCGCGGCGCCGGAGAAAGGATCCTGGAGATCATTGACAAAGACATTGAGGTTACCGATAAGGAGGATGCCCGGGAACTGAAAGAATTCAACCATTCCATTGAATTCAGGAATGTAGATTTTGCCTACAATGAAACACCGGTGCTGAAAGATATCAGTTTCACCATTCCCAAAGGAAAAACCATTGCTTTGATCGGGCATTCAGGAGTCGGCAAATCAACCATTGCTGACTTAATTCCCCGGTTTTATGATGTAAAGAGCGGTGCTGTTCTGGTTGACGGAACAGATGTACGGGATTATAAAATGGAATCTTTACGAAGTGTGATGAGTTTTGTAACACAGGAAATTTTCCTTTTTAACGACTCGATATTTAACAATATAGCACTGGGTAAACCTGACGCCACAGATGAAGAAGTGATCAATGCTGCCAAAATTGCCAATGCACATGATTTCATACTGCAAACGGAAGATGGCTATCAAACCATAACCGGTGACAGAGGTATCCGCTTATCAGGAGGGCAACGTCAGCGGTTATGTATAGCGAGGGCCGTATTGAAAAATCCCTCCATCCTGATACTGGAC
>DASUDW010000349.1:0-2247 GCA_036275415.1 Chitinophagaceae bacterium | reverse complement strand
CTGTGAATTTATAGATAGATTCTTTTGATTGTTCAGATAATGTAATTTCATGATAGAAACAGCACGGCTCATTTTAAAGCCTTTAACCTACACTCAGTTAGTAAAATATTTAGCTGCTGATGGATCATTGGAGAAAGAGCTGCAATTAAATACGGTTTCCAGAACGATATCACCAGAGTTAAAGGAAGCGCTGGAACAAACAATACTTCCAAATGTAGCTGATACTACAAAAGACTATTTATATAATACATTATGGTCTGCAATTGCAAAGGAAAAGAATCAAATTATTGGTGATTTATGCATCATTGGCGAGCCGAATGCTGCCGGGGAAATTGAGATTGGGTATGGTACTTATGATGAGTTTCAGGGCAAGGGATATATGACTGAAATAGTGGAAGGAATCATTTCATGGGCTAAAACGCAGTCATTAGTAAAGTCAATCAAAGCATCTACTGAAAAAACAAATACTGCTTCTTTCAGAGTTCTTGAGAAAAATAACTTTATTAAAGTTGGTGAAACTCACACTGAGTTTAAATGGAAATTGGAGTTCTGAGGTCTTACTAGGCGGGAACTATTTCACATTAACATGTGATTGCCAAATCAATTCCTTAAAGACATCTTTGTATTACAATCTAAAAAAATGAAACATCTTTTCTCAAACCTTATCATTTTAGTAGCTGTCGTTTTTGTGTCCTGCAAAAAAGAAACAACAGTGGAAAATCCTTCTCCGTTGCCGGAGGTTGAAATGATATACTCCAACCTCAATAATCTTGAAATAAAATACCTGAAAGATGCCGTTGTCGATATTAATAAGGACAACCGTGTTGATTTACTTTTTGAAGTCCTTCGGGTAGGAGACTTTGTAAACAAGGTGGATAAATTTAAGTTTAACATCCTTACATCTATTTACACAAGTGTACCCGTAAATAGTATTGAACAAATACCTGTGATGCAAAAGGGAGCGATAGTGCCGGTGGCAAACTTTTCAGGAAATGAATGGTATAGTGCTTCTGAAATAAATCTTTTTGAAAAGGTTTTGTTTGAAAATGGTGCTGTTCAATGGCGTGGTAACTGGCTAACGGTTCAAAAAGGATTTTTACCTTTTCAGATACGTATCAATAATCAAAGACACAACGGGTGGATTGAGGTAACGGCTGACCAGGCAAATGAGCGGTTGGTTTTACACCGTGCTGCTTACAGCAAACTGCCGAATAAAGATGTTAAGGCAGGATTTTAATGGCCCGGTTGCAAATTCACATATTTATGCGGTTATTTTTTGTTCTTAATACCTGAATTTTGAGCTCTTAGTATCATCTTAATTAAACCTAATCATCATGCAAAAAATATTATCAGTCCTGGTACTGGTGGTTATCATTTCATCCTGTAAAAAGCCCACCAGCCCGGTACCACCTTCTCAACTCCTTTTTTCCTTTACAAACTTCAATAAGGTAAGTACGGGAGGTAATTTTAAAATTCAAATTACCAGGTCCAATAATTATTCTATTACAGCAAAAGGACGGCAAATTGATCTGGATGATATTAATGCAAGCGTGGCAAACGGTGAATTGTTTATTGAGTACAAAAATCCACTGCGTGTGCATGAAGAAGTTTTAATAACTATTGCCATGCCTTCTTTGCGTGGTTTTCAAATTTATAACAGGGCCACAGCAGACATAGCAGGTTTTACGGAAGTTGCCGAAGTAGAAGGTACGGTGGGTCAATATTCAAATGCTTCTGTACAAATGAATGTGAACCAGTTTACAATGAATGTACTTGATAATTCAGAGCTTTTACTTAAGGGCAGTGCAGAAAAAGTATATGTGAGGGCGGATAACAAGGGTGTTGTTCACTCTTATGCTGTTCTTTCTTCGCTTGGTCATGCTATTGCTGCTAAAAATTCTACTATCCGCATTTATGCTGCTGATGTGATTAATGCAAGTGCCGTACAAAACAGTACTATTTACTATAAAGGAAATCCCGGTAATAAATTTATTGCAGAGATGGATAATTCAAGAGTCATTGCAGAATAGTGGTTTGAGTGTGATGATAAAAGGGGTAGCGAAAGCTGCCACTTTTTTAAAGTACTGCGGATCTTAATTCAGCATCAGCTTCAGTTAGTCAGTAGTTTAGGTACATATATAAAGCGCCCTGCTATTCTTAGCGGGGTTTCATTATTTATAAAAAACCGGAATTACCTTTTGTAATCCCGGTGTATACTTATTTAATTGAAGCGGATCTGCTTTTTTT
>DASUDW010000348.1:0-6887 GCA_036275415.1 Chitinophagaceae bacterium | reverse complement strand
ACTACTACAAAAGAAATCATGTCTAATAATTGCCCGTATTTACCGCTTAGGCTCCAGATGCTGGCTACTATACACTGAATCCACAAGGCTACCTGGGGAACAGCATTTTTGTTCAGTTCCCCGACATTTTTGAAAAACAGGCCATCTTTTGCCATAGTGTAATATACCCGGGCGCCAGCCAGTATCAGCCCGTTATTGCAACCAAAAGTGGAGACCATAATTAAAAAGGCAATTAGAATGGTGCCGAATGAAGGGAATATTTTATTGGCTGCAGCCACTGCTACCCGGTCATCTTTGGCAAAGGCCAGTTCATTAAGGGGCAGTACATTCAGGTACATAAGATTTACAGAAACGTAGATTATCGTCACGATCAACGTACCAAGGAAAAGGCTTAAGCCAATATTCCTTTTTGGGTTTTTCATCTCACCCGCAATGAAAGTGACATTATTCCAGGCATCGCTGCTGAAAATGGAACCCACCATCGCGGCAGCAATGGCGCCCATCAGCACACTGCCTGAAATTCCTGTCCATGATGTTGGTTGTAACTGGCCGCTGGCATCTTTTTGGCCAAAGTCCTGCATAGCATTGAATCCGGTTTTCCAGTTTGCTGACCAGAAACTTTCTTTTACCAATATGAAACCAAAAATTATAAGGCCGAAAAGGGCCAGCAATTTGGCGGAAGTAAAAAGTGTTTGTATAAACTTTCCTTCTTTTACACCCCTTGAGTTGATGTAGGTAAGCAGGCAAATGATAAATATGGCTACCAATTGCCCTGAATAAACTTTTGTAATACCGGCATCAAATAGAAAATAGCTGTTTCCCAACTCCGGTACCAGGTATGCTAAAAACTTTGAGAAGGCCACACCTACAGCAGCGATAGTAGCCGTTTGAATGACTGCAAAAAAACTCCAGCCATATAGAAAACCCATCAATGGATTGTAAGCTTCCTTCAGATATACATATTGCCCGCCTGCTTTGGGAAACATTCCGCTGAGTTCACCATAGCTAAGTGCAGCGGTCAGTGTCATAAAACCGGTGATAAGCCAGACAGCAACCAGCCAGCCGGCACTGCCGGTATTGCGGGCAATATCAGCACTTACGATAAAAATACCGGAGCCAATCATTGAGCCGGCTACAATCATGGTTCCGTCCAGCAGGCTCAGTGTTGGCTTAAAGGAAGTTTGATGATCTGACATGCAATTGTTGGTTTTGTGATGAGCTGTTTAAAAAGAAGGGAAAATACAGATTTCCGCCTAAAGCATTAAAAAAGAGTTATAAACGGTGCAGTTTAAATTTTTCAGGTGCTTATTTTTCCCGATTTTCGGCTTTCTTTACTTTTTTGCAAAAATGTTGCTGCCATGTCAAAGAACAACAGGCTGACTTTATACATAATTATCGCCATGATACTGGGTATTGTGGTGGGTTATTTCATTAACAAGAATGCATCGCCGGAATTCATCAAGGATTTTGGGCCTAAAATAAAACTGCTGACAACCATCTTCCTCCGGCTGGTGCAGATGATCATTGCACCGCTGGTTTTTGCCACATTGGTGGTTGGTATTGCCAAACTGGGTGATCTGAAAACAGTTGGCCGTGTAGGCGGCAAGGCCATGCTTTGGTTTATATCAGCCTCCCTTGTCAGTTTGTTTCTTGGCTTGCTGCTGGTAAATATTACAAAGCCAGGTGTAGGGGTTAACCTCAGCAATACAGATGCAGAAGGAGTGAAAGACCTGGTAAACAAAGGGAGTGAATTTTCACTGGCCAAATTTGTGGAGCATGTAGTTCCGAAAAGTGTGATAGAATCAATGGCCACCAATGAAATCCTTCAACTGGTAGTCTTTTCTGTTTTTTTTGGAGTAGCCTTAACCCATATCGGCAAAATGGGAGAACCCATTACAAAGGCATTGGATTCATTGGCGCATGTAATGCTGAAAATGGTTGGGTATGTAATGAACCTTGCACCGTTGGGTGTATTTGGTGCCATGTGTGCCGTTATTTCTTCCAAAGGATTGGGAATATTGTCAACCTATGCTTATTATATCGGTTCTTTTTATCTCGGCCTCATCATACTCTGGCTGCTACTGCTGTTTGTCGGCTATCTTATTTTGAAGCAAAGGTTGCCGGTTTTACTACGGCGTATTTCAAACCCAATGGCTATTGCCTTCAGCACTGCCAGCAGTGAAGCTGTATTGCCAAAGCTGATCGAGGAAATGGAACGATTTGGCTGTAAAGACAAGATTGTTTCTTTTGTTTTACCCCTGGGTTACTCATTCAACCTCGATGGCAGCATGATGTATATGACATTTGCCAGCATGTTCATAGCTCAGGCGTATAACATTACCTCAGTAACAGGCGATTTTGGTACCCAGATCACTATGTTGCTTGTTTTCATGTTGACGAGCAAAGGGGTAGCCGGAGTTCCCAGGGCATCTCTGGTAGTAGTTTTGGCTACTTGTGGTATGTTCAATATTCCGGCAGAAGGTATCGGGCTTATTTTGGCAATCGATGTATTTTGCGACATGGGCCGTACCATGACGAATGTACTTGGAAACGGTCTGGCAACAGCTGCTGTAAGCAAGTGGGAGGGAGCCCTCACTCATGGGCATCAGCATGATGACGATAATCAAAAACACCATTAAAGAAGTTTTTAAAATATGTTTCTACTCGATGCATTTCACTGGACAAACCTTTTACAGCCACAATGGTATGTGGAGAATGGCGGTTTGTGGTTGTTATTGTTTGTAGTATTTGCCGAAACCGGATTATTTGTCGGATTTTTTCTTCCGGGTGATTCATTGTTGTTCGTATCTGGAATATTTGCACATGAGATCACTACTAAAACAGGAGAAACAGGTCCGGGACTTGGTTACCAGTTCCTGAAATATTTTGGATTCGATTATCCTTATACCTACTGGTTTGATTTATTTATACTGGTTGGATTGATTTCACTCTGCGGTATTGCAGGAAATGCGGTGGGCTACTGGACCGGAAGAAAAGTAGGCCCTGCTATGTATCACTGGCGGGACCGATTTTTATTTAAAAAGAAATACCTGCACCAGGCACATGATTTTTATGAAAAACATGGCGGGCTGGCAGTAATTGGCGCCAGGTTCCTTCCCTTCATCAGAACTTTTGCCCCGATCGTAGCGGGTATTGTAGAAATGGACCGTAAGAAATTTCATTTCTTCAATATAGTGGGTTGTATTGCCTGGGTGGTAACCATGGTTTTGGGAGGGTTTTTCCTGCAAAAATGGATACTAAAAGACTTTGGTTTCGATTTGAAAGAACACCTCGAAATAATCGTTTTGGGAATCGTAATAGTAACAACCGCTCCTGTTATCATTAAAATGTTTACCGGTACCAAGAAAAAAGATGTACCGCCTGCCGGCAAATGATCTGATCAAGATGAAACAGCAAAGAACATATGGTATTTTATCGATCCCGGTTATTGTAGCAGCATTAGGCTATTTTGTTGATATTTATGATTTGCTGCTTTTTACGATAGTCAGGGAAACAAGTATTGAAGGAGTGGGCATTGACAAGGCTGACAAAGTTGCCATGATTGCTGCCAGTACAAAAATCATAAACTGGCAAATGGTCGGTCTGTTAATCGGCGGAATTCTTTGGGGCACTTTGGGCGATAAAAAAGGAAGGCTGAGTGTTCTGTTTGGTTCCATCCTTTTGTATTCTGTAGCCAATTTTTTAACCGGCTTTGTTCAAACAGTAGAACAGTATGCACATGCAAGATTTGTGGCAGGCCTGGGTTTAGCCGGAGAACTTGGCGCAGGTATTACACTGGTTAGCGAATTGTTGCCCAAAAATAAAAGAGGAATTGGCACATCGTTAGTAGCCGGTATAGGATTGTTTGGAGCAGTATTCGCCTATTTTACTTTTCAATTCACTGAAGACTGGCGATTATGTTATAAGATAGGCGGGGGGCTCGGTATTTTACTTTTATTACTGAGGGTGAGTGTGGCCGAAAGCGGAATGTTTGCTGAAGTGAGAAAGTCTAATGTTAGCAGGGGTAATATTTTAATGTTTTTTAATAATGCCACTCGTTTTCGCAAGTACTTACTAGCCATCTTAATCGGGCTTCCAACATGGTATGTAATTGGCATTCTTGTTAATCTGAGCAACCGGTTTGCAACGGAGTTTTATGGCCAGAATAGTATAGACAGCGGACGGGCTATTATGTTTGCCTATGCTGCCATTGCAGCCGGAGATATATTGATTGGCTTTGTAAGCCAGTATTTCAAAAGCAGAAAGAAAGCCTTATATCTCTTTTATTCGTTTACTATAATCGGTCTGGTGCTTTTCTTTTCTCCCTTGAATAATTCAGACACCTTCATGTATATAATATGTGCCTGGTTAGGGTTTAGTACAGGATTCTGGGCAATATTTGTAACGATGGGGGCAGAGCAATTTGGCACTAACTTAAGGGCAACTGCTGCTACCACCATTCCCAACATGGTAAGGGGGGCATTGCCTTTAATAAACCTGATGTTCCTTAACGTTTTTCAAAAGAGCTGGGGATGGGGGTTTACGCAAAGTGCCATTATTACGGGAATAATTGTAATGACAGTAACATTAACAGCAGCTTTTTTTACCCAGGAAACCTTTCATAAAGATCTTAACTATGTAGAAGGGGAGGAAATGTTTCCTTAACATAAGTAGTTGGCCAAATTCCTGATCATACGGTTTTCTTCTATCGGCGATATTGTATTGACCACGCCGGTTATCCGATGCCTGAAAAAACAGGTGCCGGATGCTGAAATACATTTCCTGACAAAATCGTCCTTTTTTCCGGTGGTGGAGCATAATCCCTACATAGATAAGATTCATTTGCTGGCACATAGCTGGGAGTTGATGATTGAAGAATTGAAAGCAGAGGCATATGATTACATCATTGACCTGCACCATAACACTAAAACACTGCGGGTTAAATCTGCTCTGAAAGTAAAATCATTCTCCTTTTATAAACTGAATATTGAGAAATACATATACACCAGCATTAAACTCAATATTTTGCCCAAAGTGCATATCGTTGACCGGTATTTAAAAACAGTAGAATCCTTTGGTGTAAAAAACGACGGTGAAGGGTTGGATTATTTTATTTCAAAAAAAGATGAAACGAAGCGGGAAGATATTCCGGTATCTCATTCTGCCGGATATGTAGCCTGTGTAATTGGCGCTGCGCTGGGCACCAAACAATGGCCCGTACAAAAATGGAAAGAATTTTGTCATCGATTAAATCATCCGGTTATTTTATTGGGAGGACCTGAAGATGCTGCTGCGGGCAATGAAATTGCTGCTACAGATGATATAAAGGTCTATAATGCCTGCGGCAAGTTCAGGCTCAATGAAAGCGCCGACCTTGTAAGAAAGGCGAAACTGGTGGTTACCAACGATACAGGTCTCATGCATATTGCGGCCGCCTATAAGAAGCCTGTTATTTCATTGTGGGGCAATACTGTCCCGTCATTCGGTATGACACCGTACTATGGTGCCAGCATGGTGCCCCATTCTGTTGTACAGGTAAATAAACTCTGGTGCCGCCCCTGCAGTAAGATTGGTTATAAAAAATGCCCCCTTGGCCACTTCAAATGCATGGAAAGGATAGAAGTGGAACAAGTGCTGCAGATTGTTCAGCAAAGTCTTAAATGATCAGCTAATTAGAAGAAGAAAAGTGCCAGTAGCCCAAACATGGTGACAAAACCACCAATGACAAGGCGGGCCTGCACATCTTCATCCTGTAACATGAGTCGAATTTTTTTCATAACCTGATTTTTAGTTTTCAAAATAGATTTGAGTAATCAGGTTTTCCCGGAGTGGATCAACGGGCATTTCAACAGGATTGCAGGAGAGGAGCTAACTTTTACAAAAGTAAAAAGCAAAATAAAAATTTGCAACAAAACGGTATTAGGAAAACTACGATTAGCAATAGAAATCCTGGATTATTCGGCTAATTTTATTCATGCGGCTTATTTTCACCCTGTTGTTATTTTCAACTATTTCAGCCACCGCTCAGCCGGACAGGTGCATTATAGACTCTTTCATGCTGTATGGAGATGTAAAGGTGACGATTGATAAACCTGCTGATTTTTCTGCTTCCCGTAAAACGATTGTTGTGTTCTATGCCCTGCCAAACGGGAACACCACCGATCAGACCATGGGCAAAAAGATGTATCCCGGTGATGACTGGCATTATGATATTCAGCATATTAAAGCCCAGACTATTTTTATCAGGCAACAATTGAAGAAAACCAATTTCATCGTTATTTACCTGGAAAATAATTACAGGAGTTGGCCATTATGGAAACAGAAAACTCCGGATTTTAAAATCATCATTCCGCATATGGTTGATTCACTATCCGGTTTATGCAGTTCCAAAAGACAAGTTCACCTGAATGGGCATAGCGGAGGAGGCAGTTTCATTTTTGGTTATCTCGCCGGCGTAGCAAAATTGCCCTTCTATATCAAAAGGATTAGTTTTTTAGACAGTAATTATGGTTACGACAGCACTTATTATCCTAAAATAAAAGATTGGCTGGTTAACGTTAAAGGGGCATCACTCAATGTATTTGCCTATAATGATAGTGTAGCATTATATAGTGGTAAGCCAGTTGTTTCCCCAACAGGCGGCACCTGGTACAGGTCACACCTTATGTTAAATGATCTTCAACGGGATTTTAAATTTCTTCGTACACCTGCCGACAGTATGGAGATTGTAAAAAGCAATGGAAAAAGCATTCAGTTTTTTCTCAAATACAATTTTAACAACGGAATTTACCATACCCGGCAGGTAGAATACAATGGTTTCATTCATTCTGTCCTGGCAGGTACGAAGTATGATAGTAGAAGGTATACCTATTATTCAGGCCGGGCAT
>DASUDW010000347.1:0-4732 GCA_036275415.1 Chitinophagaceae bacterium | reverse complement strand
AGATTTCAGTGACTGCCCTTTTATCACTCAGATACCCCATCAGAATAATGTCAATGCTGTCAGGAACTACACTGAATTGTTCGACTATGATGATTTGGGTAATATCAAACAAATAAAGCACACAGCTGCCAATGCAAACTGGACCCAGTCCTTCCGCTATGAATACGAAGATGATTCAAGCAACAATACCAACCGGCTTAAAAGTACCAGCCTGCCCGGCGATCCTGCCAATGGTCCGTTCACAGCAACTTATCAGCATGATGCTAATGGTAACATTACATCTATGCCTCATTTATCAGCGCCCAACAGCCTTATCTGGAACTATGCCAATCAATTAACAGAAATAAACCTTGGTGGTGGCGGCAAAGCGTATTATGTGTACGGTGCAGGCGGTAACAGGGTAAGAAAAATTATTGAAAGACAAGGGGGAAAAAAAACAGAACGCATTTATCTTGGTATGCTTGAGATATACAGGGAGTATCAAAACAATACAAAAAATTTTGAAAGAAACACCCTGCATATTGCAGACAACTCGGGAAGGATTGCACAGGTAGATACGAAACTTTTTGACCCCGGCAATACAGACCCTTCTAACCTGCTGAATGCTGATTTAATACGGTACCAATATGGAAACCATTTAGGGTCGGCAACTTTAGAAACAGATAAAGATGGTGTTGTAATTTCTTACGAAGAATACCACCCTTTTGGCACCAGCGCCTACAGAAGTAATAAAAACAATACGGATATAAGTTTAAAACGTTACCGCTTTAGCGGAAAAGAAAAAGATGATGAGACAGGCTTCTACTATTTTGGTGCCAGGTACTATGCGCCATGGATAGCCCGATGGATTAGTTGTGATCCGGCAGGGTTTGTAAGAGGGTTTAATTTATTTAGGTATTGCTCTAACAATCCTGTTTGTTATTTCGACCCTGATGGTATGCAAGACAGAGGCGTTCAATGGATAGTGCCTAGGGATGTAGATACCGAGACAGAGTTTCAAACGTGGGCTACTGCACAAGGAATCACATACTCAGGAACGCCAACATATAATTCCACAACACATGTTTGGAGTGTTGATTCATGGTCCCGAGGTGCACCAGGTTCTGGTGGGCCGAGTACTCCTCGTCAAACTCCGGCAACAGGAGCCAGTGCACTAAGTCAGACAGGACAAAATGCCATTACACAAAACCCGGAGGGATTTACACTTGAGGTTCCCAACGATTTTGATCAACAAAAGATTGATGCCATGCGGGAACGAGTATTGGATCCTGCTGACAGGCAAGTGGGCCATCGTTCCGCAGATTCAACGGGAAGCAGAACTGATGATATAAGGGCCCGGGATCTTCCTGCGCATAGACGGGCTATAAGAGATTATAATAGAACGGCTCCCTCTAATCAAAGAATTAACAGGCCGAATAATATGGCTATGGATCACACTGTAGAATTACAATACGTTATTCGACAGCCTAACCCGGCCGATGAGAGGCTCAGGCCTCAGGACAGGCGCCCTCAAAATGCTTCAACTAACAGTTCTCAGGGCAGAACAGGTCGAAACGTAGCTGATGACCAAATCGCAAGAGGTGCACCGGAGGATGTACCGGCTGGTGGTGTTGCCCGGTCCAATGAAATGGGTCTTTGGAGAAACAGTCCCAGGGTACGGGCTTTAGGTCGTGCTGCAGGTTTTGGGCTTATGGCTGCAGGTCCGGTACTTAATATATATGGTGCATCTCAGGTTGAAAACGATGCTGTTCGCTACTCTGGTTATGGTTTAGGTGGTGCTGAAGCTGTAGGGGTAGGTACTTATGCAGTTGGTCGTTGGGGATTGGGTGGTGCAAGCGGTGCTGCAAGAGGTTTAAGCGTAATGCGTGCCGGGGCAGGTATAGCCAGGTTTGCTGGCGGTGGAGCCACGGTTGTACTTTCAACTTACGCTTTAGTTAATGACATCCAGAATGAAAACTATGGAGTGGTTCTAGGAGATGCGGCTGGCATTGTCGCTGGTGGTGCCATGCTGGCTGGTTCGGGGCCAGTGGCAGCAGTGGCTGGTGGAATAGCCATTACGAATGCCGCAGGTGATTGGGTAGAAAGCAATGTTACTGAAGCCACGGGTAGCCGCACAGCCGGTGTGGCTGCGGGCACGGCTACAGGTGCAGCTTTGGGTGCAGGTATTGGTGCAGCTGTAGGTGTATGGTTCTTTGGTGTGGGCGCAGCACCCGGTGCAGCTGTTGGTGCAGTGGTGGGTGGTATCGCCGGATTTGTAGGTTCATTCTGGTAGAATTATTCAGATGATTGAAATAAGAGTTAGTGAATGTGTAAAGGAAACTGAAAGTAGTATTAAAGTAAACGGCAGTGGCAGGCCCCGCCTGTTACTGTGAATTCAGTACGGTTAAAAACCATTAAACATGAAAAAGTTATTGTATCCCGTTCAATTGAATGAATCCTCTTTCCGTGTGCAGCAGTTGCACCTGGCCCTTGCCGCCCTGGGCCTACCGGTACCGGATGCCGAACGAATGGAAAGAAAGGCCGGTGAGGCCACCGTGAAAGCCGTAAGGGACCTGCAGCAACGGCTGGGGATTACATCGGATGACAGGGTAGTACTGGATGCGGCTACCGCTGCGGCTTTTGAAAAAGAACTGAAAGCAAGGGGGATATTGAATGATGACTGTACGTTTACCGTGAGTGGAAAAGTGGTGGCGGCCAACAATGATTCCGTCAACCGGGTCAGCCTGCTGGCCTTTGATATTGACCTGAGAGGGGCCGCCATTTATAATAAAGTAAAAACAGTAGAGGAGATTTATACCAACGGCGGTTTTGAATTGCTGGGCGAAACCCATGCGGCCAAAGACGGCTATTATTCTTTTACATTTTACTGCGAGCAATTTAAAAATGCCGAGCGCAAAAAAGCCGATGTAGTGGTATATGCTGTCCGGGAAAAAGAAATTCTCGGCCGTTCACGGCTGGTGAACGCAGCAGACTATTCGGATACAGGGGAAGTGCGCAACCTGGATGTGGTGATCAGCAAAGGGGATAACCGCACCGAGTATGAAAAACTGATGGGGCCCCTCAGCAGGTTCCTGGAAGAAAGCCGGGTATCCTTAGCCGAGATAGCCTCTTCATCACAACAGGTTTCTTTCACGGCCGGGGAACTGGATGCCGACCAACTGCAGGTTGCAGTGGCCGCCGCCGCAGAAAAAATGAACCGGGACAATAAACTGCAGTTGTCACATGAACTGCTCTATGCCCTGGGGCGGTTCAATTACCGCCTTTCACTGCCGGCCTTTGCCGGTAAAACAGAAGCGGCGCTGCAGGCGGCCATTGCGGACGCTGCAGCGGCTACCATTATCCGTGAGTATGACCGAAAAGAAGTATTGACGTTCATTAGGGAATTACTGGCAGCGGCAGAACAGGCCGCACTGAGTCATAAACCTGCCGGCAACAGTACTGCCCTGGAAGAGGTGCTTTCCCTGTCACTCCCTGAAAAGGAACAGCAAACAGCATTCCTGGCAGCCCTGCGCACCTTCAAAGGGGAAGATTACCGGGAGTTCTGGAACAGTCACCTGCCGGCACAACCGCAGTTTAAAGAAAAGCCGGCATTAATCGAAGGCCTCCTGCTTACCCAGCAGCTCACCTACATTACCGGCAATCACCAGCCCCTTATGAGCGAACTGCAGCAATCGAAAAAAATAAAAACTGCCACCGACCTGCTGAACCTTTCAGATAAGGACTGGAAAAAAATAATTAAAAAAACCGGGGTACCAGCCATCGTCGCCGGGGCGAATGACGAAGAAAAAATAAATAATTACGCTGCCGGCCTGCAGCAGGTACTGTATGCGGCCTTCCCTACACAGAAAATAGGGAAGATGCTGGATTCAAAAGAACTGGCAACAAGTGACAGTAAAGTGGCAGCAGGTATGCAGGCTTTTTTACAAAAAAATGCATCGTTCAATATTGCCCAATCACGGGTCTATGATTTTGATAAAGAAATCAAAGCAGCCGCAGGAGACAATGCAGAAGCAGTAAAATCCGATCTGATGAAACTGCAGCGTATTTTCCAGGTAAGCCCGAGCCCGGAGGCAATGCCGGTATTGCTGAAGCACGGGCTGGATTCCGCCAGGGCCATTGCTTCGGTACCGCAAAAGAGTTTTATCAAAATGTACAGCGCCGAACTGGGCGGCGAAGAAATGGCGTATGCCGTACACCAGCGGGCATCCTATATCAATACCCGCAGTGAAGTAACGGCCCTGCATATGATGGAGGCCTCGCACAGCGCTACCCCGGCTTTTGCCATGCACACCCAGCAGCATAAGGCCGTGATGACAACACTGCAAAACCAGGTGCCCAACTATGCGGAACTGTTCGGCAGCCCGGATATCTGTGAGTGCAAACACTGCCGTTCCGTCTATGGCGCTGCGGCTTATTTTGTAGACCTGCTGCGTTTTTTATGGAGAGGGGTCACCAATGCGGACAACAAAACGCCGCTGGACATGTTAACCAAAAGAAGACCCGATCTTCTCTATTTGCCATTAACCTGTGAGAATACGGAAACCCTGATCCCTTATGTGGACCTGGTGAATGAGATCATGGAACATTACACCGTGAATGGTTCGCTCAATACTTTTAAGGGATATGATACGGGTGAAATAACACCGCAGGAACTGAGGGCTGACCCGCAAAACTTCAATGTAAATGCCTATAAATCCCACCTGAAAGATGCCAAATATCCTTTCAGCCTGCC
>DASUDW010000346.1:0-8025 GCA_036275415.1 Chitinophagaceae bacterium | reverse complement strand
ATGGATGTAGTAGGACCACCCAATACTAAACCACCTCTTGCATTACCGTAAAGCCAGGTATCTGAGATATAGAATTCTGAAATGTTACGTGGCATATCAACTACCCTGTTCCACATCTTATTGAAATTGATCCGCATATTCCAGTTAAAAGATTTATTGCGGATGATATCATAATCTGTAGCTATTTCAATACCCTTGTTACGAGTGCTGGCAGCATTCTGGGTATTCAATACGTAGCCTGTTCCATAACTCAACCTGAAGTTTTCCAGGATCTGCTTTTTGTTAAGTGTATTGTAGTAAGTAATATCAAGGTTCAAACGGCTCTTAAACAGCCTGAACTCAGTACCTATTTCATAAGTGCTTTGTTTTTCCGGCGTTACATCAGGTGCATTATTGAAGAAAGCGTATGAATTACCACCACCACTGGCAAAATTATTCACAAATACAGATTGGGTGGAGTAAGGTGAATTCAGACGGGCAGTAGATGCGAGTGAAGTACGCAGTTTCCAGTAGCTGACCAGGTTATTTTTCTTCATAGCAGGGAACAGGTCGCTCATGATGATACTGATACTTCCGCCCGGGTAATTATAATTTCTGTTTGCCACAGGTAAAGTTGAAGAAGTTTCAAAGCGGTGCGTATAGTTAAAGAAGATCATATTCTTATAGTCTATCGCAAACTCACCAAAGAAAGCCAGCTGGCGGAGAATGTTTTGATTATACCTTCCAAAATTGTTTTGTAACAAACGAAGCCTGGTATTTGCACGGGTAAGATTTGAATCCATATAGTTACCTAAAAGAGTCTTTAGTTCCCTGTCAGTAATTACAACGGGAGTGCCCCCTACAACAGGGTTACCGTTGGCATCTCTTGGAGTACGGTACATCCTACTGTCAGTTGTGTTAACATTATCCACAATATTAGTACCTGAAATGGCGAACATTTCAGTCTTATAATCCTGCCACATGGTACCAACCATCAATCGGGTGTTGAAGTTTTTACCAAGTTTTTTCTTTGCTGTAGCAGTAATGGTATGGTTATAACCTGTATACTTTCTCCAGTAATTATCTAACTGGCCGCCCTGGCCTGCTGTAAGATAGAAAGACTGGGGATGGAAAAATACGTAACCATTCTGGTCATAAGTATCATATCCAAAACGGCCTGATAAACTTAACCAGGGAAATGGGTTGATATTAATACCTAAACTGCCTATGATGCGTTCATTTTCATCATAGCTCCTGTTCTTATTTACGTTGAAGAGGGGATTGTCCACCTCTCCATTGGCAGTTGTACCGGAATATAAATCCAGTTTATCACCTGTGGTGGCATCTTCATAATTGGTTACATCATTTGTAGAAGGCCATACAAGCAAACTGAGCAGGAAGCTACCGGCACTTCTTAACACCTTGTTGTTCTCACTTTTGATATAAGCAAGTGAAGGAGTTATTTCAACTTTATTTTTGAAAAGCTTTGTAGTATTAGATATCCTTGCATTATATCTCCTGAAATCATTGTTTGGTACAACACCTTTTTGATCGAACAGGCTTCCTGAAACCCTGAATTTTACTTCTTTGAAACCAAAGTCAAGACCAAGGTTATGGGTTTGTGAAAATCCTGTACGGAAGAAAGTATTCTTGTTGTCATAAAGTTTGGTGCCGGGTGCATAGGCAGGTCCGAAATACTGGAAGGTATTGGAGGCAACACCATTGGAACCATTGGTATAATCATCAATTACTTCGGGCCAGCGGGTTACCTTCTGGAAGCGGAAACTATTATCATATTGAATCCCCAGTTTATTGGTTTTCGCTTTTCTGGTTGTAATAATAATGGCACCTGAACTTGCCTGGCTGCCGTAAAGAGCGGTAGCCTCAGGGCCTTTCAGAACGGTTACTGTTTCAATATCACTGGGATTGATATCAGCTATCCTGTTCTGATAGTCATTATTCCGGTTAGGCCTGTCAGAGGCAAGACCGAGAACAATACCACCTGATGAAGTCTCATTGATTGACTGGTTGTCCAAAACCACACCATCTACCACATAAAGCGGCTGATTGCTGGTAGAGAGTGCATTAAAGCCCCTTAAAACAATGGAAGAAGAGGCTCCGGCCACACCTGAAGTTTGGTCCAGTGTAAGACCCGCTACCCGTCCCTGCAAGCTATTCAAAAAGTTTTCTCTCTGTGTCTCCTGTACTTCATCTCCTTTTACAGTTTGCGTGGAGAAACCAAGAGAGCGGGGTGTCCGCTTGATATCCATTGCGGTTACTACTACTTCACCCATGGTGTTGTCTGCCGTTTTCAAACTAACGCCAACTGTATTTCCTTCACCTGGCTTTACTTCAATAGTTTGATAACCAACGTAGGTTAACTGCAGTGTTTCCCCCGGGTTAACTTTAATGGAGAATTTTCCGTTTGCATCCGTTTGTGTGATCTTACGGGTGCCTTTTACCCGGACTGTAACACCAGCAAGCGGTGTCTTATTGTCCTCTGAAATAACTGTACCGGTGATCGTTCTTTCCTGCGCCATGACAGCAGAAGGCAGCAGCAGCAACGCCAACGATAATACAAAGAACAATTGGAGAATTTTTCTCATAGCTGTTTTGTTTTAGATATATAAATTAAGCAATTCCTTTTTTATGCCACTCTTACCCCGGCATTAACGTAGGGCTTCAACAGCGGATCATCAGGTGATAATTCTGTGATCAGCATATCAATATCATTTAACCCGCACACTTTTATCGGCTGCACTGTATTAACTTTTTCGGAAATGGTCAGACAAACCACCTTCTTGGAAGACTCTATCATGGCCTTCTTTAGCTGCACCACTTCCCAATCATTATCGGTAATGCCATGCTCGGCATCGATGGCATTTGTACCCAGGAAACAAATATCAGCCTTCATTTGTCTGATTTTGGCAATAGCCTCAGAACCAACCGTTATTTTAGAGTTTTTTGAAATTTTATCCCCGATAATAATGACCTCAATATTAGGATGATGCATATACTCCAAAATAGCTGGGATACTGCCGGAAACAAAAGTGGCCTTTAATTGAGGTGG
Organism: Chitinophagaceae bacterium; assembly: GCA_036275415.1. Lineage (GTDB taxonomy): Bacteria > Bacteroidota > Bacteroidia > Chitinophagales > Chitinophagaceae > JJ008. The sequence goes on along the minus strand of DASUDW010000346.1, from coordinate 4,976 downwards.
CAGGGATCGGGCCAGTTCAAGAATTGTGGTGCCTCCGCTGGTCAAGACAAACATACCATTGCTGATGAGCCCGATGGCTTTTTGTGCAATGGTCTTTTTCTGGTTTTGTGAATAAACACCATTGGTAGAAAAATGAACCTGGTTGAAAGAATGGGAGAGGGCGCCGCCATGAACTTTAATGATCTTTCCTTCGTCGGCCAGTTCCTGCAAGTCACGGCGTATGGTATCTTCAGATACTTTTATCTCAGCACAAAGCGATGAGGATAATACCTTGTTATGTAGGTTTACCTGGTGAAGAATATAGGCTTGCCTTTCCTTCTTAAGCATTCGTTAGTTTTGACAGTTAAATGTATATAAAATTCCTGCACAAAAACGCAAAAACCTGAAATATTTTGCAGTTGTGGAAACTTAGGGGATTAATAAGAAACACGGGGTTTCATCAACCCCGTGCTTCTTTAGTCTTATATTAATTTGTCATTACTTTCCAAAGGTGAACCGGGCCGTAAATCCAATAGCTGCAGGTTCAAAATTGATGTCGCTGACAATATTGAGTTCAGGTTTCCAGTCCAGAGATATATTCAAGGGTATATTATTGAATTTATAGTCAAGGCCAATAACCCCCTGGGCACCAAAATTGGGATCTGTATTGGTCTTTTGCGTATTGGTATTTACCGTTTTTAGAAAACTTATATAGCCGCCACCGCCATAGTACCAACTTAGTCCCTGGGCAGATAAGGGATTGTGCATTTCAACCAGGGCACCTATTGCCAAAGGGTCACCAAAGGAAAGAAGGCCTTCGATAGCCATCTTTGAATTGACAAAATGTTTTAAGGAAACTGAATTGCTGACCATGGCATTGGAACTGCTAAGTCGTACACCCAGGGCTGTTTTATAACCAAAGTCCTGGGCCTGCAGATTTGTTACCGATAGTATGGCCGTAATCATCACTAATGCTGCTATTATTTTTTTCATGGCGATTTGTTTTCCTTTCTGAACAAAAAATAGTGCCAGTTATTTCTAAATAAAATGCAAAAGTGAATTTGGCGCTCAGGCCCCAATCTTCTGTATTTTGCAGTATGGCAATAGCAATTACCTTGATTTTCATATTGGGTTATGCCGGAATAGCCTTCGAGCACAATATCCGGATCAATAAAGCGGCAACCGCCCTTGTAACCGGTGTGTTGTGCTGGACGGTATATATACTTTTTACGGCTGATAAAGAGCAGGTGAACCACCAACTGACAGAGCACCTGGGTGACCTGTCACAAATTCTTTTCTTCCTGCTGGGAGCCATGACCATTGTGGAGTTAGTGGATGCACACGATGGATTTGAAGTGATAACCCGTCGTATCAAGACTGATAACAAGAAGAGCATACTTTATATCATCGGGTTTATCACCTTTTTCCTTTCTGCCATATTGGATAACCTTACTACCACCATTGTTATGATATCCCTTGTAAGGAAGCTGGTAGCCGATAAAAATGACCGATGGATGCTGGCGGGTATTATCGTTATTGCAGCCAATGCAGGCGGCGCATGGTCACCCATAGGGGATGTAACGACCACTATGCTGTGGATAGGAAACCAGGTTACTGCCGGAAACATCATTCTAAAACTGATCATTCCCAGTGTCATTTGTTTATTAGTGCCTTTATTATTCACCCAATTCATTTTTAAAGGAAAGATCAACCGACCTGCCGGCCTGGCCGTTCCGGGTGGTATTACCCGCAGTACCAGCAAGGAAAGGAGTATTGTATTTTTTACGGGTATTATTACTTTATTATTGGTGCCGGTGTTTAAAACGCTGACGCACCTGCCGCCTTTTATGGGCATTTTGATTGGCTTGGGGATAATGTGGATGATCACTGAAACCATTCATAGCGGGAAAGATGAGGAAGACCGAAAAAATTTTACTGTAGCGTACGCATTGCGCAAAATTGATACTCCCAGCATTCTTTTCTTCCTGGGTATACTGCTGGCCATTTCGGCGCTGGAATCTACCGGGCAACTACAATTGGCTGCCGGATGGATGGACAAAAACCTGCAAAATCAAAACCTGATTGTCGGAAGTATTGGCTTGCTCTCTTCCGTTGTGGATAATGTACCGCTGGTTGCAGCTACACAAGGTATGTATGATCTGCAAACCTATCCCACTGATCATTATTTCTGGGAATTCCTGGCTTATTGTACCGGAACAGGTGGCAGTATCCTGATAATTGGTTCAGCGGCAGGTGTAGCGGCTATGGGAATTGAAAAGATTGATTTTATATGGTACTTGAAAAAGATAGGCTGGCTTGCATTGCTGGGCTATTTTGCCGGTGCACTGGCTTATATTGTTCAACACTCACTTTTCGCTTTATAATTTATTCGAAAAGTTCATACTTCGTTTTAGGCCTCCTGTTTTCCAGCCATTTAAAATTGGTAAGCCTCATTTCCCTGGGATTCTTTTGACTCATTGGCCAGATAGTGCCGGTGACACTGCTCCTGAATACAACTTTTTGCAATGCTTCATTTCCAAAATAAATATCAATAATATCGCATTTAGATTCATTGATACCGGTGTAGGAACTGTCTTCATCCTGTATAAAGTATATGCATTCTGCAAAACCGGCTGCTCTAACCGAATCAATGGTTCCTTCTTTGAAGTAAGCATCCATGCGGCTTGATTTTATCTGGTTATAAACTTCAGGGTCAGTCTGGCTAACAAGGAAGCTGTTATCAAATACCTTGACCCTGTCGGCTTTCTTATTTTTGGTAAGGATCAGGATGGTGTCCCCGGTTATCTGGTTTTCTTTTGACCACATTACCGGATCGTCATACATCCTGAACGTAGAGTCTTTGAAAGAATAGAAAAGGCTGTCGCAAACGGCTTGCATGGAATCAGCAAAGATCCTTACATGCCGGTACGCTTCGAAATAGCGGTTGGTACTGTCTTTCACATTGCTGACTGTTACCACTTTTGTTCCCTTTACCGTATCCTTTACCACTGAATCTTTTTTACCGTATAGATCAGTAAGGCGGGCAGAGAATAGCGTATCTGCCGTTACATAAATGGAATCATTATCCTGTTTGATGATCATTAAAGGTTTCCGGGTGGCAAGCAGCCGGTCATTCTTATTATCCCGGTAAACCTCACCGGCCAGGATAGTAGTGCCCTGTGCCGAATCTATAATAATTACATTGCCGATAGCCTGTGAAGTGCCGGCACTGTCATCGAATGCAATTCGGTTGGCAATAATGGTTGTTTTGCCATCCTGAATTACCGGCCGCTGCCCAAATTCAGCTTTGCCGGTGGCAATGTTATAATAACCTTCCTTTGTTTTGATTGTTCTGCCGCTGCTGTCTTTAATAAACGTTTCCGCTATGAACCTCGTGGTTTGTGATTCTGTATTGTACAGCAAAGAATCAGTTTCTATGTAATAGGCAGGGTCTTTTAATTTAACATTTTGCTTGAAGTACACATCCCTCAGCCCGGCGTAATAATAACCTTCCTGGCTGGTGAGTACTGTTTTTTTATTGATAACCTTGCCGCCGTGCTTGTAAATGCCGATATCGGTGTTCATATCGTACTCGAGGTCAGGTGTGGTGAGGCTTCCTTTTCCATCTGTCAATCGAACGCCGCCATCCAGGTATGCCATTTTCTTATTGATCAGGTAACGCAGGTGGCTCGCATATATATGTGCCGTATCTGAATCGTTGATATGCACACTGCCCCAGGCTTCAAAAGTCTTTGTGTTGTTATTTATAACACAGCTGTCGCAATAGAAATAAGAAGTGCCCTGTTTCAGTTTTACGTTGCCTGCCAGTATCTGTAATTGCGTTGAGTCATTTACTTTTCTGAATTCCAGTTTGCGTACACCGGGTAAAATCTCTACATTCAGCAGACTGTCAGGTTGAGGGGATGATACCTGTGGTGGCGGTGGTATGACCTGCGCCGATGCAAAAAAAGGGCTTGTTATCAGCCCGTTTAACATTAAGAGTAAAAAGAAGATTCTTCGCATTGAAAAGCTACTTCGGTATGCTGTCTTTTACAGATGGCGAAGTTAACGCACCACCCTTATCTTTTCTTCCAAAAATGGAGAAATTAACGTAGCGTTTGGGATGTGCCCGCATGTCATCCATTAATATCTCGGCACTTAAAATGGCATCATTGATCTTTTTGTATAGACTGCGGTCATTCATCAATGCGCCCAATGTGCCTTCGTTGCTGTTCAATTTCGCAGCCACTGATTTCAGGTTGCTGATCATTGAATTTAGCGAATCAAGAGTAGGCTGAATTTCCAGGGCGGCTAATTTTTCGGATGCTTTTTTTGCATTACCGATGGTGGCGGTGATATCGTCTGTATTGTTTTTCAGGCTTTGTGAAATGGCTTCAGCATTGTTTAGGGTTTTGGCCAAAGAACCGGTCTGGTTATCTAATAAACCATTCAGTGCATTGCTGGCCTTGTTAAGGTTGGCCAGTGTTTGGTGCAGGTTGTTTTTGGCTTCACCACTTAAAATCCCGTTTACACTTCCCAAAACTGTGTTCAATGTGTCCAATGTATTTCTGACTTTCGTCAGGGTGGGGGTCAGTTGTGCTTTTACATCATCTAAAATGCCAATATCCAGTTTTGATTTCAAAGTATCACCCGGTTTCAAAAAGTCATTTGATTCTCCCTTTTCAATGTTGATAAACCAGGATCCAACTAATGGGGATGTGATGATGGCCTTCGAATCTTTGGGGATATTTACTTCTTCAGTGAGATTGATAGTCGCCACAATTTCATCAAGGTTGGCATCTTTTTTATTTAGGCTATAAACAGTGCCGATTACATAACCGTTCACCTTTACTTCGTTGGAACGGGACAGGCCACCCAGATCATTGAATACGGCATAAATTTTCTTCGATTTTTTGAAAATATCTTTTCCTTTCAGGAAATTAAATCCCAGAATAAGGACGGTGAGAGCTGTGATCGTCAGTATACCAACTTTTGTT
>DASUDW010000345.1:0-3797 GCA_036275415.1 Chitinophagaceae bacterium | reverse complement strand
CTCTTCAATGGTTATACTCCGCATCAGGTACACGGTCATAAAAGCAGTTACTTCATGCTCGTTATAAACACCTTTACCGATGTTCACCAGCACCTCTTTCGCAGCTTCTCTCGAAAGTGTTTTGTGTTCGAATAAATATTGCAGGATCTTCTTCATAGTTCTTTTCTTCGCTGTGCCCTCGTGACTTCGTGTCTTTGTGTGCCAAATAATACTTTTGAAACACGGAGACACCAAGACACTAAGACACGGAGATATTTATTTTTTAAGCCAATTTTTAAGTATCGCTTCTCCCAACGGTGTCAGCACACTCTCGGGATGAAACTGCACCCCCTGCACATCATATGTCTTATGTTGCAAGGCCATGATATAACCATTCTCATCTCTTGCCGTCACTTCCAGTTCATCCGGAAATCCTTCATCACTAACGATCCAGCTATGATAACGCCCTACTTCAAATCTGTCCGGAAGCCCTTCAAAGAGTGGGCTTCGTACCTCTGACTTCTTACCTCTGACTTCAATTTCTGTAGCTACTCCATGATACACTGTTTCCAAATTCACCAGCTGTCCGCCAAAGGCTTCACCAATGGCCTGGTGCCCGAGACAAACACCCAATATTGATTTTGTTGCCGCATATTCCTTTATCAATGGCAACAGCAACCCCGCTTCTTCCGGAATACCCGGGCCCGGTGATAAAATGATCTTGTCATACTCTTTCACCTTCTCCAAAGCGATCTGGTCATTGCGGTACACTTCCACTCTGGTATGCGTTATCTTCTCTACCAGGTGGACCAGGTTGTAAGTGAACGAGTCGTAATTATCGAATACCAGTATGTTCATAGCCAATAGTTCATAGTTCATGGTTCATGGTTTGACTTTTTGCTATGAACTATAAGCCATGAACCATGAACCGTTTTATATATACTTCGCAATATTAACAGCCATCTTCAGTGCCCCTAATTTATTATTCACCTCCTGCAACTCACTCTCCGGGTTGCTGGCCGCCACTACGCCGGCGCCGGCCTGGTAAGTGAGTGTATTATTCTTGCTCAAAAAAGTCCGTATCATAATAGCATGGTTGCAACTTCCGTCAAAACCAATAAAACCGATCGCACCGCCATAATAACCCCGGGCCGTTGGCTCGTATGCATCAATCAACTCCATCGCTTTGAATTTGGGGGCACCACTTAGTGTTCCTGCCGGAAATGTTTTGGCGAGCAATTCAAACGGGTTGCTTCCTTCCTTTAGCTTTCCTGTTACTTCACTTACCAAATGAATGACATGTGAGAAATATTGCACCTGCCGGTAATGCGCTACTTCCACTTCATCACACAAACGACTTAAATCATTCCGGGCCAGGTCCACCAGCATTACATGTTCTGCATTTTCCTTCGCATCATTCAATAATCGTTCAGTGGCCAGCCTGTCTGCCTCATCATCACCGGTTCTTTTAAAGGTGCCTGCAATCGGATGCACTATCGCTTTATTCTTTTCTATCACCAGTTGCGCTTCCGGCGAAGAACCCATTAGTTTATAATCACCATAATCAAAGAAAAATAAATATGGGGAAGGATTCACACTCCGCAACGCCCTGTACACATTGAATTCATCACCCCTGAATTTTTGCTGAAACCTGCGGCTCAATACAATTTGAAAAACATCACCGCGGTGACAACCGGCGATTCCCTTCCTCACCATTTCCCTGTATTCCTCATCAGTCATGTTTGTACTTTCTTCCCCATCAGTATGAAAAGGATATACCGGTACATCTTTACTCCTGATCAGCGACTCCACCATATTCATATCACTCTCTACTCCATTGATCTTATTCTCACAAATGAACAATTCATCTTTGAAATGATTGACCGCAATCACATACTGAAACAACCTGTACCGTACCGGGGGGATTGCTCCCCCCTCTCCGCCCAGCGGAGAGGGGCCGGGGGTGAGGTGAACTGATTCAAAAAACTCCACCGCATCATAAGCCGTATAACCAAACAACCCCTGCGCAAACCTCCCTTCTTTTAATTCCGGCGTTACTGCATCAAACCGCTGCATGAACTCCCACATCAGTTTTGGCACATCGCTGCCTTTATTCAATATGATCTTTTCAGGGTTCCTGCCCGGCAATTTGAATTCTGCTGTTTCAGCAGAACGTACTTCAATACCACCAATGGCATTGATACAGATAAACGACCAGCTGTTCTCCGACGAGTGATGGTCGGTACTCTCCAGCAATAACGTATCACGGAATTTATCCCGCAACCGCAAATAAATCCCCACCGGCGTATATACATCCGCCAGCATTTTTTTACAAACCGTATCAATTCTTATTTTCTTCATAGCCTGCTAAAACAAAACCCCGGATGAACCGGGGCTTTATGAGTATTGTATACCTACAGTAATGACATTACAGCCCCTTAAGAGTTGTATGCCACCACCATATTTTCAATTGATTGATCATTACCGGCAAATATAGAAGCAAAAAGCACATTCGCAAATTCTTTTTAGATTTATGAAATAATGATGACATATGCTGGTGAATCATAAACTGGTGGGCAGCAAAGGCCTGTTCTTTGTTCAGCAGGAAGGAAATTTATTGGCAGAAATGGTCTACACAAAACCAGCTGCTGATAAAATGATCATTGAACATACCGAAGTAAGTGAAGAGCTGAAAGGCCAGCATGTGGGCTACCTGCTGGTGCAAACAGCGGTGGAATATGCCCGCACCCATAACCTGAAAATCATTCCGCTTTGTCCTTTTGCCAATGCGGTGTTCAGGAAAAAACCGGAATACGCTGATGTGCTTTACACCATGTAAATTGTTTTATGAGAAAAATATTTTTTGTTGTAATTATTCAATTGCTCTGCTTAACCCTGCCGGCGCAACAACCGGATAAATATATTTTGCTGAAACCCGACAGGGTATTTGATGGTGAAGCAATGCACAACGGCTGGGTGGTACTGGTAAAGAATAACCGGATCGAAGCAGCCGGCGACATGACTTTCAAATTACCCGCCGGCACCGACATCATCGAATTAAAAGGTATTACTTTATTGCCCGGTCTAATAGAAGGGCACTCCCATCTTTTTTTGCATCCCTACAATGAAACTTCGTGGGATGACCAGGTATTGAAAGAATCAAGGGCAGAAAGAACGGCCCGGGCCGTGAATCATGCCAAAGCCACTTTGCTGGCCGGTTTCACCACCGTAAGAGACCTCGGCACCGAAGGTGCTATGTACGATGACGCCGGTTTGAAAAAAGCGATTGAAAAAGGCGTGATACCCGGACCAAGAATGATTGTGGCCACCAGGGCCATTGTAGCAAAAGGCACTTACGGTCCCAAAAGCGAAAGCCCGGATGTGGACCTGCCGCAGGGCGCCGAAGAAGTGGCCGGACTGGAAGAACTGAGTAAAGCCATCCGTTCGCAGATCGGTCACGGGGCGGATCTAATAAAAGTATATGCCGATTACCGTTATGGACCGAACGGTGAAACCCAACCCACTTTCAGTGATATTGAACTGGCCTGGCTGGTGGGCAATACGGTCAGCAGCGGCAGAAAAGCGGTAGCCCATGCTGCTTCTGCCGAAGGAATGAAAAGGGCCATCAATGCCGGTGTTACCACCATTGAACATGGGGACAATGGTACACCGGAAGTTTTTAAACTGATGAAAGAAAAAGGCGTGGCACTCTGCCCCACCCTTGCAGCCGGTGATGCCATTGAACAATACCGAGGCTGGAAAAAAGGAACAGATCCTGAGCCGGCACGGATAGCCAATAAGAAAAAGACTTTTCGGCA
>DASUDW010000344.1:0-7319 GCA_036275415.1 Chitinophagaceae bacterium | reverse complement strand
ATTTCAGGCGGTTTTTCAACAGATGCAAAACGCATTATACAGGATAAAGCAGATGACGTAGGCGGTATTTACTGGACGGAGCCGTTCAACAATAAAAAAGTTGATGAACAGTTTGAAGCGTATTTTGAAGAGCGATGAAATAATTTTTAAAACTACATTTTTCTCTCTATGGTATTTTCGACAACCAGTTCGCTATTTTTTGTAATTGATATTGATGACAATAAATATAATAAATTCTCTTGTCTTCACATTTTGTACATTGCAAAGGTAAAGGAGTTTAAGAAAATTTAATAGAACATATATGTTGTTTGTTTTAAAAATGCCATTATATTAGTCTTAATTATTTCAAACGCCAAAACAAAAGCTATGAATTGGAAAAGCACCGGCATTCAATATGCCTTACTCTTATTTTCTTTTATTTCAATTTTTACTTTCTCTATTCAATCATGTAAAAAGAGCGAAACTGCTGATGTAGAAACTTTATTAAATGAAAAAGGAAAAATCGACCTTAATAATTTCTTTTCCAATTCCACTAACGTATCGCCGGTTGTAGAATCAATCATTCTTTTTCTCAAAAAACAGGCGAGTACCGTTTCTTTAGCAGGTAAAGTTCAGAAGGTAGGCACGCCTTTATGGCGCAGCCCTTTAATATTAAATGCCCCCAATCAAGCATTCTTGCCATCATCCAATAATGGCGATACAAGTAACTTAAAATTAAATCATGTATTTGTTCCCATTGTTATTCCGGGCACAACAGAAGTGGAGGGTGCACTGGCATGCATGGTTGATGGCGACTCAATAACTGTACGATTTCTCAATGAAAAGGAGTATAAACGTTATGGTTTTGATTCAGCAAAACCCGATAATGCAGCAAATCTTACCAACTTAATGATGTATTTGCAGCATAAGTTATTTGGTACTAACAGGTTTCTTATAAATGACGCAAGGCTTATAGATGAAAAGTATCCGGCTTCAAAAGTAGTGGTTCAGTTTTCTGAAACCGGATTAAAAAAAGATGATGGTAGTCAGCAAGCATTAAGTGATTATGTTGAAGTAGAAATTTGTACAACAATAGAATTAGTTACATGTCCTCACCATCCCGGCCAGTTATGTGGTGACTATAACAACAACGGATTGTATACAGTTACAAGGTGTCAGTCTTATTGGATTTGGGCATATGGTGGTGGAACAGGAGGAGGTGGTTCATCAGAAGATCCGGAAGGTGGTGGAGGCGGTGGAGGTTCATCCGGAGGCAGTGCCAGTGTATCATTACTTTATCATCTTGAACAAACACTGGGGCTTAGCTATGAAGAAAAGAACACTATAGCTCCTTATGGCACCCTTTGTGAGGAAATATACAACCATCTTAATTATAACAACAGCTTGGAAACTGCAGATGAAAGAAAAGCAATGGCTTTAAGCCATGTAAAATATCTGTATGAAAGTGGTTACTATTTGAATTTTGCTACCACATTCAGCAGTCATAATGAATCTTTGGAAAATTTTCCATTACCCTGGTTTCACTTTAACAACCTTGATCAAACGAATCCTGCATTATATGAAAATATATATCATTTAAAATTAAGAGCAAAACAGGCGTATTATTTGTTGAATAATCCTGTAAGATCTGAAGAGATTTATAATAACAGCCAAGTAAGTGTGCTCCCCATAGATATACGATATTCGAGGATTAAGTTTCATATTGACAAGTTAATGACAAATCCCAGTTATGTAGCCTTCATAAGTAATTATGCTGCAACCAATAATGGAAATATAATGTGGTGGGAAAGTCCAATTTTTAATACTGGGAACAATGTTGATTGGAATTTTTGGATAGATACAAATGCGGAAATACCTTCAAATGCAAACGGTTCAGAAAATTATGAGTATATTCAAAATATTGAAGATTATCTGAAGTGTTTTAACGATGGTAAAACAGCAAGCTCTTATGAACTAAAGATTTATATTGATGACCCTGCCGGTGATGGAGCCTTTCAGCCAGACTATATTAAAAGGATATTAAAGATGCAGGACATACATTTGTTGAGGTAATAAAAAATAATACTGATGGCACTAAAGTAAGCCAACTAATAGGGTTCTATCCTGATCCTAATAATTTGCCAAACCTGCAGAGTACTTCTACAATAAGTAAATTAAAAAATGATAGCAATCATGAATTTGACTCAAAAATTGAGATATATATTACGGTTGCAAATTTTAATACTGTTCTTGATCAAATTCGTAATTATTCAACAGCAGCCTATGATTTTGAAACGTTTAATTGTACATCTTTTGCACAACAAGTGTCGAGTTCAATAGGGATAAATCTCCTGTCAGGATATCGTACATTTGGAGAAAGAGGAGGTAGGACTTATTCAGGAGTTTGCCCTTCTGGCCTTCAAGAAGATATTTTTAATTGGCCCAATAAACCTGCTAACGTTCATAATGTTCAAAAGTATAACATATCTCAAAACGCTCCTATCGGAAAAGGGAAATGCCCATAATAATATGAAGTATTTACTTTATGTAGTGCTTTTGATCTATTGTTCAAGCTGTAACTCTCAAACAACAATAGTTCCAGCAAAGCATATTAATGCTATAAACGAGTTCTATAGATATTTGAACGAGGGTAATTATAGTTTAGATAGCGTTAGATTATGTAAAATATTTTATTTTAAAAGTGTGGAAGAAAGGGGTCAAGTATTTGATTCTTCTATATATAGCCCTTTTTACTCAATAGTAAAGGAAGAGGAAAAAAGAATAGGGCCTGTTAATATTAAGAGACTTAAGATAAAATCAGTCTATGATGTAAATGATAAAATGATTAAAAATTTAGGTAACTCAATAAAGCCTGATGCTTATCAGGTAAAGTATGGGCTTAAAACAACTTACTTTTACATAATTGACAATAGAATTCATTCTTTTCAGATAATTAATTTTGGAGGCCAGCCCATTTTTTTGGGTGTTGGATAAGTTTTCAAGGAACATTTTTAGTTCTTTTTCCTACTGGGGGTGTCATTACCAACCAGTTTTTCTGTATCATGTTTTGATTTTTGATGACACCAACCGATTAAAAATTGCCCTTGTCATTAACTTAATAGATATGAAAATTATACTAGTATTATTATTCTTTTTTGTAATGCTATTTATTTCTTGTGAGACTCCAAAAAAACAAGTTGAAGGTATTGTTTATCAAAAAGTAGCATTCTTATTTAAGAATATGGGAAGGATAGATCGAACTGCGTATGACTCAATCTTTTTTCTTACAAGATGCGAAAAAGATACACCTTATATAAAAAATTATCTATCTGATATTTTGAAAACTAGTGATACAGTATTTCAAAAATTAGATAAAGAGAATTTAAGTATTGAGTACTATAAAATTAAAGCTAATAGCAATTTTCACTTAAACGGAGTATCAGATAAAGATACTATCATCAGTGTCTCAGATAAAAATGGGTTCGAACTATATGATAGTAAGATACCGTTTCTATTAAAAATTAAAGACGGTAAAGTGGCTACGTTTGGCATGATGCAAAAAAGTGATCAAATTTATCTAATAGGTTTTTGTGAGTAAAAGAGTATACTAAGTGCTGAATAACCAGACGAATGCTTAAAACTGTATTTTAAAACTTCCGAATATTCCAAATCTCTTGGCATAAGAGGTAGGAGTGGTTGGCAATACACGCCAGATAAAATCAATACGAAATACTTTTAAGATATTATCAACTCCTGTACCCAGTTCCATATAAGTTTTATCCTGCAGTGTTTGAAAAGCAAACCATCCTTTGCCGGTTTTAGGATCGTACTTCATGGTGGCTGCATCAAAATACTGATCTACAAAATTGATGCGTTTGTTCTCTTCACTCAAACTACCCCATAACAATTTGGCCGTCCAAAACTGGCGGAACTTGAGTTTTCTTGTGGGCCCAAACAATCGAAACACACCATTGCCAATATTATGCTCAATGTTCACACCTGCATAACGGTCACTGATATATTCAAATCGGTTCATTAAGTTGAACGCATATTTGTTGTAATAGAATATTTCATTACCGGGATGAATTTCCAGCATGGTAAAGGGTAGAGCACCAAAAATCCTGCCTGCATATACATTATAGTATAATTCACCCAGCCCGCCTACTTTTTGATAATCACTTACACTGCCGCTCAGGCGATGATAGTTGTACTTGCTGTTAAAAATACCCGGAATACCTCTGGAGTATTTGATCTCAGCAATAGGATAAGGACTTCCTAAACTTGTACGCAAAAAAGTTCCTTCAATAAATCGTTCTAAATAAGCAAAACGTAAACGTACACTCAGCTCTGTGTTATTCAATGTTTGAAAATTGGCACCATCTTCATAATAAGAAATGCCCGGTAAGGCTCTTATAGGATTGAATTGCTTATGTAAGGCAGCAATACCAAACGTAAAACCTGAGGTCGTTTCTTTAGAGAACTCCAATTTCTGTTGCTGGGCTCTTAAAAACTTTATGGGAATATTGGGTTTGCGTACAGCCAATGAAAAGATATTATCCTGGCTTACTTCATCATAATACACCTGTCCGTTATCATAATCATCTGTAATGGCTGCATACAATCTTGTACGGGGATTCTTTTTGAACAAATGGGTTACTTCAAATCGCCCTTTGAACTGGTTATCGGCAAACCCATACGCCACATAGCCACGCAACCACCATTTTTTACTGAAAGCGGTACTTGTTCCCAGGTCTAAACGCAAGCGTAATCCTTCCACCACATTGGAGCTGATGGCATTGAACCACGGTCCATATTCCAGTTTGCCAAAAGGTTTATAACCGGTACCAAGGAATGTAATAAGATTGGTGTATTTTTTAAAGAGCGGCATTTTTTGCAGGGTGTCCACCATTGCATAAATGGCTTTTTCATTTTTGCTGAGTGTATCATGCCGTTGCTCCAGCCAATACAGTTCAGTTTGATCGGTAGCACCGGGCAGCAAAACCGTTTCTTCGAGTTGTTTGTTTTTTAATAATGATTCCCACACTTTCCCTGAGTTCACCATCACACGTTCATACGTGGTTGTTTTACGTCCTGTAACCCCAAATTTCTGTTTACCAATAGGAGATACATCAATCACAAACTTATCTTTCTTCAAAAACCAGATACTGTCGTTAATGAGTGAGTATTCCTGTATCACACTCAGCTTTTCAACAAAATTCAGGTTGGCATCAGCTGAAAGACGCAGGTTCATCTTTTGGATGGCAAAGCTGGTATCATGTACCCAGCAATCACCATCAAATGTATTTTCACCTTTGTGTTTGGGTGCGAACACAAGATGAAAAAAGCGTTTGCCACCAATGTATTGAGTATCTGTCAGGCGGTAATTGTAGAATGCATCACCATTATCAGAAATAGGACTAACAAAACGTTTATCAAATACAGGAATATAATTGTTGTACACATTTACATTCTGATCCATGCCGCCCAGTAATTTCTGTACACTTTCATTTTTCAAACCACTGGTTCGGCTGCCTTTAATTTCTTCACGCCGGCGCAATGGATTTTTTTGATAGTAGTAGTCAGAAATTGTTTCTGTAAGAAAGATGGGCAAGAAAGGTTTGTCTTCGCTCGTGCTGTCAACTGTCTGATCAATAATAAAACCAAAAGGACGAAGCGGTCTGATGTTGGTGAATTTATCAGTGTTGATACGGTTGAGATCCATTTCCAGCTTGTTGTACAGCTCGTACCCAAAGTTTTCGAAACGGTAACGGTCATTCTCCGGTTTCTTTTGTACGATCCGTCGCCATAAATACCAACCACGGGTCTTTTTTGATTTTACAACCACTTCTTTTTTAATCGAGCCTCTTTCCAACGAAATGGTAAGAAATAATGTATCTCCTTTTGGTACACTCAGTGCAACCGCATAGTTTTCATAACCAACATAGGTTACAAGAAGCGAGTCGTCCAGTTGCTCAGCACTTACACGTAATATGAATCTCCCTGCTGAGTCGCTAAGCTTACCAATGCTGCTTTTCTTGAGTTGTACTGATGCAAAGGGAATGGGTTCTTCAGAGTGAGAATCTTTTATATAGCCCGCAATAATTTTTGATTGTGCAAAGGAAGAGGTGCTGATACAGATAGCCAATGCAATTACTGCTGCAATACGCATGAATGTCCGGAGTTATTTGAGGGGTAAAAATAATCATTCAGCACCTTACGCCTGTCAGTTACTATACAACGAATTCCCCAAAACCGCCAAGAAGCTGTTAAAAACCGGCAGAAATATTTGGCAAATATGAAAAATAGATGTTTACTTTGTATTTCAAAGTGCTTTTATGAACAGCCAAAATCAATCAATCGAAGCATTACAGGATATTAAGAATATGATGAACCGCAGCAGCAGGTTTATCAGCCTCAGCGGGCTTAGTGGTGTGGCCGCAGGTATTTGTGCATTAATAGGTGCATGGTTTGCTTATGGCGTCATCAACCCTACCAATGATGGTACAAGAACAAGAAACTTGTATGATTTTCAGTTGAATGATGGTGGTATCCCTACCATTCGTGCCTTTATGGGCGATCGTTTGTTTTGGATCGCTGTGTTTACATTCCTTGCTGCCTTTGTATTTGCGTTTTTATTTACATGGTTACGCAGTCGCAAGGAAAATATCCCGGTATGGGGTGTAATGGCCCGCCGTTTAATGTGGAGTGTATTGATGCCAATGGTAGTAGGAGGTATTTTCCTGTTGAAATTGATTGAAGCAGGTGTTTACGGGCTGATCGCTCCCGGTTGTTTGATCTTTTATGGCCTGGCTTTAATAAATGGAAGCAAATACACAGTGGGAGAGATCCGTTATCTCGGCTATGCGAATGTGTTACTGGGACTCATCAATTGCTGGTACCCCGGTTATGGAATATTTTTCTGGGCTGCAGGCTTTGGTGTTTTGCATATTGTATACGGCGTCGTGATGTGGAATAAATATGAACGTACTTAAATTGTGAATCTGAATTGATGTAATGAAGAATCCGATAGAACAATTACAAAAAGTTTTTGACAGCCGTGTGCGGCTGGGCATCATGAGCGCATTGATGGTGAATGATGCTGTAAGCTTTAATGAGCTGAAGGAATTGATACAGGTGACCGATGGAAACTTGGCCAGCCATTTGAAAGCTTTAGAGGAGAACGGGTTGGTAAAAGTGAACAAAGGATTTGTAGGAAGAAAGACCAATACTACTTACAGTGTTACAAAAGCAGGAGAGCGGTCGTTTCGTCAGCACCTGGAAGCATTGGAGCAGATAATCAAACAAATGGGGAAATAATTTTTTTTGTACATAAACTTTGA
>DASUDW010000343.1:0-43318 GCA_036275415.1 Chitinophagaceae bacterium | reverse complement strand
AGTGTGTAAATAAAAATAATCAGCAAATAAAAAACGACCCGCTTCCAAGGAAGCGGGTCGTTGTGGTTTATCTTTTTTCCGGCAGCGTTATTTCACTACAATAATGCTGACAGCTTTCTTGATAAATTCTCCCTGTGTATTGTACAGGTATAACTGGTAGGTACCCGGTGTCAGCCTGCTGATATCAATCGATACCACGCTGCCATAACCCAATCCGGAGAAGGACTGGCTATGCACCTTCTGGCCCAATGCATTGAATACATTGGCACCGAGGCTGCTATACAGGTCGGTATTCAACCTTACGTTGAACGCACCGTTATTCGGGTTCGGGTATACAAACACGGCCTGGAAGGCATCCAGCAACTTGTGACGGTCAGCACACTCATTCACCTGGATGATCGAGGTCTTCGTGGTCACACAACCTGCATTGTTCAGCGTGTAGTTGATGGTCTTGGTGCCAAGACCGGCTACTGCAGGGGCAAAATTGCTGCCGGATACACCCGGTCCGCTCCATACACCACCTGCAGTGGAGGCAGTCAGTGCATAAATGGGATCAGACAGGCAAAGTGTTGTCGGGATGTTGGTCAGGGTTGCTACAGGGAATGCATTCACGGTAATAGTGGCTGCACTGGAAGTGGATGAACCACAACCGGCTGTTACGATCACCCGGTACTGGTAGCCGTTCTGGCCTACCGGTATGTTAGTTTGCGCATAACTGTTGTTAGTAGCACCGGCAATGCTGGTCCAGCTGCTGCCGCCATTGGTGCTTACCTGCCACTGGTAGCTCAGTGAACCTACCGCAGTAGTTGCTGTCACACTGAAGCTCGGGTTACCGCCTTCGCAGATAGCTGTATTAACAGGCTGTGCCGTGATAACCGGGAAGGTGTTCACCGTCAGCAAGGCCGAAGTAGTGATACCCGGTGTACAAGGAGGACTAGTGATATTGCAACGATAACGGTATCCGTTAAAGGCAGGTGGTGTATTGGTCAATGTTAATGTTGGAGTAGTAGCGCCGCTGTAATTGGCGTTATTCACCACATTGGCCCAGGATGCACCACCGTTGGTACTTACTTCCCACTGGTAGTTAAGGCCTGTGCCACTGGCCGCAGCACTAAAGCTGGTACCTGTTCCTTCACAAATAGTACTGTTGGAAGGATTGGCTGTTACAGTTACAGATGAATTAACGGTTAAAGTAGCAGGGAATGAACCGGCAGATGGAGAACAAGTACCAGAAACCTCACAATAATATAAATGTCCGTTTTGTGCTACAGTAGTACCGGTTATTGTAATAGTAGGTGAAGTTGCACCTGCAACAGGAGACCAGGTGCTTCCGCCGTTGGTACTAAGGTTCCACTGATAAGTAAGACCGGTTCCGGTGGCTGCTACTGTAAAAGTAGCTGTGCTGCCGGAACAAACACTGATATTACTTGGATGGGTAGTGATGGACGGAGGTACATTTACCGTCAGCGTAACACAGTTGGTATTGGTTGTTCCGCACTGACCGGTGAGTACACAACGATAAGCATAACCGTTCTGTGCAGTTGTAGCACCGGTAACGGTATAGCTGGCTGAAGTAGCGCCGGCTATGTTATTGAATGTACCTGCACAACCAGTTGTACTCAGTTGCCATTGGTAACCGGTTACACCGGTCGCTGTAACACTAAATGTCGCATTTTGACCAGAACATACTGTCTGGTTAGAAGGTTGTGCTGAAACGGTTGGTCCGGAACCTGGGTTGACCGTAAAACTTACCGTCGTTGAAAGCGTAACGCCGGGGGCCGGTCCGGTTCCCTGAACGGTTACGTTGTATGTGCCGGGAGCAAGTGCACCCGTATTATTCAGCGAAACAGTTGCTGTTCCGTTGGCAGTAAATGAATTAGGGGTAATTGTAACATTGGTACCACCGGGAGCACCAGATACGTAAGTAACCGATACAGGACCTGTATATCCTCCCTGGAAGGTGATTGGCAGGGTAGAATTAATCGGACCGGCGGCGGGACAAGCGGCTGAACCGTTGGTCGGTGCGCCAAATACATAGCCTACGGGAGGAGCAACGAGTGTAATATTGGCATTATTGATATCAAAGAAAATATTTCCGATAGCTTCTACTTTGATACGGCCCTGTGTAGTTAAGGAAGAAGGCAGGTTAATAGCTTCACTGCCGTCATTAGGCGTGCTGGCTGCCAATACTACCGGGAATGTAACACCGCCATCAGAAGACCATGATATTTTCACATTGGCACAGTTGATAGGTGCACCGGTAGTGCCGTTTACTGACCAGGTAACTGTTTGCGAGGTACCTGCATCGTAGGTTACTGCACTGTTTTGCGATTGAATCAGGAATGGACCGGTTGTTGCATCTACCGTAATTGTCGTATTGGTAAATGCAGTCTGTCCTACTTTAATGGGTGCAGTGGCGCTGTAAGGAGAGTTATCCCTTACAGTGAGGCGGAAATTAAGTGTTCTGCCCACAGAGCTCAATGCTTCAATATTGGCAATGGCATCACCGCCGGGTAGTGGCGGTGTCACAGAAAGTCCGGCCAGAATAGTAGACAACCTGGGGAACAACCTTGTAGGTGAAGTCGTAGCCGGGAATGACAGCCAGTTGGGGCCTACCAGCTTCGCCGGGAATGCCACACTGTTATTACCGGTTACGGTAGAGTTGGCCGCATCATTCTGCTCCCAGCAATAGGTTAATACATCACCCGGGTTAGCATCTGTAGCAGAACCGGTCAATGCAAACGGAGTACTGATAGGAATAATATAGTTGGGCACAGGAGCTACCACCGGTGTAGCATTATTAGCCGTAATCACCGTTGTAATCGGACAGGTTTTACCTGCCAGGTTATTCTGTATCTGCTGGATGGAACGCTGGCTGAAGATATCGATAGAGTGAGGAGCCACGTCCTGATTAGTGATACCGGCATAACCCATGATAGTGATACCGGAACCTACTTCTACGTTATTGACGCCACCTGCTTCAATACTCATAGAGAAAGTATGGTTACCACCTAACTGGTGACCCACTTCGTGTGCCACATAGTCAATATCAAAATTATCACCCTGTGGTATACCATCTGCGGGAGAAGTGATACCACTTCCTTTGATACCATCTACGCACACACAACCGATACAACCGGCATTACCACCACCGCCGGACTGGCCGAAGAGGTGACCGATATCATAGTTGGCTTCACCGATCACGGATGTTAATGTGGCCTGTAACTGGGCATTCCAGTTGCTGATCGGAAAAGTGTAGGGATCAGTTGCCGGGTTATAATAGAAAACATCTGTTGTGTTCGGGATCAGGTTGAGGTGCAAAGCAAGGTCTTTCTCATAGCAACCGTTGGTACGGGTCATAGTAGCATTCACAGCTGCCAGTACCAGGGCTACCTGGGCAGAACTGGTAGCGCCAAACCAGTTGGAGTATTCGGCTGTTACCGATTGTGCCAGCCGCATCGTTTTCAACACACCATTATCGGCTTCAATGCCGAGATCATGCACACGGTTATTAATACCGGCTGCCAGTTGCTGGTCCTGGGTAGAACAGGTCCAGGGCAAACCGCCTTTTACCCGCTGTGATTTAAACACGGCATACACGGTATGATCCTGTGAATAGGGCTCAATGTATTCATTGGCCTTTCCGTCATTGCGGAAAACCATGGTCTGGATTCCCTGGGGAGAGATGCTCAGCTTCAGCATGGAACCCTTGTCGCTAAGGCCCTTGCCGGAGTAAGCCCGGATCTCGGGGAACCTGGCTTGTAAAGCCGGGTCAAAATTCGAAGCTTCATATACTTCAAATTGCTCCATTACCCCTTCAGCATTGGGGATGCTGATGATAGTGGAATGGCTGCGGGCATTGGCGCCCACAATAGAAAAAAGCTGCTGGCGCAAAGGTTCAATATTCAGGCTGAATAATTTGAACTCTTTGGGAAATGAAAGCCGGTTAACAGCTCTGTCTGTAGTGAGCCCTCCGGCATCGCTGCGGGAAGCCCAATAATCCTGCTGCGCCGAGGCTACAACAGAAAACAGACCCATAAAAAACAGGAGTGTAAATTTTCTCATAATTAAATGATTTAGATAAAAAATCAGGTAACCGTAACCAATGGATAATCAGCGCCTGAAAAAAGCGACTAAAATTAAGGATAAAATCACTTGCCCCAACTGTTTTTTTTGGCACATACCCCGCAACTGGCAGCATTTAATTGATCAAAAAAGGATTGTCGGAAAAGAAATCATCCTTATCATCTTTTTGGATGCCTAAAAGCTTATTGGCAATTTTTTTGAAAAACAGCGAGAAATACCTCAACATATCCAGGCATTTTTTGGATTATACAAAAGGTTCAAAAAAAAAGCCCCTGTCGGGTGACAAGGGCTTTCAGTATAGTTGACAGCGTTGTTATTAATAACCCATGCCACCCATATCCGGAGCTGCATGTGAATGCGGCTCTTCTTTTTTCGGCTTGTCGGCCACCACCGCTTCTGTGGTCAGCAACATACCGGCAATAGAAGCAGCATTTTCCAATGCCACACGGCTTACCTTGGTAGGATCGATAACACCGGCCTTGAAGAGGTTCTCATATTCTTCCGTTCTTGCATTGAAACCAAAATCAGCTTTTCCTTCTTTGATTTTTTGTACCACGATAGATCCGTCGATACCTGCATTAGCAGTAAGGATGCGTACCGGCTCTTCCAGGGCACGACGAACAATGGCCATACCTGTTTGCTCATCGGCTATCTGGCCACGAACTTTGGCTTCGAGGCTTTCGATAGCACGGATATACGCCACGCCACCACCGGGAACGATACCTTCTTCCACTGCCGCCCTGGTAGCATGCAATGCATCATCCACCCGGTCTTTTTTCTCTTTCATTTCTACTTCCGTAGCAGCACCTACGTATAATACAGCTACACCACCGCTCAATTTAGCCAGGCGTTCCTGTAATTTTTCTTTATCGTAATCGGAGGTAGTGGTTTCGATCTGTGCTTTGATCTGGTTTACACGGGCCGTAATGTCTTCTTTCTTGCCCTTGCCGCCCACGATAGTGGTATTGTCTTTATCGATGGTTACAGAAGTAGCCTGGCCGAGATAGCTCAGGTCGGCATTCTCCAGTTTGTAACCCTGCTCTTCGCTGATAACGATACCTTTTGTCAGGATAGCGATATCCTGCAGCATTTCTTTTCTGCGGTCGCCAAAACCGGGGGCTTTTACAGCAGCTACTTTCAGTGTACCACGGAGTTTGTTAACGACCAGTGTAGCCAGTGCTTCACCTTCGAGGTCTTCCGCAATGATCAATAAAGGACGGCCGCCCTGTGCCACTTTCTCCAGGATGTGGAGGATGTCCTTCATATTGCTGATCTTCTTGTCATAGATCAGGATATAGGGGTTCTGCAGTTCAGCTTCCATTTTTTCGCTGTTGGTCACGAAATAAGGAGAGATATATCCGCGGTCGAATTGCATACCTTCTACCACATCAACCGTAGTATCTGTACCTTTTGCTTCTTCTACAGTGATCACCCCTTCTTTACCCACTTTCGTGAATGCTTCGGCAATCAGTTTACCGATGGTTTCATCGTTGTTGGCAGAGATAGTGGCCACCTGCTGGATCTTTTTGCTGTCGCTGCCTACTGTCTGGCTCTGTGCCTTCAGGCTTTCTACTACCAGGCTAACGGCTTTGTCGATTCCCCTTTTCAGGTCCATCGGGTTAGCGCCGGCCGCTACCATTTTCAATCCTTCGCTGATGATGGACTGGGCCAGTACGGTGGCGGTGGTAGTACCATCACCGGCAATATCGGCGGTTTTGGAAGCCACCTCTTTTACCATCTGGGCGCCCATGTTTTCAATGGGGTCTTCCAGTTCAATTTCCTTTGCTACAGTAACACCGTCTTTCGTTACACCCGGTGCACCAAATTTTTTCTCGATAACCACATTACGGCCTTTGGGACCGAGGGTTACTTTCACAGCGTTGGCCAACGTGTCAACGCCTTTCTTCATCCTATTTCTTGCTTCAATGTCGAAGAAGATTTGTTTTGCCATTTTTTTAAATTTTTAGTTTGTCGTTTTAAAATTTAGCGTTATCCTGTGGGATATACCTTTCCTTTTTTCCCCATTAGGGCAGGGTGTTATACAATTGCCAGGATGTCAGATTCTCTCATAATGAGGAAATCTTCGCCATCGATCTGGATCTCTGTTCCGGCATATTTGCCATACAGCACCGTATCACCTGTTTTTACGGTTACCGGCTCATCTTTTTTACCGGGGCCGGCAGCTACTACTGTACCACGCTGCGGTTTTTCTTTCGCTGTATCAGGGATGATGATACCGCCGGCGGTTTTCTCTTCAGCGGCGGCTGCTTTTACAATTACCCTGTCGTGAAGGGGGGTAACATTGACTTTCTTCGCCATAGTTGTATTGATTTTGAGTTTTTTGAATGATATGCCATCAGGCCACATGTAGCCTGCGGGGCGGCGAAGGTACAGGAAATAATATGCCATGCAGGACGAATATGAAAAATTTGCAGTTTTGGGGATTGGCAGGCACCCAAACTGAAATTTTGCTGATTTTTTTTACGCTAATGTGTCAGTTTTGCCCCCTCATTCTGACATTCATTCCAGCCCTGTTAAATGGGTAAAAATGATTAAGTAAGGGTAAAAAAGAAACCTATATCTTCGCCCCCTCAATCAGTTCTTAACGCATGATCAGCAGAAGAAATATCCGGGTAAAAGTGATGCAGACCATTTACACGATTACCACTTTAGAATCCGATGCAAAGCCCGGAGTAGCCCAAAAGATTTTACAGGAACATTTTGACCAGACCCGCCACCTGCTGGTTTACCTGACCTGGTTCCTGGCAGAAGTGGCCCGTTACGCAGAAACCGATGCCCATCAAAAGGCCTCTAAACATTTACCGACGGAAGAAGACCTGCATGTAAACACCAAAATAGCCGGTAACGAATTATTGTGGAAGATACTGGATGACCCGGCCTTCCGGGAACAGGTGAAGGATTTAAAGCCAGAACTAATCTCCGACACTGAACTGATCCGAAGGATCTATCATACCCTGACCGAAACGGCAGCCTACAAGACCTATATAAACACCTCCGGAAGGGATAAACAGGAAGAAAAAAAGATCATGGAGTTTATCCTGAACGACCTGCTGCTGGCCAATGAAACTTTTGTAGCGCATATAGAAGAGAATTTTTCCAACTGGGATGATGACGGGGAAATGGTAGTACAACTCCTGGCCGGCTACCTGCAAAAACCGGGCTCCTATGATTTTAAACATATCCTGGGGCCGGAAAAAGGAGCCTTTGCCAAAGACCTGCTGCAAACGGTGCTGGACAAAAGCAGCTACCTGCAGGAACTGATCATTCCCAAACTGAAAAACTGGGACCCCGACCGGATAGCCCTGCTGGATATGATCATGATGAAAATGGGGGTAGCAGAATTCCTGTACTTTGAAACCATTCCTCCCAAGGTTACCATTAATGAATATATCGACCTGGCCAAAGATTACAGTACCCAGCAGAGCGGCCAGTTTGTAAACGGGATCCTGGACAATATCCACAAAGAACTGGTGCAGCAAAACAAAATGCACAAGGTGGATTACAAAAAGAATTGACCGGCTTTTGTTCACCAACGCCTTAACTGTTACTTTTGCATCCGCTTTAAAATACTACCGCATGAAAAAAATTAGTCTTTTGTTGGTCATAGTTGCCGGTGTCATCGCCTGCAAATCCACTGACAAAAAAACGGATGAGGAGAAAATGAGAGAAGCCTGGATAAAAGACAGCACCGAACAGGCTGAAAAAATGAAAGTGCTGAACGACAGCACCAACTTCACCTCCATTCAATGGCTCGATTCGGTATACATGGACATGGGTAAAGTAAAAGAGGGACAGGTGGTGGAAGTGAGTTACCGTTTTAAGAATACCGGTACCAAACCGCTGGTAATTGTCAATGTAGTGGCCAGTTGCGGATGTACTGTTCCGGAAAAACCCGAAGAGCCTATTGCTCCCGGTGAAGAAGGGGTGATAAAAGCAAAATTTGACAGCAACGGCCGTAAAGGAGAGAACCGGAAACACATTACCGTAGATGCCAACACTTCACCTGTAAAAACACATGACCTGGAATTCCGGGTAGAAGTAACCGATAAATAAGAAAAATCATTTACCAACAATTAAAAAGTAATAATGAAATCAAAACTGAATTATATCGCCATCCCTGCTGTATTGTTTTTCTTTTCTTCCTGTACGCCTCCGGGCGCCGAGCAGGGTAAAGGCGGATCCGGTGCAGGTACTATTCAGCTGGTGTTCCTGGGGATGATGATCCTGGTGTTCTGGCTGTTTTTTATTCGTCCGCAGGCCAAAAAAGCAAAAAACCAGAAGAGCTTTATTGATAACCTGGGCAAGGGCGATAAAGTAGTAACCATTGCCGGTATACATGGTACGATCAATAAAGTAAACGAAGATGGTACGGTGAATATCGAAGTAAGCCCGGGAAGTTACCTGAAGATCGAGAAAAGCGCCATCAGCATGGACTGGACAGCTGCGTTGAACAAACCTGCTGCTGATAAAAAGTAATTTTTATTGAACACTTTCAATAATCCCAAATTCTCCTGAAAAGGAATTTGGGATTTGTTTTTTGTAATTTCCCGTTATGTTAAAGATTGGCCTTACCGGGGGTATCGGCAGCGGTAAATCTACCGTGGCCAAAATTTTTGAAGTGCTGGGCATACCGGTTTATTATGCCGATGCGGAAGCCAAACGGCTGATGAACAGCAGCCATGCATTGAAAGCTTCCATTAAACAGCATTTTGGCAACAGCGCATATAAGGATGAGCAACTTGACAGAAAGTACCTGGCCGATATTGTTTTCAACCATAAAGAAAAGCTGGACCTGCTGAATGCACTGATACACCCGGTAACCATTGCCGATGCGGAAGAATGGATGAAAAAACAACAAGCCCCCTATTGCATCAAAGAAGCTGCTTTGTTATTTGAAAGCGGGGCTTCGGAAAACCTGGATTATATCATCGGGGTGTATGCACCGCAGGCATTACGCATCAAAAGAGTGATGCAGCGGGATGGCCTGGAGAGGGATGAAATAATGAAACGCATCCACCGGCAGGTCAATGAAGAAATGAAAATGAAATTGTGCGATTTTGTTTTACTAAATAATGAACAGCAACTGCTGTTGCCGCAGGTTTTAGAACTGCATGATAAACTGTTGCAACTTAATTCTTCACCCAGGCCATAATCCGCAAGGGCCCGCCGCTGCCGCCTTTGATTTTCATGGGTAAGGCAAAAATATAAGCCCCTTTCGCCGGCAACTGGTCAAGGTTGGCTACATTTTCAAAACCGCAAATATTTTGCGCATATAGTACCAGGTGTGTTTTAAAATCTTTAGACTGGCCATAATCCACACTGGCCACATCAATACCTACCGCTTTCAGTTTCCGGTTCTTTACCAGCCACGCTGCTGCAGCCGGATCAATTGAAGGAAAATGCAATTGGGGAACGGCCTCCTCCCCTCTTTGGTCGGTACCGAGGTATTTTTTGGCGTCCGGATAAAATTGCCCGTAACCTGTTTTAAAGAATAAGATGGCACCGTCAGGAATGGTACCATTTGTTTTTTCCCATGCCTGTAAATCATCGGCTGAAATTAAATAGTCAGGATTCTTCAACGCTTTTTCCGAAACATCCACTACAACGGCTTCGCCGGTTAAATTCTCCAACGGAATTTGGTCGGCTGACCATTTGCCTTTTGCAAAATGCACCGGTGCATCAAGATGGGTGCCCCCATGTTCGGCCGCACAATAATTATAGGCTGAATAAAAAAAGCCGCCGGGGGTAATCCCGTTAAACGCCGTATCGATACGGAAGGTATTGGCCGTGGGCCAATACAAAGTCTTTTCAGAAAAATCATACGACATATCAATCAGCCTGCCTGTCTTCAGCAGATCGTCAAGGCTTTGCGGTTTTTTTTCCGTCGGTTGATCCTTACAGGCACAGAGGAAAAGTACAAGCAATAAAAATGGCAACCGATGCATAAAAATAAATTTTGCAAAAGTTACCAATTATGATAGTGAGAATGAAAAATTAATTCAGTTTCGCCAGCGCCTCTTTGATCCTCCTCCACCCTTCTTCAATATTCTTCATGGAGTTGGCAAAGGAGAAACGTACACAGTGAGGTTCACCAAATGCATCACCCATTACAGAAGTAACATGGGCTTTGTTCAGCAGGTACATGCTGAAATCACCGGCATTATTTATCACCGATTCACCATCGGTTTTTCCATAATAACTGCTTACATCCGGGAACACATAAAAGGCGCCTTCCGGTTCCGGGCAAATGATTCCGGGTATATCTCTTACAATTTCCAACACCCGTATCCTGCGTCTGGCAAATTCCTCCACCATTTCCATGGTTGGGCGCAAATCGCTGGTGAGGGCCACTACTGCCGCTTTTTGTGTAATGGAATTGGTGCCGCTGGTAAATTGCCCCTGTACTTTTTCACAGGCCTTTGCAATGTCAGGATGTGCTGCGATATAACCAAGCCTCCAACCTGTCATGGCGAAACCTTTACTGAGTCCGTTCACAATGACAACCCTTTCCTTCAATTCAGGAAACTGGGCCAGGCTATGATGCTTGCCAATGAAATTGATGTACTCGTATATCTCATCAGACAGGATGATAATATCCGGGTGCTTCATAAAAACAGTTGCCAGTGCAGCCAGTTCTTCTTCACTGTACACGGCCCCGCTGGGGTTACAGGGTGAAGAAAACAGGAACAACCTGGTACGGGGCGTAATAGCCTGCTCCAGTTGTGCGGCTGTAATTTTAAACCCTTGTTGGGGTGTTGTTTTAATTTCCACCACTTTACCCCTGGCAATTTTAACCAGTTCACTGTAGGTAACCCAGAAGGGAGTGGGAATGATCACTTCATCGCCTTCATCCACCAGGGCCAGCATGGCATTGGCAAGGCTTTGCTTGGCGCCGGTGGAAACAACGATGTTCTCCGGTTTATAGTCAAGGTTATTATCCCTTTTCAATTTAGTGCAAACGGCCTCCCGCAAATCGGGGAAACCCGGCACCGGCGTATAATGCGACCAGTTATCATTGATCGCTTTAATGGCAGCCTGTTTAATATGATCAGGTGTATCAAAATCCGGTTCTCCCAAACTCAGATCAATCACATCTATGCCTTTCGCCCTGAGTTCCCTGCCGAGTTTGGCCATTTTTAAAGTTTCCGGTTCGTTGAATCGCTGGAGGAATGATGAT
Source organism: Chitinophagaceae bacterium (assembly GCA_036275415.1). GTDB lineage: Bacteria > Bacteroidota > Bacteroidia > Chitinophagales > Chitinophagaceae > JJ008. The sequence goes on along the minus strand of DASUDW010000343.1, from coordinate 32,034 downwards.
AGTTGCATGAAAACGATTTAATCGGTGGTTTCAAAAGATACAAATCGCAGCTGCAAATTTATGGAAATGAAAAGATGAGCCTGTGAAAGTTATCAACGATACTGAAATTGAAAAGCAGAAAGATCAGGTATTTTTTTTCGCGGCCGCTTTAATTCATACTCATAGATCATGCGGCCCAGGTGCTTCAAAAAAGGAAATCCCACTGTATCGTAATCGTATGCATCATCGTTAAAAATTCCATCACTGTTACAATATATTACGGCACTGAGCATGAATTCTATCTGGCGGGAAAAATCGGCTACATAGGCCGCATCAATCAGGAAGCCATAGGCATCCCCTACTTTATTAAAAATGCGGATAGCCGGATCCGGTTTTGTTTTTTCAGAACCATAATAAACAAATTTCACATAGTTGTCCCAGTAAGCTGTTGTGTCATACACAGGCGATGTTGATTCAGCCGGCAGCATGGACATATACCTCCGCAAAAAGGCATAATCGGCCGGCGTAAGAGTAAACCTTTTTTCCTTCGGCATGGATTCGGGAAAAAGAATACTCCTGACCATGGAATGAAGGTCCGTCAGCAGCAGGCGGTTCTTTTGTGAAAAATCAAAAGGCTCATTCACCAGCTGATCGCCCCGTATAAATCCTTTGCCCAGCCGGGTATTGCGGGCCTGGTAGGCCAGCCGGCTTTTTTCTTCGGGCTTTGTATATAGCAGCTTACCTGAACTGTCGAAAAATTGAACAGCATTGGCTGTACGGTTTTCTGCTTCGGTTAAACTGATATTCAGCCGGTGTATGATCTCCGTATGAACGTACCCCATTTTCCGGAGGGTGTTATTGATATATTCCTGTCCCAGGAACTCATACAACCGGTTGAACGCATCATTGTCACTCACCAATAATATTTTACGGATGTAATGAGCAATACTGGGCCTGCCATCAACAGCAGAGGGGTCATTGGAAACACCGGTAAGCTTTTCGCCGGCCGGCAGCGTACGCATAGTACTGTTCAAGTCCAGCCCGGCTATCTTTAGTTCATTTAACCGCTGAAGGGCCAGCAGGGCTATGGGTAATTTCACCGTGGAAGCCGGATAAAAATACTGGCCGGTGTCTATGCCCCAAAAATGGTCCGTAAAAACCGGGCGGTTCTTTTTGTCCCGGTCAATCCGTGAGTAAATGATCTGCACCTGAAGGCCATTTCCCTTATTCAGTACCGGAGAAAAATATTGAGGATACGACGCTAACAGCTTGTAGATGAAACTATCAGGCACATTTTGAATAGTACTCTTCTTCCCCTTTCCGGAACCCTTTTCACTATGGGCCACCTGTCCGGATGATGGTATACTTATCAGCCCGGCAAAAAACAGCCCGAAAGTCCATTTTAAAAGGTTTGGCAGCCTGTACTCCATCAGTCATCAAATATACCGATTGTGCCGGGTTAAGTTTTTAAAAATCAAGGGCCAACAGGCCGTTTTTAGTTGGCCGGAATTAAACCGAAACCGCTATCTTTGCCGTCCTTAAAAAATAGTGAAAAGCCTTTGTCCTGCTGAAGTATTTCCGGCACAAAGCTTATAAAAAGTAAATCAATCAACGTATGCAACTGAAAGGTTTGGTTCGTTTTTTTACCGTACTGCTGATCATCTATTCGCTTTACCAGCTTTCCTTTACCTGGTTTGTACGAAATCATGAAAAGAAATATGAGGCAAAGGCCAGGGCTTATGTAAAGGCCAACTATCCTTCTGCCATGGAAAAATTTCCCGGCAATAAGGATTCGCAGGTAGTATACCAGGATTTCCTGGATAAGGCAGAAGCAGAAAAGCTTCGCCGCCTGCTGGACAGCACGAAAGATGTGACCGTAACTTACGGTATCAACGGATCTGTTACGTATCAAAAAGCTAAAGAAGAAGAATTGAACCTGGGTCTCGACCTGCAGGGCGGTATGAACGTAACGCTGGAAGTGGAAAGGTCCGGCTTGCTGCGTTCTTTGTCCAATAATTCTCCGGACCCCAACTTCAATACTGCCCTTATTAATGCTGATAAGAGAAAAGCAAACAGTGGCGCTGATTTCATCAGCCTGTTCCTGGACGAATACCGCAAGCTGGAAAAGACAAGGCCATTGGCCGCCTTATTTGCGGGTGCCAGTAATGGTAAGGTTGATGTAAAATCATCTGATGCCGCAGTTGAGTCATATATCCGCGGTGAAGCAAGGGATGCCTTTGACAGGACTTTCCGTGTATTGAACACCCGTATTGACCAGTTCGGTGTTGCCCAGCCCAATATCAGTCCTAACAGGGACAAGGGCATTATCAACGTAGAGCTGCCGGGTATCAAAGACAAGGAAAGGGTGAGAAAATATTTGCAGAGCACGGCTAACCTGCAGTTCTGGGAAGTATATACATTGCGTGACCCCAACTACTCTGCCGGATGGCAAAAAGCGATCAATGCTTTTAATACAAAATATGGCGGTGTAAAAGATACAACTGCGGTAAAAGATACCACCAAAGCTCCAAAAGACACGACTGCGGTAAAAGATACTACCCTGCAGGGACTTGCCGGCGATGACAAGGATACCAGTGGTAAAAAGACCAGCGACCTTGCCGGTACAGGTACCAACACTATTGATAAGTATATTGGTTTCTTCCAGCCGGGCAGAAATGAAAAAGGTGAAATTATATATCCTGCATCCATCGGAACCGTACAAATAAAAGATACAGCACAGGTGAGGGAGTTCCTCAATGAACTGAGGGTTAATTTCCCCTTTGATGTACAATGGGCTTTTGGCACTCCGGAAAAAGACAGCAAAGGCAGGACTGCCAAAGAGGTGGCCCTGTATGCACTTAAAACATATGGAAGGACACAGGCAAAACTGGAAGGTGATGCCATCTCTGATGCCCGCCAGGACTTTGACCAGTATGGTAAAGTGGAAGTGAGAATGGACATGAAGAATTTCGGCGCTACCATCTGGAAGAAAATGACAGAAGAAAATGTAGGCAAGCCTATCGCCATTGTACTGGATAATATTGTTTACTCTGCTCCTAATGTTATCAATGCCATTCCTAACGGAACATCCACCATCTCCGGAGGTTTTGACCAGCAGGAGGCCCAGGACCTTGCCAACATTTTAAAAGCCGGTAAACTGCCGGCCCCTGCCAAGATCGTACAGGAGCAGCAGGTAGGTCCCACCCTTGGTGCTGAAGCCATCCGTGGCGGTTCAATGGCCTTCCTGATATCTTTTGTAGTGATCTTTCTGCTGATGCTGGTGTATTATAATACCAGCGGATGGGTAGCCAATATTGCGCTTATCTTAAACCTGTTATTTACTGTTGGTATCCTGGCCGGTTTAGGCGCCACCCTTACGGCTCCCGGTATCGCCGGTCTGGTATTGACCATTGGTATGGCAGTGGATACGAACGTAATTATCTATGAACGTATCAAGGAAGAGTTAACCAAGGGCAAGGGATATATCCCTGCCATCAATGAAGGTTATAAACGTTCATTACCTCCGGTACTGGATGCCCACGTAACTACTTTGCTGACGGCTATTATCCTTTTCTATTTCGGTTTAGGACCTGTGAAGGGCTTTGCCACCACACAGATCATCGGTATCCTGTTGTCTTTGTTCTGTGGTATCCTGGTAAGCCGCTGGGTGTCTGATATATTCACCAACAATAAAAAGCACCTGGAATATTTCACCGGCATTTCCCGCCGCATTTTCAAGCATGCCAAATACAAATTCATTGAGTACCGTAAGATCGCATACATGATCTCCATTGTGGTACTGGCACTGGGTATTGCTTCTTACTTCAACGGGTTTAATTACGGTGTGGAGTTTGAAGGCGGACGCAGCTATACCGTTCAGTTTGAAAAGCCGGTCAATGTGGAAGAAGTGAGAAAAGACCTGGAAGCCGCTTTTGGCGGTGAAAACCCGATCATCAAAACAGTGGGCGGTAATGACAAGTTATCGATCACCACGGCCTACATGATCAAACAATCCGGTTTGGGTATTGACTCTGTAGTGGCGACTAAATTGTTTGATGGCTTGAAAAAGCACCTGTCTCCGGGCCTTACTTATTCGCAGTTCAATACAGATAAATACATTCAGCAGTCTATAAAAGTAGAACCTTCTATTTCTGACGACCTGAAACAGGGCGCCATCAAGGCAACGATCTTTGCGCTGATGGTTATCTTCCTGTATATCTTCATCCGTTTCCGTGACTGGAGATATTCACTGGGTACCATTGTAGCGTTGCTGCATGACGTTTTTGTAACCCTGATCGTATTCTCTTTTGCCCGCAATATCGTTCCGTTCCCGCTGGAAATCGACCAGCATTTCATTGCAGCGGTGCTGACGGTGATCGGCTTCTCGATGAACGATACGGTGATCGTATTTGACCGAATCCGGGAAGACAGCCGCCTGTCCCCCACTGCTCCAAGGACAGAGGTGATCAACAGGGCGATCAATGAAACGCTGAGCCGTACGATCATGACCTCGCTGACCGTATTCCTGACCATCCTGATCCTCTTCCTCGTAGGCGGACAGGTTACCAAAGGATTTGCGTTTGCGATGCTGATCGGTGTAATCACCGGTACTTACTCCTCCATCTTTGTGGCCGCACCGATCCTGGTTGACCTGGGTGGCAAAAGATCATTAGGTAAAAAGACTATGGAAGGCGAAGTGAAACCGGGACAAGCAAACAAAGCTTAAATTAACAAACGTTCTAAATAAGCAAACCTGCAGTTAATCGCTGCAGGTTTTTTTATTGGGCCCAATGCCTCAGACTGACAAACAAAAAGAAACCCGGCAGTATATGCCGGGCTGACTGGAACCAGGAAAGAAAAACTATTTCAGTTTAAGAACCGGTTTCAATTGATAATTACCGTTACCGGTCTGGTGTACAGATAAAGCGGCATCAAAATCTATGAGCAATGAATCAATTGTGGTTTGTAAAGTTTTATTCACCTTGATCTTTAATCCGGATTCAGCACCACTGGGAACGGTCAGGGGATAAACAGTTCCGCTCACTTTAATGGAGTTATTGGCGCCAAGTACCAGCCTGATCTCTTTAACGGTATTACCCGGTATGGTACCGGTTGCCAGCAAAGTATCCACTCCATTTTGCAAACCCAGGAGGTTGTATACACCGGCATTAGTTGATAGAGTTGTCCAGCCTTGAATTGTATCGGAATTGAAATTAACCCTTACCTCCCGGATATCTACATTCACTTCTTCTGCATTCACCGGATTATCCGTCAACCTCACCTTGAGGATGGTGCTACCATCGTTATTATCTTTTGAACAGGCAATCAGGGTGAAAATAGTTGCTGACAATATCAGCAATACGGGCACAAAAAACTTTTTCATAAAACGTTGTTTGAAGAAACAGGTCAAAAAACCATGCCAGTCCTGAAAAATGTGGAAAAAAGGACAAACCTTTTACATGCTAACGCTTTTTGATCAGGAAAACCGCCGGTACCGGACGCTGCCCGGAAGCGTCTGACACTTTGATAGTGGATTTTCCGTTCACCAGCATACAACTGCTGCCGCCGCCATCCAGGTTCAATGCCTCCCGGCAACCCAAATCTTTTAATAGTTGCGCCTCCTGAACCAGGGTGGCCCCTTCTGCGATACCGGGATTACGGCCTTCTATCACCAGTATGATCAGTTTCCCGTCATTGGTGTAGCCTATTGCCGTACGGGGATGTTTATCATCAATAGCCTTACCGGCAAATTTCATTTCTTCATTATTGGTAATCTTTATTTCACCATTTTGTAAGAGTACCGGACCGCCGCCCACCGCCGTTCTCATTTTCCATTTCTTAAAATCGATCACGGCTCCTTTACCCGGATCAACGATTTGGCCGAAATATTTCTTTGCCTCCTTCAGTGCAAAAGATGCAGCACTGTCTTTAATGGGCATCAGCGGTAAAGGACGGAAATAGGGTTGGCGAACTGCACTGTCGGTAAAGACCCAGGCTACATCTGCTTCCCTTTTTTTGTTTATGCCTATTGCACTGCCCAGGGGATGCCGGTAGGTAAACGTATCTTTTCCCCTGCCATTGATGGTATGAATATTATACCCCAGCAATTTACCATTCCTGATCACCACATTCAGGTTTTGGTTGGTGGCAAAGGAAAAAAAAGTGGTATTGACCACTAACAACGGTTTTTCATTTTTATCATAAAACTGTGATGGTGTTAACCGTCGCTGTGAGGTAGTATCAACCGTAAATTCGAGCTTTTTGTCTTTCAGATCTGCTATTAAATAATAAGCAATATTGGGTTTGCCCTCCAGGGGGTCATTTGTTTTATATACATGAACGGAGGACGGTAAGGGCTGATAGAATGAATCCACATTTATCCATGTCAACTGGCTCCAGCAAAAAGGAGCAACCAGTAAAACGGTTGCTCCTGTAAAAAATATTTTTTTCATGCTGATAATGCTTGCTATTGTTTTTGCTGTAACCAATTCTGCCTGCCCAGCCCCGGAATCACATGCTTTTCACTGTGGTAAGAAGAACGTACCAGCGGCCCGCTTTCTACATAATCCAAACCCAGGTTGTAGCCTATTTCCCGGTATTCGGCAAACTCATCGGGGTGAACAAACCGGTTAACCGGCAGGTGTTTTTTAGTAGGCTGCAGGTATTGACCAATTGTGACTACATCACATCCATTGTCACGCAGGTCTATAAGTGTTTGAACAACTTCTTCCTTTTTCTCTCCGAGGCCCAGCATGATACCGCTTTTGGTTCGCATGCCCCCTTCCTTCAGGGTGCGGATCACTTCCATGCTTCTCCAGTACTTGGCCTGTATACGAACCTGGCGGGTCAGCCTTTCTACGGTTTCAATATTGTGGCTTACTACTTCGGGAGCTGCCTCTATTACCCTTTGTATGTTTTCTTTTTCCCCTTTAAAATCCGGTATCAGGGTTTCCAGGGTGGTACCAGGGTTCAATGACTTTACTGCCTTGATGGTATTGTACCAGATGATGGAACCACCGTCTTTTAATTCATCCCTGTCCACCGATGTAATAACTGCATGTTTCACTTTCATCAGGAAAATGGCCTCTGCCACCCGTTGGGGCTCATCCCAGTCAACCGCTTCCGGACGACCGGTAGCCACCGCACAAAATCCGCAACTGCGGGTACAGGTATTACCCAGAATCATAAATGTGGCAGTACCTTCTCCCCAGCATTCGCCCATATTGGGGCAATTGCCGCTTTCGCAAATCGTATGCAGCTTATGGGTATCCACCAGGCCGCGGACATGCTTATAGTTTTCACCAATCGGCAATTTGACCCGCAACCAGTCGGGTTTTTTGATCTTTGTATTATCAGTCGCTGCAGGAACAACAGGGAGTTCAGTCATTGGGCAAAAATACATGCATTACTTGCGACGGCCAAACAGCAGGGAAATGTAACCCTGGAAGAAAAGCTGTTTATCTTTTGGCTGATTTGCCATTATCTGAATTTTTTCTGAATAGAATTCGGCGCTGAGGCCAATTTCAATTCCGGAGACTACTTCGTTGAACCTTCCGTAGTCAAAACGAAGGGCGGTTTTAACAAAAGCGCCGGGCTTCATCTTCATTTCACTCCAGCCTTTGCCAAATCCGCCGCTTCCCAGTATAGTGGGTCCGAGGAACAAAGCACTGTCCTTTTGAGAATATTTAATGACTTTATTTTCACCGGTGGCCGGGTCTTCCACCTCTATATAATATGGGCGCAGTAAGCCGAGGGCCAGACCGCCATTGTAAATAGCCGTCACTGCTACCCCGTTCTTATTCCCCTTCTGACCCAATATCAGTTGCTGGCCAAAACCTAATGTAGCCTGGTAAAAATTATTGACCTTACCATAAACAAACGGGTTACCGAAAAACAGGGTACCGCTTGTGAGTTTTTCTTCTTTCTGGTGTTTGATCTCTGTTATATCCAGCCGGTAAATATTCGTCTTCCGGTTGGTTTTCATTCTGCCCAATTCATAGAAACCGCCGTACCCATTGGTGCGGAACTGGAATCCAAAAATGCTTTGCTTTCGGTATACCAGCACCCCTTCTTCTGCCTGTTTGATGAGGGCAGCTACTTTCTGGCGGCGGGCTTCTTTGCGACCTGTTTTAGCAGTGGTAGTATCCTGTGCCAACGTACTGATAACCATCAAAGCGGATAAAATAAACAGGCAAAGTTTCTTCACGGGGATTCTTTTAATTTACTAAACGTAAATTTAGGGCAAATTATTGATAATGACTTCTTCTGTAGTGTATAACGGGGACTTAAGAACCACCTGTACGCATTTGCGCAGTAATTCTTCTTTTGAAACGGATGCGCCGGTTGATAACAACGGAAAAGGGGAACGCTTCTCCCCCACTGACCTGATGGCCACCAGCCTCGCCGCCTGCATGATCACCGTGATGGGTATTAAAGCCAGAACTATGGGCTTCGACCTGAATGATGTAAAAATTGATGTACTAAAGATCATGAAAGCCGATCCCCGCCGGGTAGGTGGTATTGAACTTACCTTTCATATCCCGGATTCATTAAAAGATATAGACGAAAAAACAAAAGCTATTCTGAAAAATACCGGCGAAACTTGTCCGGTAATCAAAAGCATTCACCCGGATATTGAAGTGAAAGTAGATTGGGGAGTGTGGAGTAGTGAGTCGTAAGTTGCGAGCCGGGAGTCTTTAGTGGGACAAAATATTACACTTTTGTTATTCTCTATTTTGCTTTAGCAACGCATTCCCCACCCCGCATTCCAAACATCTTTTTTTGCTGCAATATTCATTCTTCAATTCGATCAATGCCTGGCTGTCGAATGCATGCCTGGTTTCAATTCCCAATGTTGAAAAACCTTTGGTAATACTATTGCTCTCCGGCGATATACCTTCCAGCCATTGCAGCGCTTTGTCTTTATAGGGCTGCTCGTTATGATAGCTGCCATAAGCAAACAGCACCGGTGCAAGGGTATTAATGATGATATTATCGATCATGGTTTCACCCAGCTTCTTCTTCTTAAAAGAAGACAGTTCATCCAACCGGTAGTGATAATGCCAGTAGTCATTGGCCGTTACATCAAACCATTTTCTGATTTCTTTCACAGACCCGGCTTCTTTTATCTTAGAAAACAAATGAGCGGACTGGTGCACCAGCATGGCTAATTGTGCCAGCCTTACCGTAGGGAAATTCACCGGCCGCATCCGGAGAAAAAATAAGGGGATAGTAATTGGTTTCAGTTTATGCTTAGCCTGCTGGTAGCGGTATTCCTTTTGCAACATAACCGCATAATCATCTTTCAATGGGCCTTCCAGCAAACCTGCCTGCCCCAGTAGCAGGGCTTCCAGCTGGTGTATCTGCTGTTTTTGTTTGGCTAAGATGTTGATAGGGATGGAACGGGCGATGGCTTCAAAGGCATCGGCATTTACTTTCATACCGAAGTTGCGGGCCAGCAACCACCAGAAAGTCTCTTCCCAGTGATAATTATTTTGCTGAAGCAGGGTTTCGGCTGTTTGGGCTTTTCGCATCAGCCGTTCTGCGAGCAAACGGTCTTTCCAGCTTTTCCAGGTAATGGGCCGTATGGTTGAGATACTATTTTCACAGGGAATAAAAGAACCGTTGTTCATCAGCTCTTCATAACGGCTTAGCAAAATTTTTGACACCCTGCCTTTCAATTCTACTACAGGTATTTCACTTTCCGTACCATCATCTTCCCCAACTATGTGCAGGATAACATTTTTATAATTCTTATCGTGCTGGTGCTTATGTTTCTGCCAGTCGGATGTTTTCAGATGCAACTCTACAGCACCGGCCCAGGTGGTTTTGCCAATTTTGATTTTCGCATCGCTGAAATCAGGGCCCTGGTTGGTATTGTAATGACCCGGGAAAATAACCTGTACAAACTCCCCGTTGGTCGTTTGTAATGCTGTCTTATTGAAGTATTGAAATTGCCAGATATACTGCAGCAATCGTTCCGTCATAATCTGTTTAAGGTTTAAAGTTATCGGACTATGCTGAAAATACTTTTTTATTCAAGGGATTTAAAATGACAAGGCAACTTTAAACAGTAAACTTTTTCAACTCCCTCACCACCCTGCTGACCGGTAGTCCCATTACATTATAGAAATCACCGCTGATGGTTTTAATCCCCACCACACCGATCCATTCCTGTATGGCATAAGCGCCGGCTTTGTCATAGGGTTTGTATTTATCTACATAGAATTCGATCTGCTTTTCCGTCAGGTCATGAAACTGCACATCGGTCGTATCAGCGAAAGCTGTTTCCTTATCCCCTTGCCGGATGACCACACCGGTGATCACCTGGTGTTTTTCACCGGAAAGGGCCATTAAAATAGTGATGGCTTCCTCCCGGTGAACCGGTTTGCCGATGATATGTTCATTTAATACCACGATAGTATCAGCCGCCAGGATGATAGCTTCATTATTGCTTTTTTGCTGCACCGCCAATGCTTTATTACGGGCAATATGAATGGCAATTTCTTCAGGATGCAGCCCCGGGGGGAAATCCTCATCGGTATCGGCCACAACAATTTCAAAAGGCACTTCGGCCCATTCCAGCAATTGTTTTCTTCTTGGTGACTGGGAAGCTAAAATGATGTTCATAAGTAAAAATAGAAAAACAGCATGGAAACAATGCCGGTAAACATAACCAGTTTGGCAAGGGTGCTGAGTTGATGATAATGGGCAGTTACAGAACTGTTTCTCAGTTTCAGTAATAAAACAACTAAGGGAAATATAATGGCAGCAATACTATAAGCCACGGGTATCCACCATTGAAACTGCAGCATGTATACCTGTATCACAACAAGTATAGCGATCAGTACTACCAGCCACACTGCCACATACACTTTGGTAGCATTGATGCCCCAAACGATCGGCATGGTGCGGCAACCGTATTTTTCATCCCCGGGCATATCCTCCATATCCTTTACGGCTTCCCTTATCAATGAGATAATGAAGGCAAATCCGGCATACAACATGGCCAGCCTGAAAAATTTGGCATGGTCTCCGCTTCCGGCGCCGATGGCATCTGACAAACTCACTTTGGAAAAGAAGATGATGAGGATAGTCCAGGCCGTCAGCAGTGAAATGACCACATTGCCGACCAGCAGGCTTTTCTTAAAATTGGTGGAATAGAACCAAAGCAATGCTACACATACGATATTGGCGAATATCAAATACCATTTTTGTAAAAAGGGTAATGCCAGGATGGTCAACAACAGGCCGGTTGTGCTCAGCATAAAATGCCAGGCAATGGCCCAGCGGCGGTGTATTACTTTATCCACCACCATTTTCTGCGGCTTGTTTACTTCATCAATATTAATGTCAAAATAATCGTTGATGATATAGCCGGCTGCAGCGATCAATAGTGATGCCAGGCACAAAAAAATAAAATGAAGGGTATCAGTTGCCGGTATGTTTGCCCTGTACAAAGGATGATAGATACAAAATTGAAAGAGGACCTGGGTGAGTGCAATGAAGAAGAGATTGGGCAGTCGCACCAATTTGAGGAAAGCGGCTATCAATCTCATGGATAAATTTTTGGAAAGATAGTGAAGGTTCGGGAAACGGGTTGAGGGTTACGGGTTATGGGTTACGGGTTATGGGTTAAGAGATTGACAATTCTTATAAATCCCTGCCGTGATAAACGGGTCAGGACTTCCGCCCAATCTCCCTCTCCTTCAGGAGAGGGCTTGCACAAGGCCGGAGGAGAATATTTGGATGATGGGGTGAGGCGATAAGAGTTAAAACTTACGGCTACTGTTACCTTGATGCCACATCATCCCGGTAATGCCAGTGACCATTCAGCTTCAGCACTTTTTCAATTACATCCCGTACACAGGCAAAGCCTCCGTTCAACGATGAAATATAACTGGCAGCCTCTTTCACTTCAACAGCAGCATCGGCGGGGCAACAGGGCAGGCCCACTACCGACATAGCCGGAATATCGGGCAGGTCATCACCCATGTATAATACCTGGTTTTTTTCCAGGCTATTTTGTGCCATAAAATTTTCCAGAAAACCTTTCTTGTCCAGCACGGTCATGTTCACATCCTTCACCCCCAGTTTATCTAACCTGTCCATCACCTGTGGCGAAGTGCCGCCGGAAATGATTTTAACCCGGTAACCGTTTTTTATAGCCATTTGCAGGGCAAATCCATCTTTGATATGCATACGTCTTGCCTGCAGGCCGTTATCCAGTACCAGCACGGTGCCATCCGTCAGTACCCCATCCACATCAAATACAAAAGTGGTGATCGGCTTAAACAGTTCAAGAACATTCATGTTGTTGCAGTTTACCCATTGAAAAACGGACCGTTTAACTTGTCAACTATTTCTGATTATCCCTCCACTCATAGACCCATGAGCTCTGGATCATCTCCAGGTGGCCCTCGTTGCTTTCTTCCCTCTTTCCTGTAAAACCGGGTATTTGTAAAACCCATTCGAGCAGATCGGTAAATCGAACCCGGTAAATTTTACTTTCATTAAAGTCGTCCCCGAAACGCTCATACAATTTCAGGGCAATATCCTCATAATCGTTCCAGTGTATAGGGGGTTCAAATTGTTGCATAATGAAGTATGTTGTATGAAGCCTGAGCGATAATACCGGAGATCAGAATCAGACTTCTTCCTTCTGACCTCCCTGTTTTTCTATTCTCCCAAAAACTGAGTCTGATCGGGAATGGTTACTTCTATTTCACCGCTGCCTTCGAGCAGCAGCGACTGACAACCCAGCCTTGAGTTCAACTTTGGGTTTACAGCCCTGTCGATAAAATCCTCTTCCCGGTCAGTAATTTCATCAATATATTCCATCCCTTTATCCACATACAGGTGGCAGGTAGTGCAGGCACAAACCCCGCCACAGTTGTGGTGAAGCTCAATATTATTCTTGAGGGCAATTTCCAGCAAGGTTTGACCATCTTCCACGTTGGTAAGGGTTACGGGGTCCAGTCCTTTCTGTTCAAATTTCAGCTTAATTGTATACATCTCTGCGTCTTATAAAAGTGGTGCAAAAGTAATGGTAAAACAACCAAGCCGCTTACTTGTTCGGGAAAACCGCTACTGAAAAAGGCGGATGCTTTCCGTCATTTGCCGGTAAAGCTGTTGTAACTGAGGGTGATCTTTGAGAATATCCAGGTGTTTTTGAATGGTCTGGTCATCCTGCCGCACGGCCGGGCCTGTTTGAACCTCTTTAGGTGATACATTTCTTAACCGCAACGCTGTTTCTTCCACCAGGGGCAGTAATTGCCTGAAATCGAGGCCTTCCTTTTTACAATAATCTTCTGCAAGGGCATACAGATGATTGGTAAAATTGCTGACCAATACTGCCGCCACATGCAGTTTTTGCCGGGCATCATCCCCGGCCTCGGTTACTTTCTCCACCACAATGGACCTGGCCAGCGATTCCAGTGTTTTACGGGTCTTCTCATCGCTGCCATCATAAAACACCGGCACATCCGGCAGACTGGTCATTTCCTTACGAAGGCTCTGCAGCGGATAAAAAACACCATAGTGTGCTGATATTTCTTTCAGCGCTTCTTTAGGTACCGATGCGGCAGTATGTGCCACCACTTTGCCCGGTAACAAAAGTTCTTTGGCAATCTTCGGAATAGCATCATCACTCACCGCCAGGATATACACATCGGCGTCCTTATTAATAAGACTGGTATAATTAGTTGATTCGGTATCCCATTCATACGCCAGGGCTGAAGCCGCAGAAGCGTTACGGCTGTAAACCTGAATGATTTGATGGCCGGCAGCTTTGAATTTTCTTCCCAGAACGGCAGCCACATTTCCTGAACCGATAATTACTATATCCATATTTATATTTACAGCATGAAGTTGTCGCAAAAAATTGCACTCAGCTATATAAGGACAAAATTCAAACTTCTTGGCGCCATCTCCAAAAAGAAAGCGGCGGAAAAAGCCTTTGAACTTTTTTGTACCCCGCAGCGAAGAAACCTGAAACAGCCGCCCCGGATTTTTGAACAGGCAGAAAAAATTCAAGTAAAGGTGGAAGGCATCCCTGTAAAAGGATGGAGATGGCCTTCCGAAAACCAGCCCGGCAACGGCTTGCCGGCAAGAAAAGCCCTTATCCTCCATGGATTTGAATCATCTGCCATCAATTTCGACCGGTATATCCGGCCCCTGCTTCGAAAAGGGTATGAAGTATTGGCCGTAGATGCACCGGCCCATGGCCGCAGCGGCGGCAAACAGATCAATGCCCCTTTATATAAGAAAACCATCCTGGCGATATATAAAAAATTCGGCCCTGTTCAATCCTTTATGGCGCATTCGTTTGGCGGACTATGTCTCAGCCTTGCTATGGAGGAAATAAGCCATACGCCAGATTACAGGCTTGTACTGATTGCACCGGCAACCGAAACCACCACGGCAATTGACACTTTTTTCCGTTTCCTGAAACTGGATGCCGGTATACGAACAGAATTTGAAAAAGTGATCATTAAGAAAGGCGGAGTGACACCAGCCTGGTATTCTATTCGCAGGGCGATGAAGCATATAAGGGCCCGGGTGCTTTGGGTACATGATGCCGATGATGACACGACCCCGCTCAGTGATGCATTAAAAATTAAAGAAGATAACCATCCGAATATCCGCTTCGTCATTACAAAAGGGCTGGGACACCGGAGGATTTACCGGGACAACAAAGTGACGAAAGAGATTGTTGAATTTTTATGAGGCTATTCATTTCATTATTGCTTTTCGTTACTTCGTTCTGCTCTAAAAATAATACAGCAAATATGCCTGCAACTATACACCAAAAAAATTATTATTACCTGGCATTAGGCGATTCATATACCATTGGGGAAATGGTGGCCTTTCAAGATAATTTTCCGAACCGGCTTGTTGCCCTGATGAAAAGCGCAGGCAATGATTTTCAACCTCCCCGCATCATTGCACAAACCGGCTGGACCACCGATGAGCTGGAAGCCGGCATAGTAGCTGCCGGGCAAGAGCAGCCGTTAAGATCATCTTATGATTTTGTCACCTTATTGATTGGCGTAAATAATCAATACCGTGGCCGTACCGCAGAAAATTACCAGCCTGAATTTGAAGAACTGCTGAAGAAAGCGATCGGGTTTGCCGGTGGTAAAGCAGACCATGTGGCCGTACTTTCTATTCCTGATTGGGGAGTTACCCCTTTTGCTACAGACCGTGACAGGGCACAGATCGCCGGGGAAATAGATGCGTATAATAAAGTTAACAGGCAAGTCGCTCAATTATATAAGGTACATTATATAAATATTACTCCCTGGACAAGGGAAGCAGCCACGGACCTGAGCCTGCTGGCTGCCGATGGTTTGCACCCTTCTGCCAAAGAATACCAACGATGGGCAGAGAGCCTGCAACAATTTTTCAAAACCAAATTATAACTGATTACCATTGGGAAAATGAAGAAAATTCATTACGGGAAAATCTGCTGACACCGGCATCAAAAATTGTTTTCCCGAAAAATTTATTATCCTTGCCCTAACTTGCGGCCGCTGAAAAGCGGTTTTGTGTTAATATATTATATCCTTTATGGCGAAGAATTTACTGATAGTTGAGAGCCCTGCGAAAGCGAAAACGATTGAAAAGATCCTGGGAAAAGATTTCCAGGTAAAGAGTTGTTTTGGCCATATCCGTGACCTGGAAAAAGCCGGTATGGGCATTGACCTCGAAAAGAATTTTGAGCCCCGCTATATTGTTCCCGAGGAAAAAGAAAAGGTGGTGAATGAACTGAAATCTTTGGCTAAAAAATCGGATGAAGTCTGGCTGGCAACGGATGAGGACCGGGAAGGGGAAGCCATCAGCTGGCATTTATGTGAAGTATTAGGCCTTAACCCCAAAACCACCAAGCGAATAGTTTTTCATGAAATCACCAAGCCGGCCATTCAGCAAGCGGTACAAAATCCCCGGAAGCTGGATATGAACCTGGTGATGGCACAGCAGGCCCGCCGGGTACTCGACAGGATCGTTGGTTTTGAACTCAGCCCGGTTCTCTGGCGCAAGATGAGTATGCGCAATAACCTGAGTGCCGGCCGTGTGCAAAGTGTGGCTGTACGGTTAATTGCAGAAAGGGAAAGGGAGATCAATGCCTTTGTTCCCGTAAGTACATTTAAAATAGAAGCTGCCTTTACGGCCAAAGATGTAACGGATAAGAACGTAACATTTTCCGCTGAAGGTAAAAAACAGGATAAAGCACAGGATGCTGAAGCTTTTTTGAAAAGCTGTATCGGCGCAGAATATAAGGTAACGGATATACAGGTAAGGCCGGGCAAACGTTCCCCTGCCCCGCCCTTCACCACCTCCACCTTACAGCAGGAAGCTTCCCGAAAATTAGGTTATGGGGTTTCCAGAACCATGCTCATTGCGCAGAAATTATACGAGAACGGGTATATTACCTATATGCGTACAGACAGTGTGAACCTGAGTAACACAGCCCTTGGTGATATTACCAATACGGTGAAAAGCCTATACGGCGAAAAGTATCACCAGTTCCGCAAGTACAAGAATAAAAACGAAAGTGCCCAGGAAGCACACGAAGCCATTCGCCCTACTTATATGAGTAACACCACGGTGAATGAGGCAGAATGGCAAAAATTGTATGAACTGATCTGGAAAAGGACCATGGCCTGCCAGATGGCAGATGCAGAGCTGGAAAAAACAACAGCGAAGATTGAGATCTCAACTAATAAAGAAGAACTGACCGCCAGCGGTGAAGTGCTGAAGTTTGATGGATTCCTGAAAGTATACCGGGAAGACAAGGATGAAGATGAACTGGAAGAAGAAGCGAATGAAGGCATGCTGCCTCCTTTAAAAGAAGGTCAGCAACTGCCGTTAAAAGAAATGAATGCTACGGAACGTTTCAGCCGCCCCCTGCCCCGCTACACCGAAGCTTCGCTGGTAAAAAAACTGGAAGAGCTTGGCATTGGCCGTCCTTCAACGTATGCACCCACTATATCTACTATTTTAAAAAGAGGCTATGTAGAAAAAAGGGACAAAGAAGGTGTACGCCGGGATTTCAGGGTATTTAAACTGCAGAAGGATACCGTTAGTAAAATAATGGAGCAGGAAAATACCGGGGCAGAAAAAGCTAAACTCTTCCCTTCTGATCTAGGCCTGGTGGTTACGGATTTTCTGAAACAGTATTTCGATGACATCATGGATTACAGTTTCACCGCCCGTATCGAAGAAGAGTTTGATGAAGTGGCCGAAGGCAAGATGAAGTGGAACGAAATGATCAATGACTTCTACGATCCGTTTAAAAAGGATGTAGAAAAAACGATAGAAACGGCAGAACGTATTAAAGGAGAAAGAATACTGGGTACGGATCCTGAGAGTGGAAAGCCTGTAGTTGCCCGTATGGGCCGTTACGGCGCCATGATTCAGATCGGTGAAGCCAATGATGAAGAAAAACCAAGATTTGCCAAGATACCCACCGGGCAAAGTATTGAAACGATCAGTTTTGAAGAAGCGATGAACCTCTTTGGCGCCCAGGGCACCATGGGACAATATGAAGGAAAAGATATTTCAGTGAGTGTGGGACGCTTCGGTCCTTATGTAAAATGGGGGGAGGAATTTATTTCCATACCAAAAGGTACTGATCTTTCCACGGTAGATGTAGAAAAGGCCATTCAATATATAAAAGCCAAACAGAAAGCTGATGCGCCGGTAGGCAACTACGATGGTAAACCAATTACAAAAGGCAGCGGACGTTTCGGACCCTATATTAAATGGAACGGCATGTTCATCAATGTTCCCCGGCGTTACAATTTTGCCAACCTCTCGCAGGAGGAAATGAATGAACTGATTGAAGCGAAGATCAAAAAAGAGGAGAACCGTTTTATTCAGCAATGGCCGGAAGATAAAATTGCCATTGAAAATGCCCGCTGGGGCCCCATCATCAAGTTTGGCAAAAAGATCATCCGCCTGCCTAAAAAAGCGGATGAAACAAAATATACTGCTGAAGAAGCCGCCACCTTCACCCTGGACGATGTGAAGAAGTTTATTGAAGCAACGTTACCCGGTGCCTTTGCCAAAAAAGGTACAGCTAAAAAAGCGGCGGCAAAAAAGACTCCGGCGAAGAAAGCAGCGGTGAAGAAAAAAATTGCCAGGAAGAAGAAATAATTTTCAATAAAAGTTGCGTACATATATATATATATATATATATTAGTGCAAACTTTTATTTATGAAAAAGATTATACTGCTTTTTGGGTTAACCTTCATTCTAAAGAATATTTCTGCACAAATTGAGGTCGCAAAATTTCTTGGTGAAAACAATGACGAGTATCCTGTCAGCTTCGGTGCATTTCTTAAATTTAGCAAGCCTGTATCGGACGCAAGCTTTATTACAGGAGAAGTTTCAGTCAATTATTTCCCGGAAAAAGAAACAGGCGGAAGTCTGGGCATTGTAGTTGTACCTATAAAGATTGGTTATCGTTACACTATAAATGGAAGTGGAACAGGTTTTTACCTGGAGCCTCAGGTCGGTTATAATTTTTTTGGCGCATACAGTACATTTGAATTTGATAAAAAAGTAAAAGGCTTTGTATGGGCTGGCGGGCTTGGTTATCTTTTCCAACCGGGAAATAAAATTCAATTTGATATTGGTCTCAGGTATGAATCTATCCTCTTTAATGATACACCTGTAAATTTCGTTGCATTAAGATTAGCACACAATTTTACATTTGGGCGCAGAGAGTAATAAAATTTTTGGCCCTGTGTTTTATTTTCGGTATAATCCTTTTGATCCAATGTTAATAAAATATTTCAGGCGATCACTTGAATGATTTTTTGTAAATTGTCTTTAAATAATAGACAATGCTGACAAAAGATGAAGTGCTGAAATCGCTGAAAAGCATGCCTAATAAATTCCCTGCAGAAGATGCCATTGAAAGAATCATATTGCTTGAAAAGATAAGCATGGGTATTCAGCAATCAGATGAAGGCAAAGTACTTACTAAAGAACAAGCAAGAAAAAAGCTGAAGAAATGGCTGAAGTAAAATTCACTCTTCAGTCAATCAGCGACCTGGAAGATATTGCCAGCTACATCAGCAAAGATTCCGCTTTCTACGCCAGTTTACAGGTGGAAAAACTAATCCGGCGAACAGATATATTAGCTGAATTTCCTCATATTGGCAGGGTTGTTCCTGAATTGAACATTAAATCAATCAGGGAAATCATTGAGGGCAATTACCGGATTGTTTACAGAATTTTAAATAAAGAAACTATTCACATTCTTACTTTTCACCACTCCAAACGAAAGCTAAGGCCCGGCCCGGTCAAAAAGATTATTAAAAAGAGTAAATAAATCATGAAACGTTCCTACTGGGAAAATATGGCATCCTCTTACAGCGAGGAAATATTCGATGTGCTGCATAATGACAAAAAAGCCCTTATCCGTGCTGTCATCAATAAACATGCTTCCACAACCAAAACAGTCATCGATATTGGCTGCGCTATTGGCAAATGGTTACCTGTACTGGCTCCCGTATTTAAGAAAGTAGTAGCAGTGGATATTTCTGCCAAAAACCTGGAGATTGCCGCTCAACTTTACCCGCAATACAACAACGTACAATACCTGCGGGCAAATATGAGCAGCAAATCAACTAATTCCGATAGCTATCGGGGCCCGAAATGTGATTTCGGTATTTGTATCAATGCCATTCTTACAGCTTCACAAAAAGAAAGGGATCTCTTTTTTGCATCGCTGAAAAATTGCGTGAAGAAAGGCGGACGTATCGTTATCACCGTCCCTTCACTGGAGTCGCACCTGTTGACCAGTGTAATCCAGCGGCAGTATAAAATTGAGCAACGCTTTTTCCCGGAAGAGAAAAACGGAAAAGAAGCTATCAGAAAATGGAACAACCTCCGCCGGGGCAATGCAGATATTGACAGCGTACCGCACAAGCACTACCTGAAAGAAGAATTACAACTGTTGCTGCAGCAAAACGGATTTATGGCAGAACAGTTTGAAAAGATCGAATATGATTGGACCACCGAATTTCACAATCCTCCCCGATGGCTGAAAGAACCCGGGCCCTGGGACTGGATGGTGGTGGCGAGAAAAAAGTAACAGAATAATTAACCCTTCCTTTTTAATTCACCAGCGCATACACGGCAAAACTGGCCAGCCAGTGTTCACCACCATACTCACCGCTTACTACATGGGGCAAGGAAGCTGATAAATGATGCAAGGAAGAACGCATTAATAATTTGCGCCTGGGATCATTGGCAGGTAACACCGATGCAATGCCCTTCATACACCAGCTTCTACTGAAGCATAACCCGTCAAGGTGTACGATCTGCAGATCGGCCCGGTCAGAAACAACCGGCAATACGGTAAGGTGATTTAACCCCTGAAGGGTAAAGAACTTATTGAACCATGCGATAAATTCTTTAGGAGGCAGTACCCTGCGCATCAGATCGGCTTCTTCCAGGCTGGGTGAGAGAAAATCTGCCCCATTAGGTTCCCACAAAGCAGGTGCATTTTTATCATTCAGGAAAATCTTCCGGGCAGACGCTACTATTGCATCTTCAAATGCTGTTCTCTTTCTTTTTTTGGCATAATCGAGTGCAAACACCAAACCAAATGCAGTGTTCGGATGCACCCCGGTACGGTTAGCATATGTTTGTTTGGGCAAAAACTTCATCCACAACTCTTCGATCTTTGTCGTTAATGGCTGCAGGGCTTCATGCCAGCGTTTACCATCCGCATCATCCCAGCCATACAGTTCTTCGTCCATTTTCAATATCCAGGCCCACCCATAGGTCCTTTCCCAGGATGCAGTCAGGGGCAAACTAAAGTACTTCACCTCCTGGAGGATATTTTCTTTTGTAATTGTCTTATTGAGTGTGTGCCGGATGGAAGTTGCTTCCGGTAAAGCAGGAAATAATTTGAGCAACCGGATCAGCATCCAATGCCCATGTACGGACGAATGCCAGTCGAAGCAGCCATAAAAAGCCGGATGTAATTGCTTTGGTAATAAAACATGATCGCTGTCGTTGTTGGAGGTATGGTTGGTTTTATTCGGAAATTCCTGCAGGATACATTTGAGTGGTAATGAAGCAAGATGAGATGCGCCTTTTTCAGTTAATTCAAACCTGCTGCTGTCTTTGCTGATTCGGAATAAAGACTCCTGGGCCTGCAAGGAATAAAAGGAAAAAACAAGACAGGTCAATACTACATTTCTTTTCATGTGTATATTATAGTTTGAAAATTGCCGCATGTTATTCGCTACCATAAAATATTCATTACAGGTTGGTAAAAAAAGAATATTTTATTATAGCTCATTTCATGTGTCAAACTTAGTTTTTTCATGTCAAACCAATCATAATCACAATTCTTAAGATTTGTGGAAAAGTTTAACTATTTGGTTTCCCTTCAAATTTTGATATTGTGCAGGAATCGCTACCATTGGAAACAAATAAAGAAATATCGGCCCTTTTTACACTGATTGATGATCCGGATGAAGAAGTATTTGGCCTTGTGTCGGAAAAGATCATTGATTATGGTAAAAATATCATCCCCAATCTTGAACATCTCTGGGAAACTACACCCAATGAAGAAGTGCAAGGCCGGATTGAATTATTGATCCACCGGCTTCATTTCACAGATCTAACAGAAGATTTTCGTCAATGGAATGTAGCCGGGCACCACGACCTGATGCTTGGCGCCTTATTGACCAGTAAATTTCAATACCCGGATATTTCTACCACACCTGTGCTGCAGGAAGTAGAGAAGATCAGGCGCAATATTTGGCTTGAGCTAAACAATTACCTGACGCCCCTTGAACAGATCAACATTGTAACGAGTATACTCTATAGCTATTACGGCCTCAAGGGTTGTGAAACCAATTATAAAGAGCCGAATGAATTTTTACTGAATAAAACCCTGGAGGCCAAAAGGGGCAACCAGATCAGCAATGGTATTTTATACCTTTTGCTTTGCGAAATATTGGATATTCCTGTACGGGCCATTCAAATTCCCAAGCAATTCATCATTGCCTATTTAAAACCGGGGTATTCTGAAGAAAACCTTCAAAACCCTGTTCAGAAGATTGAATTTTATATTGACCCTACTTCCGGCCAGGTATTTACCCAACAGGATGTGGAAGCTTATTTCAAAAGAATATCAGTGCCACCGGTAGGCTCTTATTTCCGGCCATTAAAAAATAAACAGGTGATTCAAATGTTGCTGGAAGAATTTGGAAAATGTTTCGATACGGATAAAGAAAAGTATAAACAGGCTGAACTGGCTGAACTGGCGAAGATGCTGGACTAAACCTTCCCTGCTGAAAGCCGAAAAACTGTATTACAATACTTGTTTACTCATAACGTCAGGTTCCATCCGTCCCTGTAATCCCTTCTCACAAACACATTGGCTTCATCAAAATTCGTCACCTTCATATTTTGGGCATCCCAGATCAGTTTTTTGCGTCCCAGGTATTTATCTTCCCATCCTTTCAGTTTAGGATTTTTCATCTGCCAGCTTCGGATAGCCAGGTTACCCAGCAATATACTTTCCGTAAAAGGTCCGGCATATTCAAACGGAGAACTTGTTTCTGCATTGCCGTAGCCGGCGATACAGGCATTCACCCACTGCAGGTAATGACCTTCAGGCACCCTCTTAAGCGTCTTTTTAGGCAAATGCTTTTCATTCATCAGACGGGTAGGCAATAACCTCGGATTATCACCATAACAATCCAGTAACAACTTCCCTTTTGTTCCGATAAATAAGACACCACCGTCCCAGTTACCAAATGGTTCTTCGGGCAATAATTCAGCTGGTCTTTCCGGCAACAAACCGCCATCATACCAGGAAAGCTTTATTTTACCTTTATTTTTTTTATCAGTATAGTTCAGGTGAATGATAGATGCCGGCGGACAGGCATCTGTGTTTTGTGTATCATTCCACATTTCTTTCCATATAGTGGCCACACTGCATTCAGCCGATTCAGGATAGCCTATAGGTAATATACGGAATACAGGATCCAGGATATGACAGGCCATATCGCCCAAAGCACCGGTGCCAAAGGCCCACCATCCCCGCCAGTTAAAAGGCAGATAGGCAGGATGATAATCAATGGCTTTTGCCGGGCCCAGCCAAAGGTTCCAGTTCAATTCACCCGGTACATCAAATTTGCCCGATGGTGTAGGAATACCCTGTGGCCATACCGGTCTGTTCGTCCATGCTTTTGCTTCATGCACCCTGCCAATCAATCCTGCATCCACTATTTCTTTTGCCCTTCGTACACCTTCACCGGAACCGCCCTGGTTCCCCATTTGTGTTACCACTTTGTATTTTTTTGCCGCTTCCGTTAATATCCTGGCTTCATAAATATCATGGGTAAGCGGTTTTTGTGTGTACACATGTTTTCCCAACTGCATCGCCGCTAATGTTGCTACAGCATGCGTATTATCTGGTGTAGACACTGAAACAGCATCAATGGTATTTTTTTCTTTTTCCAGCATTTCCCTGAAATCTTTGTAGTAGGCTGCTTGGGGAAATCTTTCCCTGGATCCTTTGGCTTCCCTGTCATCCACATCGCATAAGGCAACAATATTTACATTAGGGCTTTTGGCAAATTCCATCAGGTCACCGGCACCCTTACCACCTGCTCCTATCCCGGCAATATGGAGCTTATCACTCGGTGCAATGAAGCCCCGGCCAAGGACATGACGGGGAACAATGAAGAATGCAGAACTGAGTATGGCGGTGTCCCGCATAAACTGGCGCCTGGACCCGGAAACTTTTTTATGATGACTCATATACGATTATTAAATGATTGACCATGTAATTTAAGTTATTCATCACAGAAAAAAAGCTGTGGCAAATACCCTCCTCCTAACAATTTGACCGGCTTTGATAAATTAAGTAATTTGAACAAATGATAACCTGGAACGATTTTGAAAAAATTGATATGCGGCTGGGAACGATCGTTGAAGTAACCGATTTCCCTGAAGCTAAAAAACCTGCGTATAAACTTAAAGTGGATTTTGGAACGGAAATAGGCATTAAACAATCATCCGCTCAAATAACAGTACACTATAATAAAGAAGACCTGCTGAACAGGCAGGTAGTAGCCGTGGTAAATTTCCCCCCCAAACAAATTGCCAACTTCATCAGCGAATGCCTGGTACTGGGTGTGTATGATACAGGTAATGATGTAATTTTACTAAAGCCCGACAAACAAACAGCCAACGGCCGGAAAATAGGCTGATATGAACGAGGTCTTTCACACATACTATCATTCACCCATTGGCCTGCTCAAAATAAGCGGAACGGAAGATTATATCACTGAAGTAGCTTTTCATGATACTTCTCAGAAACCTGAAGGAAAGAAAAAACATTTACCCCACCTGCTCATCAATTGTGTGGAGCAATTGATACAATACTTCAACGGGCAACGACGGAATTTTGATTTACCCCTTAACCAGGCAGGCACTGCTTTTCAGCAGGATGTCTGGAATATATTGATGCAAATACCTTTTGGAAAATCTATCAGTTACCTGGAACTGGCCCGGAAAACCGGCGATACCAAAGCAACCAGGGCTGTGGCCAATGCCAACGGGAAAAACAATATAGCCATTATTGTGCCTTGTCACAGGGTCATCGGATCCAATAAGGAACTGATCGGTTATGCAGGTGGCCTGTGGCGAAAAAAATGGCTGCTGGAGCATGAGGCCAAAGTGGCCTATGGGGTGCAAACGCTTTTTTGACCTTTACTTATTCAATTCATCGCTGGTAAAGGCAAAGGGTAGCAGGTTGGCGGCTGTTTCTATCACATACACTTTTCCTTCCTGGCCGCTGAGCAATAAACGGATAGGTTTTTTAGTTCTGGTTTCATATTCCAGCAATGCCTGGCGGCACATGCCACAGGGAGAGATAGGGTGATCGCTTTTTACTTCATCGCTGCTATAGCTTATTGCAATAGTTTTTATGGGCACCTCCGGATGTAAGGTGGCCACTGAACCCAGCAATACCCTTTCTGCACAAATACCCACCGGATAAGAAGCGTTTTCCTGGTTGGTACCGGCTACCACTTCACCATTATCCAGTATGGCAACAGCCCCTACATGAAAATTGGAATAAGGGGCGTAGGCCTGTTCGGTAACTTCTCTTGCTTCTGTTAATAACCAGGCATCATTCTCACTTAATTCAGTGATATCGTTGTATACTTCGTATTGAAATTCGTATTTGTTCTTCATCCCTAATTTATTACAGACAATAATGCCTCTGCTAACGGCAGAGGCATTTAAAGTTACAATTATTTTACGATCCTGAACAGGCGGTTCCATCTTGGGCCTCCCTCCCAGCTAAACCATATCATCCAGGCTTTGCCTACAATCCTGTCTTCCGGTACAAAACCCCAGAAGCGGCTGTCCTGTGATCCATGGCGGTTATCCCCCATCATCCAGTAATAATCCATTTTGAATGTATACTGTGTTACTTCTTTTCCATTCAGGTAAAATTTACCGTCTTTCTGGTAAAAATCATTTTTCTCGTAGACCCTGATGGCCCTTTCATACACCGGGTAATTGTCGGTTGTCAATTGAAGGGTGGCACCTTTTGCCGGGATCCAGATCTTGCCAAAGTAGTCAATGGTCCACTTGATACCAGGATTCCAGGGAAAGGTAACTTTACCATTACGGGTAGAATCTGTATAAATCTCTGCCGGCTTTTCCAGGTCGGGTATCGCTGATACCACTACACGATCAGCTTTCATTTTCTCCACATTCTTGTGGGTCAGCACTGCCCGGTAGGTATTAGGTGATACAAAACTGATTTCGCCTTCCTTTAATTTATATTTTTCGGTCAGCCCGTCAAGATCAATAGCACCGGGCTTAGTATTTAAGGTGTAGGTCATCAACGAATAAGGTGGTGTATTTTCCTTTACACTATTAATATACACATCCCCATCCTTTACTTCCAGGGTATCGCCGGCAACTGCTACACATCGTTTGATATAATTATCTGTTTTATCTGCCGGGTGAACAACCAGCGGAAAATTAACCGGGTCATTGATCACTTCGCCGGTACGGATCGTGGCTGTGCCCTCGTTGCCGTTATCAAACATGATGATGTCATAGGGCGGTCCCCATGCATTCTTGCGTTTTATATCGTAATACGGATTGGCAGATTCAAAACCGGCAGCATGATAAACGGTATCACCTTCGGGGAAATTAAATACTACCGCATCTCCCCTTTTAACTTTGGAAGCAAACCACCTCATATAGGGCAACTGAATAGCAGTAGAATATGATTTGCCTTTGCCGATGGGCATATAGTTATGTACAAAAGGTACTGACAGAGGCGTATTGGGTATCCTTGGGCCGTAGCTGAGTTTGCTGACAAATAAAAAATCCCTTACCAATAATGTTTTTTCCATCGACCCGGTGGGAATGGTATAGGCTTCAAAAACAAATGTGCGGATCAGTGTAGCTGCGACAATAGCAAATACGGCTGCATCTATCCACTCTCTCCACCCCGGTTTTTTATGCTTGCGGGCTGCTTCGGCGCCAATGTAGGAAGCATTTTCTTTATACGCCAGAAAAGGAAAATAAAACGGCGCCAATAAGGCTGCAGCAGTATGATGTCCTAATGAAAAACGGCCAAATGCCTTTGCAAATTCAATAAATATACCCGGACTGATAAACCAGCCCACCACCGGTATAAACTGCCAGAAAACCCAATGTTTCGGCCTTCCGGCCAGCCCTTGCATAATCCAGGTGTTATAAAAGGGTATATAAGCTTTCCAGGAAGCCTCTCCTGCCTTAGAAAATAATTTCGCCAAACCAAAAGAAGGAAGGAAAACAATCAGGGTTCCGATGAGGTAAACGATAAAAAGATGATAGAGTGGCATGAGCCGTTTTTTATAGCTGACAAAAATATCATAAATATCTGCCCTTCAAAATTTTAATATTCAAAGTTTTGCTAAAGCTATGCAGGGAAATGCGGGAAATAATTGATAATTTAGGAAACAAGATGAATAAGTTTACGATCAGGGATATTGAAAACCTTTGCGGTATCAAAGCTCACACCCTTCGTGCCTGGGAGCAGCGGTACCAGCTTTTTGTTGCCAAAAGAAAACAAAGCAGGCACAGGATATATGATGATAATGACCTGAAAGAATTATTACGCATCTCTTTTTTGTATCACCATGGTTTCAAAGTTTCCAGGCTGGCAGCCATGTCTTCAGAAGAAATTGCTGCAGCCGTTAATGACAGCATTCAGAGGGACGGCAACTACGAACTTTATATTCATAAAATGATTGAAGCCAGTATTGGTTTCGACAAAGAGGCATTTGAAAAACAGATCAACACAGCTGCCATCCGTATTGGCATGGAAAAGACCATTATCCATGTATTTTTCCCTTTTTTACAGCGCCTGGGTATGTTATGGTTAACCAATAATGTGATACCTGCACAGGAGCATTTTGCCAGCCATATCATCCGGAAAAAGATCATTTTGGCTACTGACGGACTGGAAGAAAATGACCCGGATTCCCCCATCATTATTTTCTTTTCACCCGAAGGGGAATTACATGAAATACCCTTGCTGGCCGCCAATTATTTTTTCCGGAATAACGGTTTTATAACCATTTATATGGGCGTAGATGTGTCATGGAGCACATTGGCATATTATCTTGAACGAAAACCGGCAGATTTCTTATATGCCCATATCATCACCCGGGTTGATGAAGCATCCATCATTCACTACTTTGATAAACTTTGTACTGCATTCCCGGATAAAAAAATTATTCTTTCCGGGCCTGCCAGTGTCCTGATCGAAAAAGAATATCCCAACCTGCAAATACTGCACTCCGTAGAAGAAATGACCAGCCTGGCAATGCAGAAACAGCCGGCTATTTAGGCATTACATAAGATTTGATATCATCAGCAGTAATCGATTTTCCGGAAAGGATGACCAGTCTTTCCACTACGTTTCTCAGTTCCCGGATATTGCCGGTCCAGTTATACTCCTGCAATAGTTTTAGGGCATCTGCTGTAATAGGTTTCTGAGCTATGCCATATTCTGCACAAATATCCTGAAGGAATTTATCAGTCAATAAAGGAATATCATCCCTCCTTTCATTCAGGGAGGGCACATGGATGAGAATGACACTCAGGCGATGATAAAGATCGAGTCGAAAGTTTTTGGCCTCTACTTCCTTCAAAAGGTCTTTATTGGTAGCTGCAATCACCCGTACATCTACACTGATGTCTTTGTCTGCGCCTACCCTTGTAATTTTACCTTCCTGTAATGCCCTCAGTACTTTGGCCTGGGCGCTGGCACTCATATCGCCGATCTCATCCAGAAATAATGTGCCGCCATTGGCTGATTCAAATTTTCCGATTCGTTGTTTGATGGCAGAAGTAAAGGACCCTTTTTCATGGCCAAATAATTCACTCTCTATTAATTCAGTGGGTATAGCGGCACAGTTTACTTCTACTATGGGCCCTGCCGACCTGTTGCTTTTTTCATGTATCCATCTTGCCACCAGCTCTTTACCAACTCCATTCTCTCCGGTTATAAGTATGCGGGCATCCGTTGGGGCTACCTTGTCAATGGTCTCTTTGATCTTCTTAATCGGTGCTGATTCACCGATCATTTCCTGCACCCTGCTTACCTTCCTTTTCAATACCCTGGTTTCTGTCACCAGGGTGCTTTTGTCCATCGCATTGCGGATGGTAATAAGCAACCGATTGAGATCGGGCGGTTTTGAGATATAATCAAATGCTCCTTTTTTTACGGCTTCAACGGCTGTTTCTATATTACCATGACCGGAGATCATAATGACCGGCACATCGGGATTGATTTCACCCGCCTTTTGCAGGAATTCAATACCATCCAGCCTGGGCATTTTGATATCACAAATCACCAGGTCATAGTTTTTATCCCGGAATTTTTTAAGCCCTTCCTCCCCGTCTGCCGCTTCTTCAATCTTGTAGCCTTCAAAGGATAGAATTTCGGTGAGTGTTTTCCGTATCGCCTTTTCATCATCTATTATCAGTATTTCAGCCATTGCTATTGTATTTGTTGTTCAAAATTACTTGATTTAACAGGAAGTGTCAGTACATAACACAAGAAGCCGGGTAGAAACCCGGCCTCGTTTTAAAATCCAATATCCTATGAAAAACCATAATGAAGATAGACATAATGGGCAAAATAGCTGCAACAATTTTTAAAATTGAAATAAAAAACCCCGGAATTACCGGGGCTTGATAAGTTCTATTTTTTATTTCTTTATATACATCACTTCTTTTACCAATTTTACTGTTCTTGCCACATCCGGCAAGGCGGCTGCCACCAGGTTAGGCGCATAATGTAAAGGTGCATCAGCTGCAGTAATTCGGCGGATCGGTGCATCCAGGTAATCAAATCCTTCTTTTTGAATGCGGTAAGAAATTTCTGAGGAAACAGATGCAAAAGGCCACTGTTCTTCCACAATGACCAGCCTGTTCGTTTTTTTCACACTTTCCAGGATGGTCATCCAGTCGAGCGGACGGATGGTCCGCAGGTCGATCACTTCGGCACTGATACCTTCTTTTTCCAGTTCAGTGGCTGCACCCAGGGCCACTTTCATCATTTTATTGAATGAAACAATGGTTACATCCCTGCCCAGCTTCTTGATATCGGCCTTGCCCAGTTCAATGTAGTATTCTTCATCAGGTACTTCTGATTTATCGCCGTACATGACCTCACTTTCCATAAAGACCACCGGATCTTCTTCAAACCGGATAGCCTGTTTCAGCAACCCCTTGGCATCATAACCGTTGCTCGGAGATACTACTTTTATTCCGGGAATATTGGCATATAAGCTTTCAAAGGCAGTGGAGTGCTGTGCACCAAGCTGACCGGCTGAACCATTGGGGCCCCTGAAAACAATTGGACAAGTAATTTGCCCACCACTCATTGCCAGCATTTTAGAGGCCGTATTTAATATTTGATCCAAGGCCAAAACAGCAAAGTTCCATGTCATAAATTCAACGATCGGGCGCAAGCCATTTTGTGCGGCTCCTACCCCTACAGCTGCAAATCCTAATTCTGAGATCGGCGTGTCAATTATCCGGCGGGGGCCAAATTCTGCCAGCATACCCTGGCTAACTTTATAGGCACCGTTGTACTCGGCTACTTCCTCTCCCATCAAAAAAACCCTGTCATCCCTTCTCATCTCTTCTGTCATAGCCTCCCGAAGGGCTTCCCGAAATGCAATTGATCTTGCCATTTTAAATGTTTAGTTTTTGGAGGGGCAAATTTAAGCCTGCGGCAGGATAAAACCTAAAAGAAAGGCCTGCATGTCCGATGCAGGCCTCTTTCAATTTTTTTCGGGATATTTTACTGATTTAGGCAACCGTCCTTATACTTCATCATCACTCTTTCAAGTTCAGTATCGCTAAGCTTTGCCGCCTCATTGATATCGGGGTACATAGCCTCAAGTTTTTCAAGCATGCACTGGCAATAGCTGGTGGATACCGACCTGCTGTTACCATTCTTCATAGCCTCTCTTACGCAGCTGGTTATAAAACTGCTTTTTTCAGTCTCGGGCCATCCGCCGGCCCCCATATTTGTATTATCATCCGTTTCATTTTTTTCACCGGTAGTCAGGTCGTCACCGTTTTTTTGGGGTTCCTTATTTTCTTCCGTTTTGGTTTTATCATCTTTATTTTTTTCATCTCCGCTGCGGTAATCATCCGTAGCCTGGGTTTCGGTTTTCTTTGCTCCACCTCCTTTATCGTTCTTACAGGCTGTCAGCAGGCTAAACGCAAGTAAAAAAAGCAGTAGTTTTTTCATTTCTGGTAGTTTAATTATACAGTTAATACTTTACAATGTAATAATTCTTTGGCAGGCTTAAAAAAAAGTTATGAAAAAAGGCTGAAGGGCATCTGGTGCTGCCTTTCGGGAAAAAGCTGCTTGATTCCTTACTCCAGCAACTGAAACTTTTCACCGATCGGGTTGACACGATAATATTTTCCGCCCTCAACCAATAATGCCTCCGGCATTCCTTTGGTATGGGGAACATCGGTATTGAACAGTTTACCATTATAAAGAACACTTATAGTATCGGAAATAACGGTATGCCCGGTAGCTATATGTTTCACTTTATATTTCGCCAGGGTACTGTCAATATATGCCTGCCCGTTTACGGCCCTTTTTGTATAATAACCACGATACCAGAATGGGCCAAGATCACTATACAACAGATCCACCTTGGGATCCTTATAGGTATAAGTGGTATCCCCGTAATAGGGCCTGACCAGTTTATTAAGCCGGGAAAGGGAAAGATCGAGCCGGTTCACTTCAGCAGAATAGCCTCCATGTACAAATAAAAAATCACCAATCTTTTCAGATACATTTTTTGTCCTTAACCAGCGGCCCAGCTCTGACTTTTCGCTGAACAGCTCTAAATAATTTTCACTCATCAGGGCGGCATGCTGGAAATATTTGCCATGAACATACCGCAAATCATTGTTCATATTCATGATCTCATGATTACCGAGGATGAAATGAACATGACCACCGGCGCTTTTAGCCTGATCTTCCAAAGAATAAATAAGCCATAACACCTCCGTTACCTGCACCCCCCGGTCAAAAAAATCACCAGTCAGCACCAGGTGACCGTTGCCAAAAGACCAATTCAGGTTTTCATCAATCACTTTATTGCCCTGCAATAACTTTCTGAAAGCGGCAAAATTTCCTTCAATATCGGAGACCACGAAGAGCTTACTCACATTTCCATATTCGGTTTTTTCAGCTTCCAGTTCATTTTTAAGCTTTATCGGAAAAGTCTTTCCAGGTATATCGGTTGCCGACACCAGGAAGATCCCCGGCTTTTCATTATAATCAAAACTGTCAACTTTTACTGCTTTAGTACCATGATTATCGAGAATGTATTTTACATATACTTTATTGCCTTTGTATGAAACGTATGGTCCGTCTTCCTGAGAGCTATGAATAACAGGTGCCTGCTTGCCGATAAATGGGAAAAACATATACCCTGCAATCAACAACGGGAAAA
>DASUDW010000342.1:0-8346 GCA_036275415.1 Chitinophagaceae bacterium | reverse complement strand
CAAACTGCTACCTGCACCTGGTTCACCATCTCCCTTTCTACCCCTTCCCATCACAATTACTTTGTACCCTTTTGCCAGTAAAGCCTTTGTAAGTGCCCTGCCTACTAATCCGGTTCCCCCTGTTATTAAAATTGTTTCCATATTCACTGGTAAAGTTATCTTATCCTATCAACATACCACTTACCATATTGTTGCATTTAGATTACTATAATCTTTTACCTTCACCTGCATAAATTCTGAAAAAATGAGTGTAGTGCTTTCGATTGATAATCTTTCCAAATCATACGGCCCGGTAAAGGCCCTGAGGGGTGTCTCGTTCGATGTGCCTCAGGGATCAGTCTTTGGTATTTTGGGGCCTAATGGAAGTGGTAAAACAACCTTGCTGGGTATAGTGATGGATGTATTGCGAGCCAATAACGGGCAGTTTCTTTGGTTCGGGCAGCCCGGCACTTCGCCACAACTACGAAAAAAAATAGGTTCACTGCTGGAAACACCCAACTTTTATAGTTATCTCTCCGGAATTTCAAACCTGAAGATCACTCAATCGATTAGTGGCAGGGGCAACAAAAAAGATATTGAAGATGTGCTTAAAAAAGTAAAACTTTTTGACCGCCGTTTCAGTTCGTTCAAAACTTTTAGCCTGGGTATGAAACAGCGTCTTGCCATTGCTTCTGCCCTCCTCGGCAACCCAAAAGTGCTGGTACTGGATGAACCCACAAACGGACTAGATCCGGTAGGCATTGCAGAGATCAGGGAACTAATAATAGAATTAAAAGAGAAAGGACACACTGTTATCATGGCGAGCCACCTGCTTGATGAGGTTGAAAAAGTATGTACCCATGCGGCCATTTTGAAAACTGGTGAATTGATTGCGACTGGTCCGGTAGATGAGATCCTGATGGATGAAGATATTGTAGAATTGAATGCGGCTAACAAGCAGCAATTAGCTGCATTACTTACCAGGTTAAGCAGTAATATACAAATAGATGAAAAAGCCGGTACTGTACAAATAGTTTTTCCGAAAGGCACTGCTAACCTTGAAAACATTAATCGCTTTTGTTTTGAAAACGGAATAACATTATCTCAACTGATTTTGAAAAAGAAAAGATTAGAAGCCAGATTTTTCGAATTGACTAATAATTAAATGACTCAGCGTTACTATATAAATTGGCGTACGTCAGATGCAAAATAAAATTAACATACGATGACGAATCTTATTCGAACGGAATGGTTGAAGATGAAAGGCTATCCTGCTTTTTGGTGGATACTGGGAATTACTGCTCTTGCCTACCCTGCTATCAATTACGGCTTCTTTAAAGCATTTGAAGATCTCAGTAATAATCCTACAGAGGCTGCTCAAATGGCCAAGATGTTAATCGGTAACCCCTTTTCGTTTCCGGAAGCATGGCACACGGTGGCATTTGCTTCCTCTCTTTTTACGTTCATACCAGCAGTAGTTGTCATCATGTTCATCAGTAACGAATACACCTACCGCACACACCGGCAAAATATTATTGACGGGTGGAGCCGCAGTCAGTTTGTAACCAGCAAACTGATTGATGTGCTGATTATTTCTTTAATTATTACAGCCTTGTATTTTTCCATTGCATTGGTAACCGGGATTAATAACCAGGAACGGTTGATCAAAAACACCTGGGGACAATCCTATTACATTGGCCTTTTTGCCTTGCAGACTTTTGCCCAGCTCTCCATTGCTTTTTTGTACGGATTTCTGATACGTAAGGCATTCCTTGCACTCGGTATATTTCTATTTCAATATATGATCCTGGAGAATATTCTTGTAGCCTATCTAAATGTCAAATCTCATGATGAGGGCAGGTTTTTACCCATTGAAATGTCAGACAGGTTAATACCACGTCCTGCTTTTATGGCTCGCCTTAATCCGGAAAGATATAAAACCTTGATTGACGCTATTCCCCAACATGTGGTAATGACAGTAATCTTCACTGGGGTTATTTGGGCTTTTTGTTACTGGATGAATAAACGGAGAGACTTGAAATAGGTGCAGGTTCATAGATTTCAGGTTAAGCCTCGTACTTGTTTTTTTTGATACTTTTCATTTTACGTTTAATTATACTTATATGCTTACCGCAATACATCCTAAGCTACCGATGAGAGACAAATCTGCAACTAAAGATTATTACTTGAATAACCTTGGCTTCAGAATGGCCGGTAATTCAGACTATGATGGTTATTTAATGGTGGAGAAGGATAATATACAAATCCATTTTTTCGAATTCAACACATTGGATCCAAAAGAGAATTACGGACAGGTGTATATCCGCACAAATGATATAGAGGGCCTTTACCAGTCTCTGCTCGATAATAAGGTGGCTATACATCCGGCAGGGCATTTAGCAACAAAACCCTGGGGGCAAAAAGAATTTTCCCTTCTTGATCCGGATAATAACTTACTCACTTTTGGGCAGGCTGAATAAAAAAGGGATTTGAAAAAATCCCCTTTCCCTTTTTGTAAAAAAATTACCGGGCTCTTTGTGTGCTTCGGCTGTTTCGAAAATTATGACTCCCCTGCCTCGTCTGCCCGTTAAAATTTCTTTGTGATTTTAAAGATGACTGTGGTCTTACTAACACAATCGGTGCTGCCACCATTGCATTCGCCACAAACGGATGCTCATGCACCACCGGAATAGCTTTAGCAATCAGTTTTTGAATATCCTTCAATTCATCTCTTTCTTCCCGGCTGCAAAACGAAATAGCAATACCTGCATTACCCGCCCGGCCCGTACGGCCAATACGGTGAACATAGGTTTCCGGCACATTCGGCAGGTCATAATTGATAACATGGGCCAGTTCATCAATATCAATTCCCCTGGCAGCAATATCAGTAGCCACCAGTACACGCAGCGTACCGTTTTTAAAATCAGTTAATGCACCCTGCCGGGCATTTTGCGATTTGTTGCCATGTATCGCAGCCGCCCTGATATTATGGCGTTGTAATATTTTCACCACTTTATCAGCGCCATGCTTGGTACGGGTAAACACCAACGCTGTTTTTATTTCTTTATTCCCCAGCAGGTGCAGCAGTAGTTCCGGCTTTTCCATTTTACCCACGAAGTAGAGGCGCTGGTCAATCTTATCCACGGTAGAAGAAGGTGGCGTTACTTCCACTTTGGCCGGATGCGTTAACAACACATTGGCCAGCTTCTGTATCTCCGGCGGCATGGTGGCCGAGAAGAACAAAGTTTGTCTTTTTGCCGGCAGCTTTGCTATCACTTTTTTTACATCATGTATAAAGCCCATATCGAGCATACGGTCTGCCTCATCCAGTACAAAAATTTGCAAATAGTCCAGGCGTATAAAACCTTGTGTCATCAGGTCAAGCAGGCGGCCCGGCGTAGCTATCAGTACATCCGTTCCTTTTTTCAATGCATTGGTCTGCTGCAGTTGTGATACGCCGCCAAAGATCACAGTATGCCGTATGCCTGTATGTTTTCCATAGGCCGCAAAACTTTCATTGATCTGTATGGCCAGTTCCCTGGTGGGGGTAAGTATCAGTACTTTGATGCCCGGTGCCACCCGATAGCTATCGGGTGGTTTTTGTTCATGCAAAATCTGCAGAATGGGAATAGCAAAAGCTGCTGTTTTACCCGTACCGGTTTGGGCACAGCCCAGCAGGTCTTTGCGTTGCAGCACCAGCGGTATCGCCTGTTGCTGAATGGGTGTCGGAATAGTGTAGCCTTCTGCAGCTACCGCTTTCAGGATAGGTTCAATAATGTCTAATTGTTTAAAAGCCATAATAGGTTTTTATGTTTAAATCGCTCCCGATAGCTATCGGGATTATCTGCGAATGGAGCTGGCTTAGATGTTGTAGGGTCTGAATCAGCGAAAGTTTGTCTAAGTACCACCGGCTTA
This sequence comes from Chitinophagaceae bacterium, assembly GCA_036275415.1. GTDB lineage: Bacteria > Bacteroidota > Bacteroidia > Chitinophagales > Chitinophagaceae > JJ008. Next base: position 4,452 of record DASUDW010000342.1, on the reverse strand, counting down.
CAACCTGCCGTGTCAGTTATGTGGAGTAGGGTGCGAAGATAAGGGTTTATTATTTAACGGCAGAAAGCAGCAGCTTTACCAGCTTATTTCTGTCATTGTATAACAACACATATTGTTTTAAAAGGAATGTTCTTTCTGCTAAGTTGTCGTTGGGCAATTGTTGCAATTGTTTAAAATGCGGCCACCCCATATCGTCTACCCAGATCAATTCATAGTATTTTGCAGGTACGAGTATGCTGCAGATACCTAACTGAAGCAGATCGGCTTTTTCTTTTTCAGACAACTCTTTTTGGGACGGCAAGCCTGCTTCCCGTATGCCAATTAAAATAAGTATATCATCAAGGGCATATTCTTTTCCTGACTGTTTTGTCAATGCTGATTCAAATTGTAACCAGCGCTGCTGTAGTTCTTCTTCGGGAAGCATGGAGCAAAGGTAGAGCTGATATCAGATTTTAGAGGTGAGAAAACAAAAACCCCCCGATAGAAATCGGGGGGAACAACTAAAAAACACTAGCTTAATTGCTAAGGTTTCATTGGAACGAACTGCGTTTGTAGCTTCTTCTGCTCATGCCTGCCGTCAGGCAGGCAGGCTTCGACAAGCACAGCATTACAAGGCTGTAACACTTAGCCTGTCGAAGGGTTAATCGGGTTTTTTCCCGTCTAAAAAGGTGTTAATTGAACTGATATGTGCCTGATTTTTGTCGTCTGACTTTACTTCGTAGTTGCTGTAGAAGTTTTCGACATGAGAATTGGAATTATACAATTCCATATTGCGGCGGATATAAGCCGGCACTGTCTCAAACTCATTATTGGGGTCAGCAGCGTTAACATTGAAAGACAAGTTTCTCAACTTGTTAAGTCTTTCGGCCGCCCTACGTTTTTGCTCTTCTGTTTCGTCCTGCAGTGCAGGGTCCTCAACATCAGTGGTCAAAGGTTGCTGAGCCTGATGGGCCAACGGCATATCCGCCGCAGGAATGTCATCCCTCTCTACCAACTGCATTTGCAAATCGAGGAGTTCCTCCTCTTCTTCGCTGGCAGTAACTTTTGGCGAAGGGACCGGTTCTTCAGCGGCACTTTTCGAGGTGATATCCTCTGCCTGTGATGCTGCATAGATATTGGACGGTCTGGCCAGATAACCCCCAGATGCTGCAGACACCGGGGACGTACTACTAGTACTATCTTTCATACTGAGAATCAACTCAGCATCTGTTTCTTTTATAAAGGGTTTGGGAACGGCCCCGATAGCTATCGGGTAATTTTGTTCATTCGAATTTATACTATCCTCCTTTACTTGTACTGACATTTTGCCAACAGTAGATGTACCAATCTCCTCACCCGTATTTTTACTAAGTAAAACTTCTGTATCAGACTTCAGTTCGAAATGAACCACCAGCGGCTCTTCATCCCCTTTCATATCACTCAGGTCTATTACAGGTGCTTGCAACACCGGAATTTCTTCTACCAGCTTAGGCATCAGGTAATCAGCTGTTGGCTCTGCCTGCAGTGATGCCTCCATCACTTCTATTTCCTTTTCATTGAGCAATGCAGCAGTTGTCTTTTGTTCAGGCTTAACCTTCTTCTCATCTTCAGCATTCTCGCCCAGCACCATTACAATTTTTTCTTCCTGCTTAGGTTGCTCCTTCTTCACAACCGGTTTTGCAAAAGGATCTTTATGCTCAAAACCCGTGGCTATTAATGTAATGGCCAGTTTATCACCCAGGTTATTGTCATAACCCATACCGAGAATTACATCTGTATTATCACCGGCCTGGGTTAAGAGATAATTCTGGATCACTTCCACCTCATCCATCGTAAATTCATGGCTGCCACTGGCAGATGTTATGTTGATAAGAATCCACTTTGCACCACGGATATCATTATCATTCAGTAAAGGAGAATTTAGTGCTTCTTCAATGGCTTTGTGTGCCCTGTTTTCGCCTGATGCTTCCGCATTACCCAAAATAGCTACTCCGCCATTACGCATTACAGTACAAACATCTGCAAAGTCAACATTGATCTGGCCAGTACTGTTAATAACATCTGTGATACACCTGGCAGCTGTGGCCAGTACATTATCAGCCTTTTCAAAAGCCTCTCTCATTTTCAGGTTACCAAACTGGTGACGCAATTTATCATTGCTGATCACCAGAAGGGTATCCACATATTGCTCAAGGTTCTTAATGCCTTCCTGTGCCTGTTGCTGACGCTTTTTTCCTTCGTAAGCAAATGGAGTAGTAACTATCCCTACTGTGAGAATTCCAAGGTCTTTGCATATTTTAGCAATAATGGGAGCACCTCCTGTACCGGTGCCACCACCCATGCCGGCAGTAATAAAGGCCATCTTGGTATTCACTTCCAGTATGCGTTTTATCTCTTCCAGCGATTCTTCTGTTGCCTGGCGACCGATCTCGGGATTGGCACCGGCACCCAAGCCTTGTGTTAGATGGGGCCCCAGTTGTATCCTGTTGGGAATACCACTGTTAGATAATGCCTGTGCATCGGTGTTGCAGATGATAAAATTTACTCCTTCTATCTGCTGGCTGAACATATAGTTCACCGCATTCCCACCACCACCTCCTACACCAATCACTTTTAATATCGATGATTTCTCTTTAGGCAGATCAAAATGTATCATAGCGTTGAATTTTGGAGCTTCTTGTATCCGGTCCGGAATTGGAGAAGCTGTTTTTTGATTTGGGTTAGTAATTTTCTTATGCAGTTAAGGTTCGTTTATAAATGCTTGTCTTCTTCTTCCTTGAACAAGTCAATAATATTCTCTTTGAACTTGCCCCAGAAACCATTCAAGCTTTTTCTTCTTACTACCTCTTTTTGATGGATTTGTTCCTCTTCAGCAGGTATTTCTTCAGCAACAGCCTGTTTCAATCCCTGTGGTACTTCTACATTCCTGAAGTCTTTCTCAAACTGTTTCCGGTTATGCTCATAATCATCATATCCTTTTAATATAAGACCGATACAGGTTGAGTAAGTAGGCTTTGCCAGTTCTTCAATATGCCCGGCCGCCAAGTGTTCATTTGGGAAACCTATCCTGGCAGGCAAACCAGTTACATATTCGGTTAATTGTATCAGGTGCTTCAGTTGTGAACCACCCCCGGTAAGAATGATACCACCATTGAGCATACGGTTATCTAATCCAACCTGTTTGAGATGATATGTAACGAAATCCATTATCTCACTCATTCTGGCCTGAATGATATTAGCCAGATTCTTTACACTAATCTCCTTAGCCGGCATACCCCTTAATCCGGGTATGGTAATGTAGGCATTTGTCTTTGCCTCATTGGCCAGGGCACTGCCAAACTGCACTTTCATCTGTTCAGCTTGAGTTTTTAATACCCCCAGGCCTGTTTTAATATCGTTAGTGATATTCTCCCCTGCAAAAGGTATAACAGCAGTATGTTTCAGAATGCCTTCATAAAAAACAGCAAGGTCTGTGGTTCCGCCACCTATATCCACAATAGCCACACCAGCTTCCATATCTTCCTGACCCATTACTGCAGATGAAGACGCAAGAGGCTGCAATACGAGGTCTTTTGTTTGCAATCCTGCTTTTTCTACACTACGGTTAATATTTTTAATGGCATTTTTATCTCCTGTTATAATGTGAAAATTGGCACCAATCTTTACACCTCCATACCCGATAGGATTAGGGATGTTCTGGAAATTGTCAACGGTAAACTCCTGCGGAATAACATCAATGATCTGATCTCCGGCAGGAATATAAGTCTTGTACTGATCTTCTATCAGCTGATCAATTTCCTTGCGGGTAATTTCCTCTTCTGTTGACTGGCGCACAATATCACCTCTTGTCTGAAGGCTTTTGATATGATGCCCGGCAATACCAACATATACTTCCTTCACAGAAAGATTGGGGTTGGAGGCAAAGCAATTTTCCAGCGCCGTTTTGATCGCTTTGATGGTCTCATCAATGTTGAGCACCTGCCCGTGCTTCACACCATTGGAATTGGCTTTACCGAAACCAAGTATCTCCAATTTGCCATACTCGTTTTTACGACCGGCAATTACTGCGATCTTGGTAGTACCAATGTCCAGACCGACGATAATGGGTTGTTCGTTGTTCATGATAGTCGTTTTTAGTTGTTGTTTTTTATCGAAAAATTTTAATTATATCCGTTGTTTTCTTCCACTGCCGGTTGCTTTTTCGGCATCACGGCTTTTGGCACTTGCTTTGGGCCTGCCGGCTTATTAGCCTTTTGCTTGTCCGGCTTTTGTGAAACAGGACCACTTTCCCTGCTATCATTTTTCTTTACATCCTTTGCAACTGGCTTATCCTGTAAGGCCGGATCAGGTGTATCTGTTGAATCTTCCTCTAGTTTCACAATTGGCGGCATTACCCTAACGACTGTATCATTGGCTGATTCAACAGACTGACGCAACAGCTTTTCTACATTTTTTCTTAATTGAATTGAATCG
>DASUDW010000341.1:0-19358 GCA_036275415.1 Chitinophagaceae bacterium | reverse complement strand
AAGGATAAAGACATCGGTTCCATACTGGAAATTTTACCCCAAAATGCCCGTTATTACTTTACCTGTGCACAAATACCCCGTGCCCTGCCCGCGGAGGAACTTCAGCAAAAAGCTTTGCAGCAAGGACTACATGGTAATTCTTTTTCTTCGGTAAACACTGCTTTATATGCCGCTTCGCTCCATGCCGGTAAAGATGACCTGGTTATTGTTTGCGGCAGCATCTTCCTGGTAGGTGAAGTAAGCCTCAGGAGCCTGAAAGAGATATGGGGAAACGATATTGATACTATCTATAACCTTGACTGGCCGGACATAGTAAAGTTTTTTGACTAAATCCCGGTCAGCGATGCCTTGCCTTAATACCCTGTATTGGGTATACTTTCCTCATTTATAAGTTGTAAATTAGTGGGTCAATAACCATTTATGCCATGACACATCGGAACAACACCTTACTGAAGTGTCTTTTTCTTTTATTGATAGCTATTACAGGCTATTTATCCCCCAGTATTGCCCAAAAAGATACCATAACGAGAAGAGGTATAGAACTCGGCAAACCAGCCACCAATACCGAATGGGGGCCAACCTATGCGTTAATAGTGGGCATTTCCAATTATAAAAATATTTCCCAGCTTAATTATGCGGATGATGATGCTGAATCATTCAGGGATTTTTTGCTTGATACAAAAATCATAACTGATCCCAATAATATTTATTATCTCATCGACAGTACGGCCACCAAAACAGAAATATTCAGGGGATTGAATAATATACTGGCCAAAGTAAAAGGAGACAATAACGAACGGGTCTTCATTTATTTTGCCGGTCATGGCGACACTGAATCTGAAACCGAGCAGGGCTATTTATTGGCCTACAATTGTGAGAAAGTGGCCTATGATATGACCGATGCGGTGTACCTGCCGCAGTTTGAGCCCAAAGTGGCGGCCATTGCCAAAAAAGCGAAAGTATTCCTCATTACAGATGCCTGTCGTTCCGGTAACCTTGCCGGCCAGAATAACGGAGCCTTGCGAACAATGAAAGCGATCAATGACGGGTTTGTAAACACAGTAAAAATCCTTTCCTGTGAACCGGGTCAATTATCACAGGAAAAACCGTTCCCGGGTGGAGGACATGGTGTGTTTACCTATTTTCTGCTGGATGCACTCTATGGGCTGGGTGTTTCTGATAGTACCAAAGTGGTAAAGATCAATGATGTGAGGAATTACATCAGCCAGAAGGTTTATGAAAATACCAAGGAGGAACAAAGCCCGATGATAATCGGTAGTTCTTCAGAGGTGATTGCCAAAGTGGACCTGGAAATGAAACAGGCCGTTGTTGCCAGAAAAAAAATGGCAGCGGAAAATCCCAATTATATTGCCAAAAGAAGGGACAACAGCAATAATATAAAGATCAGCGCTGATGACTCTGTTTATTATAAACAATTTTATGATCACCTCCGGTCCGGAAGGCTCAACACACCCACCGGGCAAAATGCCTGGGAAATTTACAAGAAGGCCCGCAAGTCGGTCAAGAATGAGGAACTCATGAACCTGATGAAGTTTGACCTGGCTGCCAAACTGGAAGATGCCGTACAGCCGTTGCTCAACAGGTTTATCAGGGCAGAATTCCAGGATTATCCTGACAGCCTTTTTTCCGATGCAGATAATAAACTGAAGATCGTAATGGATGAACTGATGGATTCATCCGATATCAGGATCAACGAGATCAAGGCCAAGCGAATATTTTTTATTGCTTCGGTACATAAATCGCCCCGCACCCTTGAACTGTTGCGTACCGCCGATAACTTATTACCCAATTCCACCTTTATCAGTTTTGAATTAGGCCGTTATTTCAGTGAAGTGAGCAAACAACCGGATTCTGCGTTGTTCTACCTGAACAAAGCCATAAAACTTTCCCCCCGCTGGAGTTATCCCAAATTCATCATCGGTAACATGTATTACAGGACCAAAGAATACTCCCGGGCGAAAATATTTTACAATAACGCTGTAGAGTTACAGCCAAAATTCGCCTATGCACTTTTCAACCTGGCCCTTACCTACAAGCAACTGAAAGAAAAAGATTCTGCCGATTATTATTACCAGAAAGCTTTGCTGCTCGATAAAAGTTTTGAATCCAAGTGGGGTGGTGAAAGGACTTCACAGGTAGAAACAGATATTGTTTCCCTGGGTAAAGACATCAGGGATAACGACAGGGCTGATGAGACATTATTTGACGGACTGCTGCCCACAACGGTGAAAGTCAACACTAATACCACCAGCGCCGAAGTAAAAGAAGCCTATGATTATTACCTGAGAGCCAGTGAACTCAGTGATACAGAAAAAGAAGACAGTGCCATGTATTTTTACAAAAAATCAGCTGTCCTTTTTGAAAAAGCCTATAATGAAAACAAATTCGATCTCACCTATTTCTATACCTGGGGCTATGCCGTGCAAAATACCCGTGATTACAAAAAAGCAGAAGAAGTTTACAGGCTTGCCTTGGCAAAAGACACGGCAGAATTTCACCTGTATTATTTTGGTATTGCTTATTGCCGTGACAAACAGGATGACCTGAAGGGTGCCCTTAACTGGTACACAAAGGCTGCTGCGAGCTATAAAAACTTCTACCAGGCGTATAACAACCTGGGGTGGAGCTATTATAAACTCAAGAAAGAAGACAGCGCCATCTATTTTTACCGTAAGGCGCTTGCTGCCAATCCCAGGTATTTGACTACCCTATATAACATGGGAGATATTTTTTACTTCAGGCTTGATGATGATTCCGCTATTTATTATTACAAAAAAGTGGCCCGGTTAGATGCTGGTGCCGGCTCCAACCTGTTTTATCGTATCGGCGTATCTTATGATTATCTGCGCCAATATGATAGCGCTGTCACTTATTATGCAAAAGCCATAAAAGTAAATAACCAGGTGGCAGACTACTACTACAAGATTGCCGCCATTTATTACCGGTCCAAAAAATATAAGGATGCCCTTAGTTATTACGAGAACGGCAATAAAGTAAACACCGCCGGAACCCTATACTATATTGACCCTGCCCTTTGTTATGCTTACCTGGGCAATTATACCACTGCAGAGAGGGTATTATTGGAAGGATTGAAAAAAGACACCAGTACCAAAGAACTGCACCTGTATTATTATAACCTGGGATGGGTATCTGATCAGCAGGATAAAAAAACAGATGCACTGGGCTGGTATAAAAAAGCAGCGAAGGCCAATCCAAAATATACGAATGCCTTTAACAATATCGGCTATGTATATGACCGGTTAGGCAAAAAGGATTCAGCCATTTACTGGTATAAACAAACCATAAAAATCGACCCGAATTACACACGGGGCATGTATAACCTGGCTACCATTTACAATGACCTTTATAAATACGACTCCTCCCTGCTTTATTATAAAATGTTGTACCCGCTGGTGCCCAAGGATGCCTCTGTGCCGTATGAAATTGGCTTAAACTATTATTATGCCAATAAATTCGATTCGGCCATTACTTACCTGGAAAGGGCTATTATCGTAAACAACAAAAAAGCCGATTATTTTGCCAAGGCCGGAGATGCTTATTTTGATGCAGCCCCTTATTACAGCAACAAGAATGCCCTTTACCAGCGATCCATTGAGCTTTATTCAAAGGCTTTACAACTGGACAGTACTTTGTACTTCTCCATGAACAGGCTGGGAGTAGCCTACATTTACCTGGAAAAGTATAATGAGGGTATCAGCATTTTTGAGCTGGCTTTGGAAAAAGATGCCCTTTATAAGAACACTTATGAATATAACCTGGCCTGTATCTACTCCCTGCAGCAAAAAACAGATAAAGCGCTTAGCTATTTTGAAAGATGTATAGTAAGCGGTTACAAGGATCTGGAGCATATGGCAGAAGATACAGACCTGGATAATATCCGGAAACTGCCCGGCTTTAAAGCCATCATTGAGAAGTATTTCAAACCGGATGAGATTGCAAAAGCCACAGGGCTTTACGGAAAATAAGTTCAGTAGCTGAGTTCGCCCAGTCTTTCCAGCGCATAGAGGATGCAGCTAACATGCATGGCCTGCACTACCTGGTTATTGCGGAGAAGGGTTTTTACTTCCTGCACCGTCAGCTGTATGACTTCTATCTCTTCGTTTTCATCCAGTGACTGAAGCGCTACTTTTTTACCCCCTCTTGCCAGGAACATATGTAACAAGTTGGAGTTGGTAGAAGGGTTGGGTGAAATTTTTCCGAGGTATTCGTATGAATTGAATGTATAACCGGTTTCTTCCAGTAATTCCCTGGCAGCCGCCTCTTCAAGATTTTGATCGGTATCATCCACACAACCTCCGGGAATTTCATAGCATACTTCACCTAAAGCATGCCGGTATTGTTTCAGCATAATGATTTTGCCCTCTTCGGTAACCGGAAAGGCCCCTACCCAGGTGGCGAAATCATACACATAATAAGGATCAACGATCTTTCCCTGCGGGGTTTGGCAAACTTCTTTGCGCACCTTGAACCACTTGTCGTTAAAAAGATATTCAGAAGAAAGTGTTTTCCATTTCATAACAGGTTCACCATTTCATTCTTTCTCTCAATGAAGTAATATGTGCTACATGATGCCTGCCGTGCCAGGCATACATGCCCAGCAGGAACCAAAGCCGCATCGTTTTTTTGTGTTCCGGATGAAAGATGGTCCGGTTATTCCAGTCATTATCACTTACATATTTCAATGTTTCAAATAAACGGGCATGAATGGCATGCAATAAAGTAATGGAAATATTCACAGGAAGTTTTTGCACATCCTGCAGTTCAGTCCATTTATTCTCATCGTAAGGTTTTATGGTAGGGTTATCTTCTGTTAACCCCAATTTAAACCGGCAATATGCATTCATATGGCTATCGGCGACATGATGAACGACCTGGTGAACAGTCCAGCCGCCATCGCGGTAAGGTGTATGCAATTGTACTTCATCCAGGTTCAAAATTGCGTTTTCCAGCTGCAAGGGCAGGAATTTTATATCCGCCAGCCACTCTATTTTCTGCTCAATGGAAAAGGGCTGTGGTTCATATTTACCAATCGGATAGCGAAGGTCTGGATGAAGGTCAGGCATAACTTTATTATTTGATAACCTGTAATAATTCTACTTCAAAAATCAACGTGGCGCCGCCGGGAATATCATTCCCCGCACCGCGGTCACCATAGGCCAAATCAGAGGGGATCCATAAACGCCAATGGCTGCCTTCTTTCATCATAGGCAATGCCACCTGCCAGCCTTTGATCAATGCCCTTAAAGGTGCCGTAAATGGTTGCCCCCTTTTAAAAGAGTTATCAAACTCTTTACCATCCAATAAAGTGCCTTTGTAATGGGCTTTTACACTTTCTGATACCAGGGGCTGTGCGCCGGTTCCTTCTTTGATAACTTCATATTGAATGCCGCCCGGCAATTCTTTTACACCTTCCCGTAAAATGTTTTGTGCCATAAATGCGGCACCGGCTGATTTTTGTGCTTCAATTTTTCCCTGCATAAATTCCTTCAATTTATTTTGAATGCTCATTGTTAATCCTCCCTTAATGAATGACCGGTTAAGTGAATGAATACATCTTCCAGGTTGGCCATTTTCATTTCTTTGGGTCGTTCAAATCCACCCGCCACCAAATCGTCTATCAGTTTATCCGGTGAATCCAATGCAATGATCCGGCCGGCATCGATGATGGCCACCCTGTCGCAGAGGTACTCTGCTTCATCCATGTAATGGGTGGTAATGATCACCGTGGTTCCTCTTTCCCTTATTTTTCTGATCAGTTCCCATAAACTTCTTCTTGCCTGCGGGTCAAGACCGGTGGTGGGTTCATCCAGAAAAATGATACGGGGTTCATTGATCAACGTGGTGGCTACAGAGAACCGTTGTTTTTGACCGCCACTTAATTCTTTTACTTTTGATTTGGCCTTGTCTTTGAGGTTCACCATTTCCAGTAATTCTATCGGATCCACCTTACGGTTGTACAATCCACAGAATAGTTCAATTAACTGGAGCAGGTTCAGGCCCGGATAATAACCACTGGTTTGCAATTGTACCCCAATGATCTTTTTTATTTCGTTGGGTTCTTTGTCAAGATGATAGCCGTCAACCAGTACTTCTCCGGAGGTTTTGGACCGCAGGGTTTCTATAATTTCTAGTGTGGTAGATTTTCCGGCACCGTTAGGCCCCAGCAAGCCAAAGATCTCCCCTTCTTTCACCTCAAAGCTGATGCCTTTTACCGCCTGGAAATTTCCATAGTTCTTCACCAGGTTTTTAACGGATATGATCGTATTTGACATAAGTTATTTTAAATAATTTTCCAGTTCCTCCATCATCAGTTTGCTGCCTACAAAAAAAGGTGACCGCTGGTGCAATTCGGTCGGCTGTACATCCAGTATATTTATTTTACCATTGGTAGCCTTACCCCCTGCCACCGATATAATAAAGGCAAAGGGATTGCATTCGTATAATAACCGCAGTTTCCCTTTTGGTTTATCAGTGGTACCGGGATACATAAAGATGCCCCCTTTAATCAGGTTTCGGTGTACATCGGATACCATACTCCCGATATACCGTTGAGTATAAGGGCCGCCATTTGACTTATTCTTTTGCTGACAGACAGCAATGTAATCCTGCACATTCTTGTCGTACTGGAAAAAATTACCATGATTGACAGAATATATTTTTCCCTTTTCCGGGCATTTTATATCCGGATGGCTGAGTGTCCACTCTCCTATGGATGGATCCAATGTAAAACCATTCACTCCTCTGCGGGTGGCATATACCAGCATGGTAGACGAACCGTAAACGATATAACCTGCCGCCACCTGCTGGTTACCCGGTTGCAGGAAGTCTTCAAGGGTTACTACTGTACCAATCGGCGTTACCCTGCGATAAATACTGAATATAGTACCTATGGAAACATTTACATCAATATTACTGCTGCCATCCAGCGGGTCAAACAAGCAGACATATTTTGAATTGACACTTTTCGCATCATCAAAGGGGACAAAGTCATCCAGTTCTTCGCTGGCAATACCGGCACAGGCAATACCATGCTGCAACACTCTTGTGAACTGGTCATTGGCATACACATCCAGTTTCTTTACTTCTTCGCCTTGTACATTGATAGTGCCTGCATCACCCAGAATATCTACGAGCCCGGCTTTATTTACCTCTACATGTACCCGTTTTCCTGCAAGGCCTATATTACGCAGTAAATGAGAAAGCTCACCGGTGGCCTGGGGAAAATCCCTGAGCTGCTGTATAGTGAATTCATCCAGTGTCTGAACTTTCCGGTTTACATTCATATGGTAAATTTTGGCTCCGGCAAATGTAAGGTATTGTAAAGGAGTGGAAAAGTTAGCCGGACACAGGGAAAATATCCCGAATTTTGCCCCCTTATTAACCGGTGAAAGGATATGAAAATCTTCAAATTTGGCGGCGCTTCTGTAAACAGTGTTGAACGTATAAAAAACCTGGCTTCTATATTAAAAAATTACCAGGGGGAAAAGATCGTAGTGATCATTTCAGCCATGGGTAAAACAACCAATGCCCTGGAAAAAGTGGTACAGGCTTTTTACAACGGAAATAAAAATGAATCACTTGCCTTATTCGAACAGGTCAAAGAACAGCACCTTACCACTGCCAAATACCTGCTCGTTACGCATTACCTGAAATGCGAGCAACAGTTAAAAGATTTTTTTACAGAAGTGGAATGGCTGCTGCACGATAAGCCGGTCAGGGAATATGATTATTACTACGATCAGGTGGTTTGTGCAGGGGAGCTATTCTCCACTGCTATTGTCAGCCATTACCTGAATGAGACCGGTATAGCCAATAAATGGATGGATGTGCGGGATGTCATCCGTACCGATGATGATTTCAGGGCAGCCGTCATTGACTGGGACTTTACTTTACAACAGGTAACCCATTCGGTAAAACCGCTGTTGAAAGAAACAGATATTGTATTGACGCAAGGTTTTATAGGCGCTACCGATGAGAACGAAAGCACTACCCTTGGCCGGGAGGGCAGCGATTATACCGCTGCCGTTTTTGCCAATATGCTGGATGCGGAAAGCCAGACGATCTGGAAAGATGTGGAAAGTGTGATGAATGCCGATCCCAAACAATTTCCGGAGGCCTTACCGATTGCTGAATTGAACTACAACGAAGTGATTGAAATGGCCTTTTATGGCGCACAGGTCATACACCCCAAGACAATAAAGCCCCTGCAAAACAAAGGGATCCCTTTATATGTAAAATGCTTTTTAGACCCTGCTTTAAAAGGAACGGTTATACATAACAAACCGGTTCATGGATTGCCACCCATCATCGTATTGAAAGAAAACCAGGTGCTGCTGGAAATGAGTTCAAGGGACTTTTCGTTTGTCGGCGAACAGCATGTAGGCCATTTGTACCACCTGATGGAGAAACTCCATATCAAACCCAACCTGACCCAGAACGGGGCGATCAGTTTTCTTTGTGTGGTAGATGAATGGCCGGAAAAAATAGAAAAGCTGGCATTGGAAGCCAGTTCATTCCTGGATGTACAGGTAACCCGAGGGCTATCCTTACTTACAATCAGGCATTACAACAAAGAAATAGTTGAAAAACTTGTTGGTGATAAGAAGATATTACTAAGACAACAAACTACCGAAACCATTCAGGCACTGCTTCGATAATCATTATTCTTTGGTGACAGTAATTGTTTGCACCATTCGTTTTGCAACCGGTTTATCATTAAAAGTAGCCGGCTTCCAGGTATCCATTTTCTCCAGCCGGCTTATCAGTTCATCTTCCATTTCCTCCCCATCTTTTATGCTTTTCAGGATTTTAAAGTTTACCGGCACGCCGTCTTTATCAATGATGAATTCCAATTGTATATACGCTTTCTTAATGCCTTTTGGCAAATGATCGGCTGCTTCCCTGCCGGCATTATCAAGGTATTTCATAAATGCATCTGTACCACCGGGGTACTGGGGCCATTGCTGTACCACATCAGCCAGGCCGGTAACCTGGCGGGTACGATGTTCCATACGGGGCTTTTTAAACTCCTCTTTCTGTTCTATAATCAGCCTGGCCTTCTTGGGAGGCACTTCATTGATCAGGTACTCCCCTTTTTCGCCTACCATCACTACCGGCAGTTGTTTGTATTTTTCAAAATAATCAAATGCATCTTCCATCCTTTCTGCAAACTTTTTTAATACCGCATCATCCTTGGTAAGTCCTGCCAGGTAATTGACACTTTTCTCCTTGTCGAAACGAACGGGAAAAATATGTACGGGGATGAAGTCCTGACCCTGGTCTTTGGCATGAGCTGCTAAAATATATAACTCATCAATTTGCTGATCGGTGATGGGTATACAGCCTACCGTAACACAACTGCCGTGAATGTAGATAGCACTGCCCGGCCTGAGTGAATCACTCAAAATTTTATCAGAGGCGTTGGGATAATTAATTCCCAATGACAAATAATAATTGCTCCTGGGATTAAACTCATTGATGTAATAAAATCCTTCCGGTACCTGGTAATCACCCTCCATTCGTTTGGGGCCAAGTGTGCCGGCCAGTGCACAAACCTTATAGGTTTTAAATAACTGGAAGGGCGCCGAAATTTCATTTTTTACCCAAACTTCCAGCTGACTGTCGTATTTAAAGGAACGGATATAAATGTATTTAGCAGGCCATGGCAGTTTTTTGGCCTCAAATTGTTTTTGCAGTGTATCCTGCTTGCGCAAAAAAGCCTCACTGGGCCTTGGAAATGCCTTTTGATAATCGATGAATGAGAAGGAAGGTCCCCCGGTTTTGGAGGAAGAAGGCTGAGCAAAAACCGCTCCGGCCATAAGGCTCCCTGCTATAAATGAAAGAAGGTTTTTCATCATCCTGAATTTTAGCTTAACGGAAGGGGACGGATTTTATTTCAGCATTTTTTCTAAACTATTGATAAAGATACGATACTACCTGAAAAAGGGCAAATAAGTCAACCCTGCAGTACTTTACCGGATTGACTTATTTAACAAATATGACTTCTTTAGCGCCAGGCTTATCTCAAAGGTTTCCTCGCAGGTCCTGTTCTCTTTCCAGTGCTTCGAATAGTGCTTTGAAATTTCCTTTACCAAAACTCTTTGCACCTTTGCGCTGTATAATTTCAAAGAAAAGCGTTGGCCGGTCTTCTACCGGCTTTGAAAATAATTGCAACAGGTATCCTTCATCATCCCTGTCAACCAGTATTCCCAATTCTTTCAGCGGTTCCAGGTCTTCATCAATATGGCCCACCCTGTCAAGCAGGTCATCATAATACGTATTAGGCACCCGCAGAAATTCAACACCATTGTCCCGTAAAGCAGTTACGGTTTTTACAATATCATTGGTAGCCATAGCCACATGCTGGCATCCTTCGCCGTTATAAAACTCCAGGTATTCTTCCACCTGGCTTTTCTTTTTTCCTTCAGCCGGTTCATTGATAGGGAATTTTACATAGCCGTTGCCGCTGCTCATCACTTTGCTCATCAGCGCTGAATATTCAGTAGAAATATCTTTATCATCGAAGGATAGAATGTTTTTAAATCCCATCACCTCTTCGTAAAATTTAACCCAGGGGTTCATCTGGTTCCAGCCAACATTGCCCACACAATGATCCACATACAACAGCCCGGTATCTGCCGGTTTAAAATAAGGATTGCCCCAGGGACGGTATCCCGGCATGAATGCACCATGATAATTTTTTCTTTCAATAAATAAATGAACCGTATCACCGTAGGTATGAATACCACTCATGATCACTTCGCCCTGATCATCTGTCAACTTAACGGGTTCCAGGTAACTTTTAGCGCCTCTTTTGGTTGTTTCCTGCCAGGCAATGGTAGCATCCGGCACCCTAAGGGAAAGAGACTTTACCCCGTCACCATGTTTGTAAATATGTTCTGCAATGGGATTATCTGTTCTAAGCGGTGTAGTGAGAACAAAAGTCAGTTTATTTTGCCTGACGGCATAGCTGGCCCTGTCCTTAATACCTGTTTCAGGCCCTGCATAGGCTAATGCCTGGAAACCAAAGGCACTCATGTAATAATGAGCGGCCTGCTTGGCGTTGCCTACGTAGAATTCGACATAATCAGTCCCTTCCAGCGGAAGAAAATCAGCACTTGTATTGAGTTTAATATCAGAAGTTGCAGTAGCTGTATTCATAATTAAAAGAGTTAAAAAAGTGAAAGAACAGAGAAAAGAGAATAATACCGGTCTGTTAGCAGTAATAAACATCCATTGCTAATGTCACCATCAGCAGTATAAAATGGCAGCGTTCATCTGAATATATCTTATGAGGGTAATCCGGTATCACCCGGCAAAGTTAAAAAAATGAAGGCATAAGAATTACATCTCCTCTGGTCTGCGTTGATTAATTTTGCCCCATGCTGAAAATAGGAATACTCGGAGGTGGACAGTTAGGCAGGATGCTGCTTCAGGCGGCTGCCAACTATCCCGTTGAAACATTTGTATTAGAAAATGATCCGGAATGCCCTGCTGCCCATTTATGTCATCACTTTACAAAAGGTGACATTAAAAATTTCGAGGCTGTTTACCATTTCGGCAAAAACCTTGATGCCCTTACCATTGAAATTGAAAATGTGAATGTAGAGGCGCTGGAAAAACTCGAAAGCGAAGGAGTAAAGATATACCCCAGGCCATCTGTACTAAGGACTATTAAGAATAAAATATTCCAGAAAGAATTTTATCGTAATCATCAAATCCCCTCCGCTGAATTCATTGTAACCAACAATTTGAAAGAACTGGAAGAAGCAGCCGCCTTCCTGCCGGCAGTGCATAAGATCGGTGAAGGTGGCTATGATGGCCGCGGGGTACAATTATTGAAATCAAAAGAGGAAATAGCAAAAGGCTTTGATGCACCTGCCGTGCTGGAAAAAATGGTGACGGTTCAAAAGGAAATAGCACAAGTAGTGGCAATTAATGAGAAAGGTGAGACAGCCCTTTATCCGCCGGTGGAAATGCTGTTTGACCCTGAGCTTAATTTGCTGGACTACCAGCTTTGCCCTGCAGAAATCGATATGAAAACACTCTGGAAAGTAGAAGCTATCTCATTAGCCGTTGTCCGCAGCCTGAATGCTCCGGGCATTTTTGCGGTGGAAATGTTCATTGATAAAAATGGGGATGTTTTGGTAAATGAAACCGCTCCCCGGGTGCACAATAGCGGACACCATACCATTGAAGCCCATTATTCTTCGCAGTTCGATATGCTGTGGCGGGTAATGCTGGGATATCCCCTTGGCAACACCGATTCTATACTGCCATCGATTATGGTCAATATCATCGGTGCTGAAGGATGCAGCGGGCCGGTAAAATATGAAGGGCTGGATGAAGTGTTAAAAATCGACAATGCATTTATCCATTTATACGGGAAAAAAGAAACCAGGCCCGGCCGCAAAATGGGGCATGTAACCATCCTCAGTAATGAAAAGCAGGAACTGCTGCACCGATCGGCAAAAATAAAGCGGCTTCTGCAAGCCAAAGCATAACCCTTTTATCAGGATATAAGGCCGTTCATCTAAGTATTTCGTTAGGTGAAAGTTAGCTGTGTTTTTATCGTCAAATAGCTGTTAATAATACGTTACCTTTAACCACTTTTTTACGCTTACCCGAAACCAAAATGAGAATATTCTTCTTTATTTTAACGACTGCTATTATTTTCTTTCCCTCCTGTAGCCAAAAAAAGAAGCAGGCCGAACCTGCCAAACAGCAAGGTGGCGCCAAAGCCCCGCCTATGAAAGTGGATGGGTATGTTGTGATCCCCCAGCTTTTCCAGGAAAATATTGAAGTACCCGGCACCATCGTAGCCAATGAAGTGGCAGAAATTCATCCTGAGGTATCCGGAAGGATTGTACACTTAAATGTAGCAGAAGGAAGATATGTAAGCAAAGGAACTGTGCTGGCAAAACTATATGACGGGGACCTGCAGGCGCAGTTAAATAAACTGAAAATCCAACTGGCACTGGCCGAAAAAACAGAAGAAAGACAGGCACAGTTATTAAAAATACAAGGAATCAGTCAACAGGATTATGACATCAGCCTTCTCCAGGTGAATAGCCTGAGGGCCGATATCGGTATTATTCAAACCAGTATTGCAAAGACTGTGGTTAGGGCGCCCTTCAGCGGTAAATTAGGATTAAAGAATATCAGTCCCGGGGCCTATGTAACACCAGCCACCATCATTGCTGTTATCAATCAAACAGATCAGCTAAAAATAGATTTTACGGTTCCCGAAAAGTATACGGGTGATATAAAGGTGGGACAATTAGTAACGTTTACCATTGAAGGTTCAAAAAAACAATTAGGGGCAAAAGTGATAGCCACAGAATCGAATGTGATGGAAAACACCCGGAGCCTTACTGTAAGGGCTGCCGTGATGGGAAAAGAAGAAGGTTTGCTGCCGGGTGCATTTGCCAAAGTACAATTGAGTCTTGATCCGGATCCCAATGCTATTTTGATTCCCACACAGGCAGTTTTGCCACAGGCAAGGGGCAAGAAAGTAATTTTATATAAAGGCGGCACTGCTATTTTCGCTGATATCACAACCGGTATCCGGGATTCTGCAAGGGTGCAGGTAGTGGATGGCCTTAAACCCGGCGACACCGTGGTGGTGACCGGGCTGCTGAGTGTGAGACCGGAGGCAAAGATCCAGATCGGAAAGATCATTAATACCCCAGCTGAAGGAAATAAGGAAGCCTCCCCTGATAAAAAGGAAAAGAAATAAATATCAAGACCTGGAGTAATTCAGCTTATGAATATATCAGAACTCAGTTTAAAAAGACCCGTACTGGCTATAGTGATGAATATCATCATTGTGCTGTTTGGTGTGATCGGTTTTAAATTTTTAGGCGTACGGGATTATCCCGCTATTGATCCACCGAATATCAGTGTGCGGACCTCCTACCCCGGCGCCAATTCTGATATTATTGAAACACAGATTACTGAACCACTGGAAAAAGCTATTAACGGCATTGCCGGTATCAAGAATATTACTTCCAGCAGCAGCAATGGCAGCAGCAACATAAATGTAGAGTTTGATCTGAATGTGGACCTGGAGGCGGCGGCCAATGATGTAAGGGATAAAGTTTCCCAGGCACAGCGGTCACTGCCATCCGACCTGGATGCACCGCCGGTTGTTTCAAAAGCAGATGCCAGTTCTGATGCCATCCTTTCCATGACGGTTCAAAGTAATACCCGGAACCAGCTTCAGATAACAGAATATGCCAATAATGTACTGGTTGAACGATTGCAGACCATACCCGGTGTTAGCGGTGTACAGATATGGGGCGAGAAAAGATATGCCATGCGTATCTGGATCGACCCTGCCAAACTGGTAGCCTTTAATGTAACTGCAGCCGATGTACAGGCCGCCTTGTTGCGGGAGAATGTGGAGCTGCCTTCCGGTAAAATATCCGGCAACACAACAGAACTCACCGTAAGGACTTTTGGCCGGCTGAATACAGAGGAAGACTTTAATAACCTGATCGTAAGAAATGTAAACGCAGCTGATATACGGCTGAAAGATGTGGGAGAAGCGGTATTGGGCCCAGAAAATGAAGAGACCATCTTAAAAGGGAATGGTATCCCGATGATAGCATTGGCTGTTATACCGCAACCCGGTTCAAATTATGTGTCCATTTCTGATGAATTCTTCAAAAGGCTGGAACAAATAAGAAAAGATGTGCCGGAAGACATCAAACTGAACATAGCTCTTGACCAGACCAAGTTCATCAAGAAATCTATCCTGGAAGTAGAAGAAACACTGATGATCGCCTTTCTGCTCGTAGTAATGATCATTTATGCTTTCTTCCGTGAATGGATCATTGCCATACGTCCGCTGATTGATATACCGGTTTCACTCATCGGCGCTTTCTTTATCATGTACCTGATGGGCTTTACCATCAATGTACTTTCCTTATTGGCCATTGTGCTGGCCACCGGCCTGGTGGTGGATGACGGAATTGTGGTCACAGAAAATATTTTCAAAAAAATGGAAAGGGGCATGAACAAGTGGCAGGCAGCAGTAGAAGGTTCAAGAGAAATCTATTTTGCCGTCATTGCCACTTCTATCACCCTGGCTGTTGTTTTTCTTCCCATCATTTTTTTACAGGGTTTTGTAGGCCGGTTGTTCCGGGAGTTTGGTATTGTGGTAGCCGGCGCTGTATTGATCTCTGCCTTTGTTTCGCTTACATTAACCCCGGTATTGAACGTAAAGCTTACCAGGAAAGATGTACACAAGCATTCTAAATTCTATTTAAGAACAGAACCTTTCTTCCGCTGGATGGAAAACGGTTACCATAAGGCGCTGGAACGATTTATGGGTATCCGCTGGATGGCTTTTATACTGGTAGCAATTTGTGTTGGTGCCATATTTTTTGTCGGACGGAATCTTCAGTCAGAATTGGCGCCCATGGAAGACAGGAGCCAGTTCCGGATATCACTAACGGCACCGGAAGGCACTTCTTTTGATGCCATGGATAAATTTGTAGACAAGCTTTCCGGATTTATGTTGGACTCTGTACCGGAAAAAGATTTTGTACTCAGTGTTACAGCACCGGGCTTTACCGGTTCAGGAAATGTGAACACCGGATCTGTAAGGGTTACTCTTACACCACCCAATGAACGAAAAAGATCGCAAAAAGATATTGTGACGATGGTAAACCGCAACCTTCCGAAATTTAATGAAGGAAGGGCCTTTGCCATTGAAGAGCAAACCATATCCGTTAACCGGAGAGGTGGCCAGCCTGTTTCCTTTGTAATTCAGAACAATAATTTTGAAAAGCTGACTTCCATATTACCCAAAATACTGGAAGAAGCCCGGCAAAGTAATGTACTGATGAATGCCGATGTAGACCTCAAGTTTAACAAACCGGAACTAAGGGTGGAAATTGACAGATTGAAAGCTTCACAACTGGGCATTAGCGTCAATGATATTTCCCAGACATTGCAGCTGGCATTCAGCAACCGCAGGCTGGGCTATTTTACCAAGGACGGGAAGCAATACCAGGTAATCGGACAGGTAGCCCGCAGCGACCGTGATGACCCCAGTGACCTTAAAACATTGTTTGTTCGTAATAACCGGGGAGAAATGATCAGCCTGGATAACCTGGTAAGTTTTTACGAATCCAATACCCCTCCCACTATCTATCATTTTAACCGATATAAATCTGCCACCATTTCTGCCGGTTTACAGCCAGGGAAAACCATTGGTGATGGTATCGATGAAATGAACAGGATCACCAAAAAACTATTGGATGAAACCTTTGCCACTTCCTTATCCGGCTCATCCAGGGATTTTGCAGAAAGTTCCAGCAACACCAGTTTTGCTTTCCTGCTGGCCTTAGCCCTTATCTTCCTGATACTGGCTGCCCAATTTGAGAGTTTTGTTGACCCGCTGATCATCATGTTCACTGTTCCGCTGGCAATTGCAGGAGCTGTATTATCATTATGGTTATTTGGTCATACGCTGAATATCTTCTCCCAGATAGGAATGATTATGCTGATTGGCCTGGTAACTAAAAACGGGATCCTGATCGTTGAATTTGCCAATCAAAACAGGCTGAAAGGAATGGGCAAAAAAGAGGCAGCCATTTATTCGGCTACACAACGATTCCGGCCTATTCTCATGACAAGCCTCGCCATGTCACTGGGTGCCCTGCCGCTGGCACTCTCATTGGGGGCTTCCGCTACCAGCCGCATCCCGTTGGGTGTAGTGATCGTAGGCGGCATACTTTTCGCTCTGATACTTACATTATTTGTAATCCCTGCCATGTATTCCTTCCTGTCAGGGAAGAAGAAAAAGAGCGAAGTTGACCAGTATATACATCACGAACAACATACCATGGAAGAATCAACAGCTTCCGCAAAGCAGTAACCAGCAATATGAGAAAGAGTTGCTTTTTGTTTTTATTTTTTGTTTCTGTCAGTGGCGCAGCACAGAGAATGCTCACACTGGAAGAAGCCATTGCCACCGCATTAAAAAACAATTTCGACATACAACTTGCTAAAAACGATTCAGCAGTAGCAGCGCTGGATTATTCTTTCCGGAATGCAGTATTCCTGCCGAGGGTAAACGGAAATGTTGCCGGAGTATGGAATAATAATGCTCAAAAACAGCGATTCCTCGATGGCACACAAAGAGAACTAAATGACATCCGTTCCAATAACTATAATATGGGTGTTCAGCTTAACTGGACCTTGTTCGATGGCATGAAGATGTTCGCCACCAGGGATAAAGTCAAGGAACTGGTTTCTCTCGGAGAACTCACCATAAAGAACCAGGTTATCAATACGGTAGCAGCTGTGATTACTAATTATTATAACATCGTACGACAAAAGCAGCAGTTAAAAGCGGTAGAAGAACAAATTGTGCTGAGCACGGAAAGAGCTAAACTGGCCCAATATAAATTAGATATTGGTGTAGGTGCAAAACCGGATGTACTGCAAAGCAAAGTGGATTTGAATGCCCAGAAGTCTGCCCAGTTGCTGCAAAAAACTCTTATCGCCCAGTTGAAAGAACAGCTTAACCAGGTAATGAATGTAACCCAGGTAGCTCCCTACGAAGTCAGTGATTCCATACCATTGAATATGCAAGTAGCGCTGAGTGATGTTTTAGGTGAAATTGAAAATGGCAACCCCTCACTTTTGATTGCCAGGAAAAACATTGCTATAGCCGGGCTTACATTGAAGGAGCGTAAGGCCGACAGATTCCCGGTGATAAGTTTGAATTCGGGTTATACATTTGGCAGAAATAACAACAAGGCAACGGTAAACCCCTTTCAGCCACTTTACAGCCGAAACATCGGACGTAATATCGGGCTTACTGTAAGCGTCCCCCTGTTGAACAATTTTACAGTTAAACGCAACATCAGGCAGGCAGAGTTGGACATCCAATATCAGCAACTGATGTACAATAACCAAAAATCCCAGGTCAGCCTTTCAGTGATCAATGCATACCATGATTATGAATTGCAAAAAAGAGCCCTGGCACTGGAAGAGGAAAATATTTTACTCGCCAAGGAAAATGTAAACATCGTATTCCAGGTTTATAAGCTCAGTTCTATTACGCTGATTCAATTAAAAGAAGCCGAAAAAAGCCTGCAGGATGCTTATACCCGCCTGATCAATGCCCGCTATAATACCAAACTGGCTGAAACAGAATTATTGCGGCTGAAGGGGGAATTGGTAAAATAGTTGCTGGTTGCTGGTTACTGGTTGCTGGTTACTTGTTTCTGGTTACTTTTGGTAGTAAAATATTCCACTATGACACCTCTTGTTGGCATTATAATGGGTAGCGACAGCGATTTAAATGTAATGCAGGCCGCATCCGATATTCTGAAACAATTCGGTATACCCCATGAGGTGACTGTTGTATCGGCACACCGCACCCCTCACCGCATGATCGAATATGCCCAGCGGGCAAAAGAAAGAGGATTAAAAGTCATCATTGCCGGAGCTGGCGGCGCCGCCCACCTTCCCGGGATGGTAGCTTCAGTAACAACATTGCCGGTTATTGGCGTACCCATCAAGTCATCGAATTCCATTGACGGCTGGGACTCTGTGCTTTCTATACTTCAAATGCCTAACGGCGTACCGGTTGGCACTGTGGCATTGAATGCTTCCAAAAATGCGGGCATCCTGGCTGCGGAAATTTTAGGTACAGCCGATGAATCAATAGCCCAGAAAGTAGCCGGGTATAAAGAGTCTATGAATAATGAAGTAATAGAGAAAGTCGAGAAATTGAAGAGAGAAGGCTGGGAAAATAAATTTGACTGAAACGCAACCATGAACAGCCTGATACAATCCGGAGTATGAGAAGACACATCCCTTTAGTTATTATCATTCTTTTTTTCACCCGCTGCAAGTCTGATAATTCTGTATTGACCGATGTAAACCATTTCCCCTCCTACCCCTCTGCATCAGGCATTGAATATTACAACCATAAATTCTATATTATCGGTGACGATGCAACACATTTACTGATCCTCGACAGTAGTCTTGTAATTTCCGATTCAATCCGGTTATTTGAGGGTGTTGAAAGGAAAA
Source organism: Chitinophagaceae bacterium (assembly GCA_036275415.1). Taxonomy (GTDB): domain Bacteria; phylum Bacteroidota; class Bacteroidia; order Chitinophagales; family Chitinophagaceae; genus JJ008. The sequence goes on along the minus strand of DASUDW010000341.1, from coordinate 257 downwards.
TTCCAAAAGACATAAAACCCGATCTTGAATCTGTATCACTCACTGATGATAGCCGGTTATTACTACTTGGTTCTGGCTCAAAGGCCCCTTATCGCTACAAAGGATGGCTGATAGACCCCAATAAAAAATCCAAAGACAGTTTACGGCTTGATACATTTTACCAGCGACTGCTATTAAGCGGGATAAATGAGCTTAACATAGAAGGTGCAACGGCCATCCCGGGCCATTTTGTACTTTCTTCAAGGGGCAGTAAGGGT
>DASUDW010000340.1:0-7669 GCA_036275415.1 Chitinophagaceae bacterium | reverse complement strand
AGAAGATGTGGTGCGCCACCGACTGGTGAAACATATCCTGCGGGCCTATAATAAAGAGCATGAAAAAGAGAACCCGGCCAACAGGGAACCTATTCAAATTCAGAAGAAGGAAAAGCCGGAATAATACACTGGCAAAAGATTTATTATTTTGCAGGAATGAAAAGAAAAAATTGGTTCTTTTTGTTCCTGCTTTTTTTAGCAGCCTGCCAGCATGATGATAAAAAGGGCAATGGCGTTTCGTCCAACAACATAGATGCTGCCAGGAATTTTATCCGTGCGGCACTGGATGGAAAATACCGGGAGGCCAAAGATTTCCTGCTGCAGGATTCAGTTAACCTTAACTGGATGGATGCCGCTGAAAGAAGTTACCTGAAAGCAGACCAGGATACCAAAGACGGCTACAGGGCTGCTTCCATCAATATGCATAAGGTGATACCGGTTAATGACAGCACTACTATCGTTATTTATTCCAACTCCTTCAAAAACGACCATGATACACTGAAAGTGGTGAAGGTAAAAGGGCAATGGCTGGTTGACCTGAAGTATCTTTTTGAACACGACACAGATACCACTATTCAACAACCTGTCATCAACGATACCTTAAAGTGATCAAGAATATTTTATTAGTAGGGCTTGGCGGCGGTGCAGGAAGCATTTTACGTTACCTCTGCCAGCGCTGGTTCGCAGCAGTATATTCCCATTCCTTTCCCTGGGGTACTTTTGCTGTAAATATTACCGGGTGCTTTCTCATCGGGATCATTTGGGGCATCACCTTCAGAACGTTTGACAGTAATGAACATTGGAAACTTTTTTTAATGACAGGTATTTGCGGTGGATTTACCACTTTTTCAGCTTTTACCCTGGAAGGGATAGGGCTGCTCCGGGAAAATAAAACCGGCTTGTTTTTCCTGTATGTTGCCGGATCAGTAATTGCCGGATTGGCCCTGACTTTGATTGGCATGAAACTGACCCGATAACAGAAAGGCCGTTACAGACCTGTCTTTAATAATGAAATAATATGAAAAACGTATTACATCCCTGGCATGGTGTGCACCATGGCAAAAATGCACCGGAAACAGTGAATGCACTGATTGAAATACCGCAAGGCTCCCGTTCAAAATATGAAGTAGATAAGGCAACAGGCCTGCTTAAACTCGACAGGGTGATCTATTCCTCTTTCCAATATCCGATCAACTATGGATTCATTCCGCAAACATTGGGACTGGATAACGATCCGCTGGATATACTTGTTATATGCTCCCAATCCATACAAAGCCTTTGCCTGGTTGAGGCCAATGTAATCGGCAATATGCAAATGATCGACAGCGGGCAGGAAGATGACAAGATCATTGCTGTAGCTTCAAAAGACCCTTCCGTTAACCATATTAAAAGAATGGAAGAACTGCCGCAACATTTCTTACTGGAACTGAAGAATTTTTTTGAACAATATAAAGTCCTGGAGAATAAGAAAGTGGAGATTGACACCTTCCAGGACCAGTTGATCGCCTATAAAATCATCAATGACTCTATTAACTTTTATAAAGAATCGTTCAATCATTAAACTGTGATCAACCCTCAAAAAAATAATATGGCAACTCAATTGATCATAACAGCACTGCTGATAGGCGTTGGTGCTGGCATGCTAAGCGGCCTGGTTGGTATTGGCGGCGGTATCATCATGGTGCCAGCACTGGTGTTTTTTATGCAGTATACACAGCACCAGGCACAGGGCACTTCGCTGGCGGTATTGACCCTTCCGGTAGTAATACTGGCCTCTTTGTATTATTATTTTCAATGCCAGAAAGCAGGAACACCTATTGATCTAAGGATCGTTGGCTTGCTCGCCCTGGGTTTTATCGGCGGTGCCTATGCAGGAAGCAAAATTGCCCTTCAGATACCAACTGATACTTTGAAAAAAATATTCGCCGTTGTTCTGATTTATACTGCCATAAAAATGCTTGGATGGGATTCGCTGCTGATTAAATGGCTAAAAGGCCTCACCCATTAGAAATTTACTGATGCGCATATCAATCACCTTTTTTACCCGGCTTGTTATCATCCTTTGTTGTTTGCATATTTCTTTATTAGCTCCTACTCAGGGATTTTATACCATCACCAAAAACTACTTCAGAACTGATCCGTTTTCGGGTTCTTTCAGTAATGTAATTACCCAACTGCTGAACGACCCTGCCATTTCGGAGAGAACGGTGAATAAAAGAACAGATACTTCCCTTTTCTATTTTGAAGGAACATATAATAATTACAGCCCGTTTTTTATTCCGGTAAACCATTGCAAGATCATTTTAGCAGAAAAAGAAGACCGAACCGAGGACAGTACCGCCACCGCTTTTTTCTATTATGAGTACCAGTTGATCGGCTATGCCCGGGATTCAAAAAATGGTAAAAAGGATGTGGAAGAAGAATTCGAAAAACTCAATAAAAAATTCAGCCGCAGTCTTGAAACAGTAAATAGCAGGGAACTGGCAAGAGATGGCAACCGGGCGGGAATGATCAAAAACTATAGTTTCAAATCATTGGGCTTTATTCCGCTTACACTTGCCTGGGCCAATACCAGGGACGGGAGTAATATTATCGCAATAACCATAAGGTTCCTGAACATCAATAATGCCGCTTATTTACCAATACCTTCTGATCGCCCTTAACCTGCTTCCGGTTGGTAACGGGTCATCTGACCTTATGCCTTTCTTACTCAGCTCATCTAAGCGTACTTTACCTGATGCATGTATCAATTGTCCCTTTCCGAGAATGATGCCTACATGTACTATATCTTCTTTGTTATCAAAAAATGCCAGGTCACCGGTACGGGCATCACTGAATTTTTTCACAGGTTGCCCCTGCTGTGCCTGCTGCCAGGCATCTCTGGGCAGATCTATGCCCATCATTTTATAAACCACCTGTACCAATCCGCTGCAGTCAACACCCAGCGGGGTACGTCCACCCCAGCAATAAGGTGCGTTGAGCCAGGCCATGCTTAGTTGCGTCACCTGTTCAGGCCCCGGTGTTTGTTCCAACCGGTTTATCATGTTTCCTGAAAAGAAATATTCCTTCCCGGCCAATTTGCCTTTCCCTTCTGAAAATGATGGCAGTGATGACCCAACAGGAACCTGCATGCTATGTTCCTCAAAAGAAATGGTGTTCAGGATATCAGCAGTTGTAAATCCGGCCGGCGACATCACTTCATTTTTATCCGCCGGTTGCAGGAGGGTTGAGGTCATCCATCCTTCATAATCATCATGAAGGCTTCGCACTTTTACCCACAGGCTACCAGCAGTTTTTAAAACCTTTACCGCTTCACCGAAGAGCAACTGGTTTACCATTTCCTTACGATGACCTGGTTTTCTTCGTACCGGTGCAGCAGGTACTGCTACAAAAGCATATTCCATTTGATATATTTGGTGTAAAATAAAAATATCTTTTGGGTAATTTTTATTGAAATTACAATAAGCAGCATCTTATAGAGAACAAATAGTTATTTTCCGTTTGTGAAGCCCGAACTCAACAAAGATATTACCGACCAGGAACTGCTTGACCGCTTTTATGCCGACAAAAACAATGAGTGGCTGGGACTGTTATTGCAGCGTTATACCTTGTTGTTATTGGGTGTTTGTATGAAATACCTGAAAAATGAAGAGGAAGCCAAAGATGCAGTACAGCAGGTATTTCTGAAAGTAATACAGGAGCTGCACAAATATAAAGTAGCGTATTTCAAATCATGGCTGTATATGGTTGCCAAAAATCATTGCCTGATGCGCCTCCGGGAAAAACAAGGCAAGATAACTGCTGAACTAAATGAAAAACTGACAGCCCAACCCCATGAGGAAACTGACACACAGAATTTACTGAATAACGACCGGACACTGGATCTGATGGAAGCCGCCCTGAAAGAACTGAACCCCGAGCAGCGGCAATGTGTAACTTTGTTTTACCTGGAGAAAAAGAGCTATCAGGACGTAAGCGAAGAAACAGGCTTCAGTTTACTGCAGGTGAAAAGCTATATTCAAAATGGAAAAAGAAATCTGAAGATACTTATCGAAAAGAAATTAACGGACAACAAAGGCCGGGTACCCGGCAAATGAAATGGACGAAAAATTAAAAGACATATTATCCAATTTATCTACAGAGGTCGATCAGGAAACCCTGCTGCAATACCTGCAGGGGAAATTACCGGATGACAAAAAGCATGAAGTAGAAATGCATTTGCTGAACAGCGAGTTTGAGGAGGATGCGGTGGAGGGCTTGCAGGCATTTAAAGACAAAGCCCAGTTGCAATATATGGTCGACATGCTGAACCGTGACCTGAAAAAGAAAACAGAAAAGAAAAAATTACGCCGTGAAAAAATGAAAATACAGGAGCAACCCTGGCTTTATATTTCACTTTTGATATTACTCATCCTGATTATCATTTCATACATAATTGTTCGAAAGCTGCTGTCGGAATAAGGAGTTTGCATTATACTACTTTGTAAGATTCAGCATGACTTCCAAATAAGTGATTAATTTTCAAGTCTTTAATGCCTATCCGAGGAAGTGCATTATTCACAGGTTTTTCACGTTGCGAGGCTCAATATTAAGTTACTATTAATTTTCCCTACAATCCTTTTTTGCCTTTCTAAACTGGTGTAACTTTTCATGGAAACCAAAAACCATAAACTATGAGATGGGTATCTGCCAACGGTTCAAAAGAACATGAGATTTATCATTTGTACAACGGGGACAACAAGTTACTGACCCTTACGCTGAATATTTTTTCCAATTCCGCCAGGATTGAGTGCAACAAAGAGAAAAGGGTATTTATTCTCCGAAAAGAAGGATTCTTACGCAACAAGACGGTCCTTAGAAATGAGTACGGCATCAAGATCGGCGAACTGGGAACAGAAAATAAAGAATATTTTATTGACATCAATGATCAGCGTTATTTCTACACAGTGCATAACAATCCCATAGCAGAACTGGTGGTGTATAAGGATGTAAAAGAAAACCCGGCTGTTGTGTGCGGATTAAGCACAGAAGAGGGAGGCACTTCCATTCATTTTTCAAAAGGGAACAGTATCAAAGATGCTACTCATCCCGGCCTGCTGATGGCCTTGTGCTGGTATATGTTTTTACCTGTGGCAAAAGAAAATACAGCAGAGTTTGCCGTTTAATAAATTATAATTTTTCCCAGGTTTGCTTTGCAAATTGCTCCAGCGAGGGGTCCCTGGCACCCATCAAGAGCAAAACACAATTATTGGTAAGATGTGAGCGGACACTTTCCAGGAAATTGTCCCGGCTCTCTTCAAAAAAGGCATTCTTGCCAAGTGCTTTCAGATCATTGACCAGGTCGCCGGCAGAAATATCTTTCACCGCAGTGCCACCTGCATAAAAGATCTCACTCATCCAAATTTCATCCTGCGGCCTCAGGGCCCGGCCGATCTCTTTTACAAAATCTTCCCGAAGAAATTTGGTTGGTTTATATCCATGAGGCTGAAACCAGGCAATCAGTTTGGGAGCAATGGGTTTACAAGCTTCCATAGCAGCCGCACATTTCACCGGATTATGGGCATAATCATCAATCAGCCATACGCCGTGCTTGTTCCCAAAAACCTGGTGACGACGGTAAATACCTTCATAAGATTCCAAAGCTTTAGCACAGGTTTCCAGTTCTATACCAACTTGATTGGCGACAGCAGCGGCAGCCAGTGCATTTTCCATATTATGCCTGCCTGCCAGCCTTAACCTGAAGGGAATTTGGTTGATGGTGAAATTAATATACATCCCCTCCTGGTTGAAGTTATCGCCCATAAATCCGGCGGCTATAGAGGGGTCAGTCGAAAAATCTGCATTCAGATCATTGGAAAGTTTCATCGCTAATGCCTGTGAGCGGTTAGTGATGAAATGCCTGCTGTTTTCCCTGAACGTTTCAAAGATGCGCATTAACTCATCAATTTCCTGGTGGTCCTTATCAATATTCAGCAGCAAGCCAATCTCCGGTTTGTATTGTACAATCGACCCGTCGCTTTCATCAGCTTCAATAACGAGCCATTCGCCTGCACCCACTTTTGCATTACCGATTTTTCCTTCCTTTATAATACTGATCAATCCTGCACCACTGATAATGCTTGGTTGCAACCCTGCATATTCCAGGATATCAAACAACATGGCACTGGTAGTACTTTTGCCGCTGGTACCTCCAACAGCAATCGTTTTTTTACTGGCTGCAATGATAGCCAGCAATTCTGATCGCCGCAAAATGGGTATACCTGATTCTTTTGCTTTTTGCACTTCAACAACCGTGTCCTCTATAGCTGTTGACACAACAACCAGGTCTGTATTACCGGTAATGCCTTCCCCGTTTTGCAAAAAGCACCGGATGCCTTCTGCCTCCAGTTTCTCCTGTGTTTCATTATACACACCGGGAGCAAAGAACCTGTCGCTTCCGGAAACATCTTTGCCAACACCTTTTAAATATTGCGCAATGGCACTCATGCCGCTTCCGGCTATGCCAATAAAAAAGGGAGATTGAAAATCGCTGATCGACTGCACCATATTGCAAATAAAAGAAATAATCGGAGAAGGATTTCTTTAACCGGTGCGTCAATACACCTGATGAACCTGCAAAAGGTAAAATCGGAATTATTTTAAACCTATATTTGAAAACCCGGTCTGAGACCGGAACTAAAGCCCAAACGAATGCATAAAACCAGCGCTATCATTTTTTCAGGTCTTGTAACAACCCTGTTTTTTATTTCCTGTAAAAAGGATAATAATACCAGTAACCCAACTGACCCGGTTGCAGCTGTGCTGAATCTTCCCTCCACACCCTTTAACTATGCCAGCCAGGCATTACCTGCTTACCTCACTACCCCGCCGGTACAGGGGCAGGTAAATACCCCAACCACCAACCCCATTACCGATAATGGAGCCACATTAGGACGGGTACTTTTCTATGATAAAAATCTTTCCGTAAATAATACCATTTCCTGCGCATCCTGTCACAAACAAACCAACGCATTTTCTGATCCTGTAGCCAAAAGCCAGGGATTTAATGGGGGGCTTACCGGCCGAAACTCCATGTCATTGGTATTTGCTGCTTACTATCCCAATGGCAGGTTCTTTTGGGACCAACGGGCTGCCACACTGGAAGACCAGGCATTAATGCCCATTCAGGACCTGGTGGAAATGGGCATGACCCTGCCAGCACTTGAGACTAAGCTGCGCAGCCTTGCTTATTATCCGCCGCTGTTTCAAAAAGCATTTGGCAGCACAGATATAAACAACGACAAAATAGCAAAAGCCATTTCTCAATTTGTAAGATCGATCGTTTCATACCAGTCAAAGTATGATGCGGGAAGAAGTGCTTTCCCTCCCGGGCCCTTGCCCCCTAATCCTGCATTCACCAATTTTACAGCCCAGGAAAACAGGGGCATGCAAATATTTTTATCCCCGGCAGGCGGATGTGTTCCCTGTCACGGAACTGAAACCTTTACGGCACCACAGGAAAAAAATAATGGGCTCGATCTCACTACTATCGACCGTGGATTTGGCGCTGTAGTCAATAATACTAACTTGGATGCAACATTTAAAGTGACCAGCCTCCGGAATGTAGAATTAACACCGCCTTATATGCATGACGGTCGCTTCAATACACTGGAAGAAGTAGTAGAACATT
>DASUDW010000339.1:0-4573 GCA_036275415.1 Chitinophagaceae bacterium | reverse complement strand
GTGGGCATCACCATGGCCAACCTCAGCATCTTAAAAACAGGTAAGGCCAAGGCTGTCCGCTTTTCTACCCTGGAAGATATTTGCAAGGTGCTGGAATGCCAGCCCGGCGATATACTGGAGTATATGAACGACAAAGATTATAAAAAGCTGATGGGGCTATAACTCCTCTTCCCGCTCCAGCATCAGGATAGCACTCTGCGGAACGATGAAATATTTTTCATTCTCATACATTACCTCTGTTGCCCCGCTCAAAAGGAAGATGGCCAGGTCACCTTCTTTTGCCTGTAATGGCACATATTTCACCTGTTCCTCTTCGCCTTTCCAGCTTTCTTCTTCTACCGGCATCGGGATAATATAACCGGGACCTGCTTTTATAACAAATCCCTGCTGCACTTTCTCCTTCTCCTGCACGCCGGGAGGCAGGTAAAGACCGCTGGCAGTACGTTCGTCCGGCCGGGTGGGTTTTATCAGCAACCTGTCCCCTATCACAATTAATTTTTTCAAACGGTTATCCGGTGTTATATGCATGGCACAGTTTTTTATTATAGTAAGCAAAAGTAGAAAGCAAAGGGTTTAGAACAGCGGCGTTTTAACAAAATATTCAAGCCCGATACTTGAACCCCCGAAATGCTTTAACTTTATTTGTCACCAATATAAAACCACTAGAAATGGAAGCGAAAAAACCTAAAATTCTGTTGTGCGAAGACGATCCGAACCTTGGCAGTGTACTGAAGAATTATCTTGAACTGAACGATTATGATGTTACCCTGGAAAGGGATGGCCGCCTGGGCCTGGCCGCTTTTCAGCGGGAAAAATTTGAGCTCTGCCTGCTGGATGTAATGATGCCGAACATGGACGGCTTTACCCTGGCAGAAGAAATAAGGGATGTAGATCCTGATATTCCGCTGTTTTTCCTCAGCGCCAAAACGATGAAGGAAGATGTGATACAGGGTTATAAACTGGGTGCAGATGATTACATCACCAAGCCGTTTGACAGCGAGGTCCTGATGCTGAAAATAAAAGCCATCCTGAAAAGGAATGAGGAGCAGAATAAAGAAACGGAGAACAAGGAATACGATCTTGCCAGTTATCACTTCAATCCCAAACTTCGCCAGTTAATTCATGACGGTGTTACCCAAACATTATCTCCCAAAGAGAATGAGTTGCTGAAAATGCTGGCTGAGCACCTAAACGACCTGTTGCCAAGAGAAGCTGCCCTGAAGAAGATCTGGGGCAGTGATACTTACTTCAACGGCCGCAGTATGGATGTGTATATTGCCAAATTGCGCAAATACCTGAAAGACGACCCGAAGATTGAAATCGTGAACATACACGGAAACGGGTTCCGCCTGGTGGTACAATAGAACCTTAACGACGGAAGGAAAAAATACAAGCTGCCTGTTTACAGGTGGCTTTTTTTATTTCAGGAAAATAAGCTTCCGGGAGAGTTGGGTCTTGTTTTTCCCAAATGATCATAGGCCTTAGCCGTCACTTCTCTTCCCCTTGGTGTACGTTGCAGAAATCCTTCCTGTATCAAAAAGGGTTCATACACTTCTTCCAGGGTGCCGGCTTCTTCACCTACTGCTGTGGCAATCGTAGTTATACCTACAGGGCCTCCTTTGAATTTATCAATGATAGTGGACAAAATGCGGTTATCCATATCATCCAGGCCATGCTCATCTACATTCAATGCTTTCAGTGCATGCTGGGTGATACCAAAATCAATATTGCCATCATTCAAAACCTGTGCAAAATCCCTCACCCTGCGCAAAAGACCGTTGGCAATACGGGGTGTGCCGCGGCTCCTCCTGCCGATTTCCGCTACAGCTTCCATAGAAATTTTAGTCCCTAATATACCGGCAGACCGCTGAATGATTGTATTCAGTATGCCGGCCGTGTAATACTCCAGTCTTGATTTTATGGCAAATCTTGATAATAAGGGGGCAGTTAACAAACCGCTTCGTGTAGTGGCCCCGATCAACGTAAAAGGGTTCAAATTGATCTGAATGCTCCGGGCATTGGGTCCGGTGTCGATCATAATATCAATGCGATAATCTTCCATGGCCGCATACAAATATTCTTCTACCACGGTGCTCAGGCGGTGTATTTCATCAATAAATAAAACATCATTGGCTTCCAGGCTGGTCAGTAATCCCGCCAGGTCACCGGGCTTCTCAATTACAGGGCCTGATGTCTCTTTAATATTTACGCCCAGTTCATTGGCTACAATCCTGGATAATGTAGTTTTACCCAAGCCCGGAGGCCCATGAAATAAAACATGGTCCAGCGCCTCTCCTCTTATTTTAGCCGCTTTTATAAAAATCCGGAGGTTTTCAATAATCTGGTCCTGCCCGGAGAAATCATCGATCTGGGATGGCCTGATAGAATTTTCGAATGCTACATCGGCAGCAGCTAAATTTCCTTTTTCACTGTTCAGGTTTGTATTAGCCATTATTGTATTTTAGAATAGTTGTAAAACTAAATCATTAATCCTTAAAACTGATTATTATGAAAATTGGTGTACTTGGCTCGGGTCAGGTTGGCCGTACCCTGGCAACTGCCTTACTAAAAGAAAACCATGAAGTAAAACTCGGCACCCGTGATATTACAAACCCTGCTGTAATTGCCTGGATGGCCCATCCTGATAACCAGGGAGGTACTGTTGGCACATTCAGGGAAACCGCCGAATTCGGAGAAGCAATTATTCTAGCCGTTAAAGGCAGCAAAGCAGCAGAGGCGCTTGAAATTACGGGGTATGAAAATTTTACCGGTAAAGTAGTAATTGATGTTACCAACCCTATCGCTGATATTCCGCCGGTGAACGGGGTTATCTCCTTTTTCACCGGTCCGAATGAAAGCCTGATGGAAATAATTCAAAACAAGATACCCGATGCTTTTGTAGTAAAAGCATTTAACAGTATTGGAAGCCAGTATATGTATAAACCTGCGTTTGGCGATGGCGGGCCTACCATGTTTATCTGTGGAAATGATGAACATGCAAAAGGGATAGTAAATGATATACTGGTTTCTTTCGGTTGGGAAGTAGAAGATATGGGCAAAGCGGAAGCAGCACGGGCTATTGAACCACTCTGTATACTTTGGTGTATTCCGGGGTTTATCAGAAATCAATGGCAACATGCTTTTAAACTGCTGAAATAAAAAAAGCCCTCCTTGCGGAGGGCTTGTAATCAACCACCATTAAACCAAAAACTTATTTTGCTTTAACATTAACCGCTACTCTTCTGTTCATGGCCCTGCCTTCAGCCGTTGCATTATCAGCAATAGGCCACTCTTGTCCGTAACCTTTTGTACCCACAATGCTAGCATCAGTTGCTCCAAGTTTTTTCAACATAGCAGCCACTGCATCCGCTCTTTTCTGAGACAGTGCAAGATTAGCTTCAGCTTTACCTGTATTATCAGTGTAACCGCCAACCTTGAATTGTGCAGAAGGATATGCTTTGGCAATAGCTACCATATTCTTCAGCTGGCTCATGGATTCATCGGTAATTTCTGAGCCGCCTGTTTTGAAACGTACGTTGGTGAACTCAAACCAGTTTCCCTTTACAGTGTCTATAGTTTTGGAAGCATCATTAAGAAATGCAACCAGTTTCGCTTCAGTACTGTTTTCACCCACTTCCAGTTTGCCCCCGTTATTAGGGAGATCGATGGTGATCATTTTACCCAGATCATAAACGAAATTGCCGGTTACAGAATCAAGGGAACCCGCAGGCACAGTTACTGTTTTTAAAGTAGTATCTGTAGCAGTTATGGTAGTAGCGGCAGTGTCTTTGTCTGCAGCTTTATCCGTATTGCAGCCGTTTTTTCCGCCTAAAAGAAACCACCAGGCCAGTAAAGCTGCTGCTGCTATACCCAGTAAAGGGAGCAACCACTTCAGGCTACTGCTTTTTTCTTTAACCAACGTTCCGGCTGCATTTGCTGTATTTTTTGCATTCCCGGTAAATGAAGATACCGCATCGCCGATTTTACCCAGTCCCAGCAAACCGGTAAGGGAACTGAGGCCGGACGGCAATGCACTGAGTATAGAAGATTTCTGACTGCTCATCATATTCATGAGTCCGTCAGCAGTCAGGTTGTTTTCAACAGCGAACTTGCCAACAGAACTCATTGCAGCAGGTGCAGCCATACTCATTAATGAACTGGCAGAAGAAGGCTTTATGCCTGCAAAACCAGCCAGTGTATTGATGATACCATTAGCTTTATCGCCAAACAATTGGGTTAATATTCCTGCGCCTTTATTCAGCAGATCGCCATTGCTCAATAAGCCCGGCAGGTTGCTGAAAATGCCGCTGCTGTGAGAATCTTTGGCAGCATTTAATATTTCATTGGCACCGGCAGTACCGGATGATGCCTTACTGGCTACTGTGCCTGCTACAGCCGGAATGATACCTGATAAGGCTTTGGTAACAGCACTTTCGTTTTCGCCCAAATAAGAGGCAGCTTTGTTTACAAGATCACTGTTAAAATGACCTTTTACCATTTCAAGAAGATTGAATGACATGTTTTTAATTTTATTGGTGGAAATCTTAAAAGGGAATTATCCCCTTACTTTCAG
>DASUDW010000338.1:0-3631 GCA_036275415.1 Chitinophagaceae bacterium | reverse complement strand
AGCTGTTTTACCCAGGTGTTTGGCATTGGCAAAAAGGGCAAATGCTTCCATTTCCACGGCCAGGCATTTTTTCTTCGCCGCTATTTTGGGTATATCGTTGTCCCTGCGGTAAAAGATATCACTGGAATGCACATTGCAGTTCTTGAGTTCCTGGTTTAAACGTTTAGCCGTTCTTTTAAGCAGCTGAAATGCTTTACCCTGGTGCCTGATGCTGCTGCCGCTGATTCCCCAGGCATATTTGGCGAAAGTAGACTCGCTGCAGGCATAGTTCACATTCACCAGGTCAAACAGGTTCAGTTCGGTGGTATACGCACCGCAGGTGCCGATGCGGATAATGTTATCCACGTCATATTCGGTAAACAATTCGTAAGAATAGATGCCAATAGATGGGCAGCCCATACCACTGGCCCCGATACTGATGGTTTTGCCTTTATACTTACCGGTAAAATAAAACACATTGCGAACCTGGCTCACCAGTTCCACTTCCTGCAGGTAGCGGTCGGCCATATATTTGGCCCGCAACGGATCACCCGGCATTAGAACGGTTTTAGCGATTTCACCTCTTTTAGCGCCTATATGAATACTCATTTGACCTTTTAATTTAAGCTGACAAGATAATTTTTTTCTCCAAGATTAACGACTTTTGCGGTTAACAACTGATCTCACAGGAATATCAGCCAATAAGCATCTTTCATTTTGAATAAAATAGCAGAGGTTAAACTATTAAATTATGTCAACGATTACCCGCCATTACGATCCCGTAAAATACAAAACACCGACAGGCAGTACCCTTACCTGTAAAGGATGGATCCAGGAAGCAGCCTTAAGAATGCTGTTAAATAACCTGGACCCCGAGGTGGCTGAACGACCTGATGACCTGATTGTATACGGCGGACGGGGTAAGGCAGCCCGAAATTTTGAAGCGTTGGATAATATCATAGCCGCACTAAAGGTGCTGGAACATGATGAATCATTGCTGATACAGTCCGGCAAACCGGTGGGTATCCTGAAAACACATAAAGATGCACCACGGGTACTTATCAGTAATTCACAACTGGTGCCTAAATGGGCCAACTGGGAACATTTTGATGAATTGGAAAAGAAAGGCCTGATGATGTACGGACAGATGACGGCCGGGTCATGGATATATATCGGTTCCCAGGGTATTGTGCAAGGCACCTATGAAACGTATGCGTCCATTGCCAACAAACATTTTGGCGGCACCTTAAAAGGTACGTTGAATGTAACAGCCGGACTCGGTGGTATGGGCGGGGCCCAGCCCTTGGCCATTACCATGAATGAAGGGGTAGCCCTGATCGCTGAAGTAGAAGAGTGGCGTATTGATAAAAGAATAGAAACAAAATACCTGGATGAAAAGCATGTTAATATTGATGATGCCATCAATGCTGCGATGCATTACCGCCGGGAAGGGGAAGCCAAAAGTATTGGGGTACTCTGTAATGCCGTTGACCTGCTGGACCGTTTGATACAACGGGATGTAATTCCTGATACATTGACCGACCAGACCAGTGCCCATGATCCGCTTATCGGTTATGTGCCGCATACGCTGAACAACGAACAGGCCAATGTGCTGAGAGAACAAAACCCCGATGAGTATATCCGCCGCAGTTATGAGAGTATGCACCTGCATGTACAACTGATGCTGCAACTGATGGATAAAGGTGCCATCACATTTGACTATGGTAATAATATACGGGCAAGGGCCCAGGAATTTGAACAGCAGCATCCGGAAGCCAGTATGGAGGACCTGAAAACAAAAGGACGTTGTTTTGATTTTCCCGGGTTTGTGCCTGCTTACATCCGTCCCTTGTTTTGCGAAGGCAAAGGGCCTTTCCGCTGGGCAGCCTTAAGCGGCGATCCGAATGATATTGCTGTTACCGATGAACTGATCATGAACATGTTCCCGGAAAATAAAGGCATGATCCGATGGATGCAGATGGCCAAAGAAAAAATTGCTTTCCAGGGATTGCCGGCAAGAATATGCTGGCTGGGCCAGGGTGAAAGAGAAAAAGCAGGACTTGCTTTTAATGAACTGGTGCGTTCCGGAAAAGTAAAAGCTCCCATTGTTATCGGCCGTGACCATTTAGATACCGGCTCAGTGGCATCACCCAACCGGGAAACGGAAGCTATGCTGGATGGCAGTGATGCGGTGGCCGACTGGCCGTTGCTCAATGCCCTGGTAAATACAGCCGGTGGCGCCAGCTGGGTATCACTGCATCATGGTGGCGGGGTAGGCATGGGCTATAGTATACATGCAGGAATGGTGATAGTGGCTGACGGAACGGATGATGCAGCAGCAAGATTAGCGAGGGTACTCCGTAATGACCCGGGTATGGGAGTGATACGCCATGCTGATGCGGGTTATGAAATTGCCCAAGAGACACTAACGGAAAATGGCTTAGATTTTAAGGACAGACTGAAGTAAAATTCAATTCAGCTATTTTATTGAAGATTGGTTCTGTAGATTCTCTCCAGCATGCTAAATAACTCTGGATGATTTTCTTTTAATGTTGCAGGCTGTTCAAAGAAGTATTCTGAAATCACGGCAAAAAATTCTACAGGACCGGAAGCGCCGTACATATCAATATCCGAACCCGAATTCTTCATTTTTGCTATCGTTGTATCCATCAGCTTTTTCCATTCCGGTACGTATTTTCTTTCCAGGATGATCTCCGGAATTCCATCCATCGTCCCGTCCATTTTGTCAATAAGGTGTACAAATTCATGAATGGCCGTGTTATGGGCATCATGGCTGTTTATAAAACCCTGTCTTAATTGCCATTTGTTGATAACCATCATATGCTGCATTGGCCCGCTGCCTACCATACCCGAAATGTGGCGGTCCTTTCCTCCCTGGTCAAAATCTTCATTGAAAGATCCGGGGTACAATAAAATTTCATGCAGATTTAAATATTGCCAGTCCCTGATGGAAAAAACAGGTATAACAGCTGCTGCGGCAATTAATAACACATCAATATCTTCTGCAACGGCATTTACCCCGGTAATTTTTACAGCAGATAAGAAATGCTCTACTCTTTCTTCAAAATGCTTTTTGCCTGTTTCATCTAATTGCCTGTAGAAACGGATGTAATCATTCAGTATTTCTTTGTAATTCTCCGGAAGGAGAGTGAATTCTTTTCTGCTTTTCATCCTTAATGAAAGAAAAATGAAAATTACAATGAATAGAAGCACTGTTATAATCTGGAGAACAATCACCATGATACAGTGAAGTTAATTAACCCATTTAGTATATATAATTTCAGGCGGGAATATTACAAAATACCGGCATTGCACCAATTTCAACTGCAATCTTGCTTAAGAGGTTGTTTTTTGCTAAATTATCAATGAAAACGTCCGTATTAATTTTTTGCATCTAAACTATCCTGAACTTTACGCCAGGATTTCCAGAATAATTTTAAACCAGATAGATAATTTTGTGCATATTATCTGAGAAGCAGTTACTGTTTTAACATTCAAGCAATGTTAAACAGGCTAAATAATACCGGCCATGCGAACTCATAAACAAGCCTGGTATATAATAAACGGGATTACCCTTTACCGTGTAATGGCTGCCCCGTTTCTATTAATACTTTTATTCACCGGTTATTTC
>DASUDW010000337.1:0-3458 GCA_036275415.1 Chitinophagaceae bacterium | reverse complement strand
TTGAAATTTCATATACGTTGGTTTTGGTTATAAAGTTTAATTGTTTTTAAAAGAAGGCCATTTTACATTGGCTGAATCAATATATGCCTGCCGGTTTTTCTCCCACAGTTCTTTTACTTTCATATTGTAGTTGAAGTAAAGCTTATTGTTGATGATGGCATAGGTAGCTGCCTCAGTGGGTGCCTTATAGCCACGGGAAGCACCATAAGCACACCAACCCCCAAACTGTGGTTCATATTGCTGCGGCTTTTGCAGAAAGCTGTTTTTATTAGCCCGGCTGCTGAAATACCACTTTACCCCTTTCCACTCTGTAGTAATTGAATCACTTCCCTTCACTGCCTTGTTCTCATAAAACGCAACCACGTCATAACCATTCAAGGCAATACCGGAGGGAGCAAATACTTCTGTTTTTTGTGCCTGTAATGAAACAGCAGCCAGTACTAATAAAAATGTGACAAAAGATTTCATGTTGAATAGTTATAGATGATAGAATTTTTTCCAGTTTACATCAGCCTTCGTTTTCAGATTGGCTTCCTCCTTATTCCACTTTGGCAAAGTGTTGTTGAAAAACTTATTGTAAAACAAATAGAGTTTGCCATTTAGAATCTTGAACGTTTCAGGATCAAAATCTACCTTCTCACCTGTTTCTCCCATAGCATAAGCACACCATCCGCCGTATTGCGGCTCATATTTAGCAGGAGTTTTTTTAAATTCTTCTTTATTGGTATTGGAAGAGAAATAATACTTCACTCCCTGGTGAATCACTGCAAATTCTGCTTTTCCTTTTACGGCTTTATTTTGTGTGAAATAAGCAACGGGATCATAACCTTTAACGGCTATCCCTTTTTCAAGGTTGAATTGTTGTAAACGCTGTTGATCCTGTGCAAATGCAAAACCGGAAACGAGCAGTAAAGAGATTACAAATAGTTGTTTCATTTTTTTTGATTGATGAAACAAAGCTACACCTGCTGATACCTGTTGTCTGTCAGCTAAAAGACACCCACAGTCTTTTGGAGATTTTTAACAGAGGGTATTTTAATTAGTTGTCGTGTTACGGTTACCAACCCATTACCTTCCAGTTCATTGAGCATGGTGGTAACAGTTTGCCTGCTGCTGGCGATTAACTGAGCAATATCTTCATGGGTAAGAAAATTGTGAATAGTATAGGTGTCGCTGTTATCAGTTTCGCCTTCGTCCTGCGCCAGCATAATTAAAAAATGGACCAATCTTGTTTTGACGTCTTTGTTAAGAAGGTTGAGGAGGCGGTTTTGTAACCGATGTAATTTTTGTCCTACCTGTTTACTGAAATGAAATGCGAGCTCAGGCTTTTTTTTAAGAAGCTTTTCAAAATCATCAATATTAAACGCACACAGAGAAACATCCGATTTATAGGCCTGTGCAAACTCCCCGTTTAAATTATTCCGTTCCAGTGTAAATTGACCAAACACTTCTCCTTCTCTTATAATCTCTTTAATCACTTCTTTACCGTCATTATCTATATGACCGATTTTGATGGTGCCGCCTTTTAAGAAATAAAGCTTATTGTGATTATGGCTGTCAAAGTACACATACTCACCTTTAGGCGCCTCAATAAAATGATGTACCAGGTTGAGCTCTTCATACTCCTCGTCTGAAATATGGGCCCACAAATTGTAATTACGTATTAAGAAGAATTTTTGGTCGCCGCTCATAGTGAATAATTGTAATTACATAGTAAGAGGAATTTCTGATCACCGCTCACAGCGTAATATTACACTTAAATTAATCAAATTTTTCGAGCAGCTTGAAATGTTGCTGAGAAGTTTTTATAAAATCATACCCTTTTTTAAAACTCCAGTAGGGGTATCCGTTCAGGTGATTGTATTTGCTGATTTCATAAAGAGCTTTCCAGTGCCGCAGAATTTCCCGGTAGGCATCTATCAGTTTCATGTTACAATCGTAAATATGGTTGGGTTCTGCACCGCAGCCATTGTACTCCAGGATCATAAAATTCTTTCCGGCCTTCAAATCCTCAAGGCTGGTGGTTTTAATATCATACCGTCCATAATAAAAATGTTGGGAGTATAAGCTTAACTCATCAAATACCCGGCAAAGGCGCTCATCTATTTCATGTTTGAGGTTAGTGAAATGTGCTCCCCTGTTATGATTACCGGCATATGATAAATAAAAAATGTGATCTTTTTCAATAACCCGGTCAAACCGATGACCATGCCGGTGCAGCATTTCATCGTACCGGTGTTTGGCCCTCGGGTGATTTTGAATAAGTTGTTCTAATGTTGAAGTTCCATCGCCCATCACATGCAACAACTCTTTTAAAATAAAGCCGCTTACGGTTCCTGTTTGTTGCGCCGGGTGCCTGTAATAAAACACACTCACTTCTACAGGCAGCTCAATTAAATCCTGTACGATGTACTCCACGGGAATCCGTTCATGATATTTTTGCAACTGCTCTTCGGTATCAATTTTACGAAACAGGATTCCCTTCATACCCACATCCGGCTTCACAATAAAGGGATAAGTAAATCCCGCCTCTGCAATCTTTTTCCGCACTTCATCAAAAGAAAGATCATGCATTATATAAATAGTACGGGGAATAGTATGCGGTGGCAACTGGTCGTACATTTCTTTTTTACCCTCTCCTTCAAAACCTCCAAATGCAATGGTGGGATTGGAAGGTGTAAAAAACCAAACAGCTCGGCTCCGCAACATATAGCCAATCCAGAAAAAGCTCAATGGAAAATACAGTACGGCAAAAGGCCAGAGTTCCCAATTCGTCAATCGTTCAATAAATTTCTTAAGCATGAGGCTCAAAGATAAACGCTGCCTTAATAAGTGAGTTCAACAAACAGGTTTTTAGTTCATTTGCCATAGTTTTGGAACAAATTCTGAAACTATGCGAATTCCTTCAATGGCAGAAATTATGTCTAATGGCGAAACGATTGACGTACTGTTCTGGGTAGGTTGTGCCGGAAGCTTTGACCAGCGTGCTCAAAAAATCACCAAGGCATTTGCTACCATACTGGATAAAGCAGGAATGAAGTTTGCCATACTTGGAAAAGAAGAAATGTGCACCGGTGATCCGGCCCGGCGTGCAGGCAATGAATTTCTGTTTCAGATGATGGCCTACAATAATATCCAGGTGCTGAATAACTATGGTATCAAAAAAATTGTAACCACCTGTCCGCATTGTTTTAACACCTTAAAAAATGAATACCCGGCCTTAGGAGGAAACTATGAAGTAATTCATCATACTACTTTATTACAGCAACTCATTGATGAAGGAAAAGTAAAGATGAAAGAAAGTGGAAGTTTTAAAGGCAAAAAAATTACGTACCACGATAGTTGTTACCTTGGCCGCACCAACAATATTTATGAAGCACCCCGCAAAGTTCTGGAAGCACTGGATGCCGAACTGGTAGAAATGAAACGTTGCCGCAGTAATGGTTTATGTTGCGGCG
>DASUDW010000336.1:0-13023 GCA_036275415.1 Chitinophagaceae bacterium | reverse complement strand
AACTGCAATGTGCATTCCAGTGATATCTTTTACCGCAGGGACAACGATATACCCAAAATAGCGGCGAAGAAAAAATGCCTGGCCGTGGAAATGGAAGCATTTGCCCTTTTTGCCAATGCCAAACACCTGGGTAAAACAGCTGCAACCCTGCTCACCGTCTCCGATGTAATACCCACCCATGAAAAGATATCTGCGGAGGAAAGAGAAAAAGCGCTGCTGCCGATGATGGAACTGGCGCTGGAAGCAGGGGTGAAATTGTAATGCAGTGATCCAAGGAGACAGGGAGTACACGAAGTTTCACAGAGATTGCACCGTGTATCTTTGTGCCGCTGTGGCTCTGAGGCTTTAATACTGATACACTTCAAATCCGGAATTCAGGTAGATGCCCTTAGAAGCGGCAAAAACATTCACCTTGTCCACAAAAGAAAAGTCTTTGATAAGTCCGGCCACTTTGTTTACATCTTCAGCGAAGATGCGGTCTTCGGCAGCAAAACTTACAAACTCACGGACATAATCATGGGCATATTCTAACAAAGCAGAACTTTTTAAAGGCCTTCTGAATTCAATGGCCTGGCAGGCAGACAATAATTCAATGGCCAGAATATACTCCAGGTTATCGAGTACCTGGTTCAGCTTTCTTCCGCTGATGCTGCCCATGCTCACATGGTCTTCCTGCCCCAGCGAAGTAGGGATACTATCAGCACTGGAAGGAAAACAAAGCGTCTTATTCTCCGTCACAAGGGCTGCTGTTGTGTATTGGGGGATCATAAAACCGCTGTTAAGGCCCACATTGTTCATCAGCAAAACAGGCAAACCCCATTTGCCTTCCAGTAACAAATAACAGCGGCGGTCAGATATATTGCCAATTTCCGCAGCAGCAAAGCAGGCATAATCCAGTGGTAACGCCAAAGGCTGCCCGTGAAAATTGCCGCCACTGATGGTATCGTTAGCGCCAAGAATAATAGGATTGTCTGTAACGGCATTCAACTCTGTTTCCGTTAACTCTTTCAAATGAAGCCACGCATTACGGGAAGCACCATGCACCTGCGGCATACAGCGTAATGAATAAGGATCCTGCACCCTGCCGCAATCCACATGGCTTTGCATGATGGCAGAATCGCTGAGCAAAAACCGTAAGCGCTGCGCCACTAATTTATTGCCCTTGTAGGGACGCAAGGCATGCAAACGTTCATCAAAAGGGGCTTTGGTGCCGGTAAGTGCTTCCAGGCTCATGGCGCCAATGATATCTGCCGCTTCGAGGCAGTTATGCATTCGCTGCACTGCCTTTACGGCAAAGGATAAAATGAATTGTGTGCCGTTGATAAGCGCCAATCCTTCTTTGGGACCCAGCGGTATGGCCGTTAACTGAAAATGATTTAAAACTTCCTGTGCAGGTAAAAGGTTTCCTTTATAAAATACTTCACCTAAACCAATCAGGGGTAAAAACAAATGGGCCAGGGGCGCCAGGTCACCGCTGGCACCTACACTGCCTTTTTCCGGCACCACGGGTATTACATCATTATCAATATGCCAGATTATTCGTTCCAGGGTAGACAACTGCACACCGCTATACCCTTGTGCCAGGGCATGTACTTTGGTGATGAGCATCAGTTTGGCTACTTCCGCCGGAATCGGGTCCCCTACTCCTACACTATGGCTCTGCAAAATCTTGTATTGAAGTGTGGCAGTATCCTCAGCCGAAATAGCGGTATTGGCCAGTATACCAAAACCGGTATTCACCCCGTATACGGTGATATTCTGGGCTACTATCTCTTTTACTGCATCATTACTTTGTGTGATCTTTTGCAGGGCAGCATGGCTCAATACCCCTTTAATTTTCCCTGCTGCAATCTGCAAGGCAACAGCAGTAGTCAGGCGGTCAATCCCATAATGAAAGATGGCACTCATGGCAGGCAGTTGTGGACTGCAAGATAAAGATTTAGGTGGAGTGGTTTTATTTATTGCACCCTTGCAACCAAAGTGGAAAGGCATTTATCTTTACAGCAGCTGTCTATTACCGGTTACCTCAGGCATCCTAAAATTTTAGCTTATGCGAAAAATAGTAATGTTCCTTTTGCTTATGGCATCCACAGTGGCCACGAAGGCACAGGACCCGGCAAGGGTGGCCATCAGTACTACCGGCTGTACAGTGGAAGTATTTTGTTTTCCCGGTCGCTTTGATGCCTATGACCTGGAAGACGGCTCCACCGTTTATGCCGATGATTGCGAAAAGGAAGGTGTCACTTACGGCATCTATTGTGTCCGCTTAAAAAAGCCGATAGCAGACCTGGATGCAGCCCAGGATACCATGGTCACCTATCTCGATTTCCTGAAACTGGACTATGGTATTGTTAAAGGAAAGGGGTACGACAAAGGTCACAAACTCAAAAAACAGGACAATACCCGTGGCATTTACGATACCTGGGAAGATGCGGAAAAAAACAAATGGAAAATTAAAGCCTGGACTAATGGTAATTTTATCTGTGTCCTGCATGTACACAGCGCCAAAGAATTGCCTGATAAGAAAACAGAAATTTTCCTCGAAGGGCTCCGCTTCCCGGGTATGAAATAAAATGAGTTTGACAGCAACATGAGAAAAATTCTTCCTTTTTTTATTGCGTTGTTTACCTGCAGCATTTCTTTTGCTCAAACGATGAAGAAATATCCTGCCGGGCAGTCTGGTTGTACCTACTACAGCTATTGCGAAGCGCCGTTTAAGGTTTCCATGAGCCAGGATTCATCAATAATTTATAATGGTGAATGTGTGTCAGGTGAAGTATCATACGGTATTATTTGCGTAAAACTTCTCCGCTCCATCGGGGAAATGCAATTGGCTGAAGATATGCTGATCGCTTATATGGATTACCTCAAACAGTCATTTGGTATTACCAAAGCGGCCGGCTATGGAAAGGGCCACCACTTGAATAGCAATGAGCTTACAAGGGGTGTTTTGGATTACTGGCAGGACCAGGAAAATAATAACTGGAAAGTAAAGGGGTGGACAGACGGAAACTATATTGCTGTGCTTTACGCTTATTCGCCTAAATCATTAACTGAATCCAAAATCAACCTGTTCCTGGATGGCCTGCGGTTGCCTTTTACAAAATAATTATCGCTTCCGCATTTAAATGAGCAGGAACTTTCCTGAAATAAAAAAGGTTAGCATTTTCGGCTAACCTTTTGTGACCCCGTCAGGATTCATCCCGATAGCTATCGGGACTGTAACCTTCTTATACAAAGTCATATGCTCTTTTCTCACTAAAATGATCAGGATGGGCGTTGAAAATAAAAAAGCTCCACTTAGGTGAAGCTTTTTTGTGACCCCGTCAGGATTCAAACCTGAAACCTTCTGATCCGTAGTCAGATGCTCTATTCAGTTGAGCTACGGGGCCAATCTTTTTATCGATCGGGCGGCAAATATAGGGCAAAAATTGTAAGTGGAAAAGAGAGATTTATCATCACCGTTGTCGCCAGCCCGGCACATATTTATCCAGCAACTCCTGGTAAGCCTTGATCTCCCGTAAACTGATTAAATCGGGGTCGGTGAACAGGGCATCGGTATTCTTATACCCTATCTCATAGGCCAGTTTCAGGAACTGAATGGCCTGGTCAGGTTGTTTATTCAATGCATAACTGCAGGCAAGCTGAAAATAATTTTTGCCTTTGGAAGGATTGACATCGATCGACTTTTTCAGGTACACAATGGCAGAATCATACATTTCTTTCACATGGAAGGCCAGGCCCAGGTTCTGGTAAGCGTTTTCATTCTTGTCAGAAAGGGAAACGGCTTTTCGTCCGTAGGCAATAGCTGAATCCGCCTGTTCTAATTGAATAAAAATGGCACAGAGATTACTATAGGCTTCTACATACGCCGGATCCAGTTCAATGGCTTTCTTAAAATAGACTACGGCTGAATCATACAGCTTCATATCCTCCATTACATTACCGATGGTCAGGTACACCTGCGCTGTAATATTTTGCTTGCCCAGCATTTGCTTCCGGTAATAAAAAGAGGCAGAATCAAATAATTTCAGTTGCCGGAAAATGACTGCCAGGTTGGTCCAGAAAACCTGGTTATTGGGATCGGCCTGCATGGCCCGCTGTACATAAATTTTGGCCGAATCATACCTTTTAAGGCCCTGGAATGCCAGTCCCATATTATTCAAAATTTGCGGGTTCAGCGGATCCTTGGCCAATGCTATACGGTAGTACTTACGGGCTGAATCGTAGCGCTTCTGTTCCAGGAAAACCCGGCCCATTTCATCCAGGTAACCCAGGCTGCCGGGATCCATCAGGGAAGAACCTTTCAGGAAGTTGGTAACAGAGTCCAGTTGGTTAAGTTCCCTGAAAATCTTCAACAGGTTATTGGAGGCCAGTTTATAATCTGCCCTTACATCCAGTGCTTTGCGGAAATACTTTTTGGCAGAATCATAATTCTTTTCCTGGCCGTAAATAACACCCAGGCTGTTGAGGATGGAAGGGTTCCAGGGTTCCGTACGTACTGCCTGCTGGAAATAAGCATAGGTAGAATCCGGCTTTTTCAATTCTTTAAACACCAGGCCTATGTTGATCATGGCAAAAGCCGAATACGGATTCACCGTTAATGCCTTCCGGTAATAAAAGTTGGCAGAATCCAGTTGCTGCAAGGCAAAACTTGCCTTTCCCAGGTTATTGAACGCTTCCTCATACAGGGGATCCAGTTCGGCTGCCATCCGGTAATAATTCTTGGCGGAATCGAACTGTTTCAGCTCCCGGTAAAAATTGCCAATGTAAACATTAACGATCGATTTATCCTGGTAATTGGCAAATGCCTTTGTATAATAAATCAACGCAGAATCAGACTGGCCATTTTCAAAAAATGTTTTGCTCAACCCGTTATACGCATTGATGAATTTGGGATCGGCGTTGATACTCTGTTTAAAATAGTTGATTGCTTTATCATAAACTTTTCTGTCATGATAGATCCACCCGATATTATTACTGGCAAAAGTGTTACCGGGGTCAATGGCCAGGGCTTTTTCATAATAAGCCAGTGCAGAATCAGCCTTTGACCGGGAATAGTAAAAATGGCCCAGGTCCACATAGGCATCCGCATTATCCGGGTTCAGGTCAATGGATTTCCGGTAGTACTTAATGGCTGAATCAGCCTTATTAAGTGTTTTGTAACAAAAAGCCAGCGTAACATAGGGATAACGCCACTTTGGTGCAATGTCTATGGCCCGCTGCGAATAAAAAATGGCGCTGTCCAGCCGGTTGTTATCCAGGTGCAGCGATGCAAGGGTATGCATCACATAGGCGGCATTCTTCTCTGAAGTTTTGGCCGAATAAGCATATTGAAATGCTTTGTTGATATCCAGTTGTTTCCTTCCGCTGCTGAAATAACCCCTTGCCTTGAAGAAATACATCCTTCCCATCAGCGACCTGGCAAAATCAGGGTCATCCGGCATAATGAAACCGATAGCCCTTTCCAGCATATTACCTACTTCAAAGAATTCCTGGCGGGCTACTTTTTCCATACGGTCGAGGCTGGCATCGATCTCATCCGTTTTTTCATCTTCATCAATCTGTGCCCGTATCTTTTGTATGGAGGCAGGGTCCTTGCAATCGAGGTAAAGATTGATCTTGCTCTGTGCAAAGTTGACAAACTCCACGGCAAGGGTTGACTGTGCATCAAGTGTATAGGTATTGCCCGGGTACTTTTTCTCCATCTGATCGTAATAAAATTCAGCTGAATTATTACCGATCAGTTTGCTTTCTTTTAATGCCGTATGAAATGAATTATAAAGATCGGCCAGGGCCGTATCGGCGGTATTGGACCAGATGCCCCATAAACCCTCCGCCACTGCATTGCCCCCCTTCCACTGTTTCTTTTTTTCCAGCCACTTGTTCAGGTAAACAGGATCCACAATACTTACCACTTTACTGCTGTTTTCTGTACAACAGATATAGGGCTCTTGTTTTCGCTTAAATTGCTGCTGGGCCACTACGGGTACATTCTTATCAATGTACTTCTTGATCTCTTCCACCGTCACTTTATTATCTTTCTCTCCCTCCTCATCGGCCATACCGTTCAGGCCATCGACCAGGTAATAGGTAAACAGGCCATGCCCGTTACCGATCCTGGCATCTTCCAGCGATTCCTGGCCGGCACCCGTTGCCAGCATAATGATTTCCCCTACCCGCTTTTCAGAAATGGCTGAATTGAAAAAGCCCTGGCCTTCTGTACCGCCGGGCAATTCGTTGGAGCGGCAGGCATCCATGATAAGGAACACTTCTACCCCTTTTGCGGTTTCTTTGGCGATCTTGATCTTAACATCCGCCATCCGGATGGCTCCGCTTACCAGGTAACTGTTCTTGTCTCCCGCAGGGTTACAGTCGTAGGCAAGGTAAAAGAACTGGTCTTCGTCAATGGCATCACCATGGCCCGACATGTATATGAAAAGCTTATCTCCCTTTTGAAGATTTTTTGCCTTCAGCCATTTAAAACCGGTAATAAAAAAATTCGCCTCCATGGCCTGCTCGTTCAACAACGTGTAAATGTTATCATCACTCAAACTGCCACCGGCCGGTGATTTGAGAAAATCCCTGAACATTTCAGCATCCTTATCGGCATAATTCAGCTTACGGACATATTTGTAATTGGAAATCCCCATGATGATAGCAAAAGTCTGGGGGCCTTTGATGGTAGTATCCCTTGGTTTGGGAGGGGCAGGCGCCTGCCCAAAGGAGGAATTGCCTGTCCACAGCCAAAACAAACCGGTAAGAATAATTATGGAAAAAAAATTTCTCATAAATTCGGCTGACTAATTTACGGATTTACAAGGGAATAACTGCATAAAGCCTTTCTTTACGCAATATTTCAGCTTTTATTCGCTGATCGGAGATGACAGAAAAAAGATGGTCGTTGCAACCCTTACTATCTTTAGCAAATCATTGTTAATCAACTGCCGGGCGGCTTCAAAGCAATTCAATGAAAAAAACAGTCAAAAAAATCGGCACTCAGGCAAAGAAGGTACACGGTCATTTGACAAAATACCTTTATGAGAAAGACACGATTTTTTCAACACTCTGGGTCTTCGTCTTTATTGTCGTACTCGGTTCTATCCCCATCAATTTCTATTTTCTGAACCCGCTGAAACTGGCGATGAAGGATTTTGATTTCAATGACCTGGCTTATGCCAAGTTGGGAAAGGGAAAAGACACCAAACTGGACAGTACCATTGTTATTATCAATATCGGCGACCTGGACCGTGAAGGCTTGGCCATGCTCATCGATAAAACAGCTTCTTATGGCCCCCGTGCAATCGGATTGGATGTGTGGATGGAAGAAGCCAGGGACCCGGTAAAAGATTCAATGATGAAAGCCGTAGTGGCCAGAACACCCATGCTGGTACTGGCCAGCCGTTTTAAAGGGGCACTGGACAGGGATGAAGGTGTTTACTTCAGCAATTATTTCAAACCCTATTCATCCGGAACAGAGGGATACGTTAATTTTTTCAACGAAGAAATTGCCACCCTTCGCATCTGGAACCCAACCCTCAAACTAAAGATTGACAGTGTCAACAAGATCAGGTACCCCAGCTTTGTTTATTCGCTGCTTAAACAATATGATTCTACCATTTTACCCACCTTGCCCAGCAAAAAGAAAGAGATCATCAACTATACCCGGCGTACCCATCAATACCAGATCATTGAACCGAATGACCTCCTGATGGACAATGTAGATACGTCAGCCATACGTGGCAGAATTGCCTTGCTGGGCTATATCAATACAGATCCCAATAACATAGATGACAAGAAGTTCACGCCGATGAATGAGAAATTCTATGGAAAAACGGTGCCTGACATGAACGGGATTGTGGTACATGCCAACATTATTTCCATGGTTTTGGAGAAAAACTATATTAAAACGCTACCTTTATGGGTCGTTTGGCTGGTGGCCATTTTTATCGGATGGCTGCACATGTCTTTTTTCATCCGTTATTACCTTGAAAACCATATCTGGTTCCATTTAGTAGCAAAGATTGCCCAGCTGGCATCAGCGATTTTCTTCACTTATGTGGGTATCTACTTGTTCGACAGGTACCGCATCAAACTGGATATGAAGCTTTCGCTGATTGTAATTGTAATGGCAGTTGACGTAATCTACTTTTATGAGGCCTGGGCCGTTTGGATGCACCGTAAATTCGGTTACCAGACAGTCTTTAAACCTCATCATCATGGAAGTGATGATGAACATCATACTAACAACCATCACAACCATGATCAACCGGAAGAAAAACAAGAACATTCTACCTCATAAATTCAAATAGTATATCATGAAGAAAATGCAATTCCTTATCCTGTTAAGTTGTATAGCTGTTGCGGTCAATGCCCAGAATAACTATTTACTCTATAGTTTCAAAGGCAACGTAATGGTGGTGGAAAACAACGTAGAGACAAAGGCCAAAGTGGGTAAATCACTGTCGGGTAATGCCACCCTTAAAATACCTGCCGGCGCTGCCGTCACTCTTATCTGTAATGAAGCGGCTATGTTCACCCTGAGCAAGCCGGGCAGCTTTGCTTTAAAAAACATGGGCGATTCCTGTAAAGTGGGCAGCAATTCCCTCAGCGCCAATTATGTAAAATATGTATGGGCGCAAATGACCAAGTCATCTGGTGCACCCGGCAGCAACCGCAAAGCCTATATGAATAATGTGGGTGCGGTGACCCGTTCTATCAATAATATTTGGGTAGACCCGAGACTGGATACAGTAAATTATTCGGCAGGTGATGGGTTCCCGCTTTCCTGGAAGTCCTATGCAGAAGCCAAAGAGTTCGAGTTTTTCCTGTATAGCAGCGATAATATCACCCAGCCGATCTTTAAAACCAGTGTCACCAAGCTGAAAATACCTATTGCGGACTTTATCAAGAAGCTTAAACCGGGTAGCACTTATTTCTGGACTGCCGCCATTAAAGGAGAAGAAAATGAAGAATTGAAAATGTTCAACTATGTAACCAAAGAAACCTATGCGGCCATTGAAAGCGAAATGAAAGCACAGGGTGCTGCTTTTGAGGCTCCGGCAGAACAGGCTTATCGCCTGGCTTTTATGCTGGAAGATGCCCACTACCTGGCAGAAGCCTATCAGTATTACCTGAAAGCTGCCACACTGGATCCCACCAATGCGTTGTACAGGGCTACCCTGATGTCCTTCAAAAAAGATTATGAAATAAAGTAAACAGGCTAATGGCGTAATAAAGGGTCCTGCAGTAATGCAGGACTTTTTTTTGGCGTTAATGATTACCTCACCCATACCCTCTCCACGAGGTGGAGAGGGCAATACACTCCGAAAGTTTAAAGACTGTTTATATTATCGGAGTGGGCTTCGCTCCCTCTCCATGTAATGGAGAGTGCCGCATGCCGGACAGACATGAGAGTGAAGAAAGAAAAATAAACCGAATGTTTATATTTATGCCCTATGAAATTAAGTTTCTGGTCCGTCGGAAAAAATCATGAACCATATATTAAAGCCGGTGTGGAAGATTTCACCCATCGCATTGCGAAATATTACAAAGTGGAATGGACGATCATTCCCCAGCCCAAAAATGCCGGCATGCTCAGTGAAATGGACCTGAAAAAAAAAGAAGGGGAAACCATATTGCAATGGCTGGAAAAAGAAGATTACCTCGTGGCATTGGATGAAAGAGGTAAACAGTTAAGTTCCGAAGGCCTCGCCACCTTTATTCAGGCAAGGGCCAACGAAAGCACCAAACGCATTGTTTTCCTGATCGGAGGCGCATACGGACTGGACGATGCTGTAATGAAAAGGGCCAATTATAAATGGAGTTTGTCACAACTGGTCTTTCCCCACCAGTTGGTGCGGTTGATCCTGGCCGAACAGGTGTACAGGGCCTGCACTATCAATAAAAATGAAAAATATCATCATAAATAGACCGGAAATACTTTATCAAACCAACAATTATTAACCTGACTGTCAACTTATGAGCTTAAGCATTACCCTCATCATCATCATCATAACTTGTTTGATTTCTTTCAGCGCCTTCAGCAACCAGAAGTTCGTTGATGACCTTATATTCTATCCGCCCTCCGTTACAGAACGGGGCCAATGGTACCGGTTCTTTACCTGCGGTCTGATACATGCTGATATTGCCCATCTCGCATTTAACATGATCTCCCTGTATATGTTTGGCGAGTTTGTGGAAAACAGTTTCTCGTCTCCCATCCTCTTCGGCGAAAAAGGGAAATTGCTCTACCTTGGTATGTATATACTGGCCTTGTTTGTTTGCCTTATACCAACCTTTATCAAACATAAAAATGATTATTACTACCGAAGCCTTGGTGCTTCCGGCGCTGTCAGTGCCGTAGTGTTTGCCGGTATCCTCTTTGACCCTGCAGCCAAACTGGGATTCTTCTTTATTCCGCCGGTTATTCCGGGATATATCTTCGGACCTTTATATCTCATAGCATCCACCTACCTGGAAAAACAGGCCAAGGATAATGTAAATCACTCCGCCCATATCTGGGGCGCCTTATTTGGCATAGGCTTCATTATTGCAGCAGCGGCTATTTTAAAATCGGATTACCAGCCGGCAGAACAATTCTGGTGGAAAGTGAAAGACAGTTTAGGTTTCTAAAGAGATCTTTAATACCTGTTTTGTTTTATCGGTCAATTTAAAGCGTTCATCAATACGCTGGCCCACCACCCAGATGATACGTTTATGGCTCTCGATCACCCAGGTATTTTCTTTTTCAGTCTTTGACAATTTCTGGTCAATGAAAAAGCGGGACAATTTTTTCTTTTTGGTCATGCCCAGCGGGTAGAAGTAATCACCCGTCTTCCAGGGGCGGAGCAGCAGCGGAAAAGTTATTTCTTTAGTATCAAGACAGGCAATATGGTTGCTGCCTGCAGGCAAGGCAGGGTTACTGGTTATTTCAAAGCGGAGAATTCCTTTTTCAAAACCAACTGATTTATCTTTTGCATCAATTACAATAGTGGCAGCCGAACTACTTTGGGCAGGACTTATAATGAACCAATGCCGGTGTTTGATGATACGGAATTGGAGCGCCGGCGATTCAATAAATTTTCCCGATTCACTGCGAGCCAGTTTCATCACTTCGTCCACCTGTTTTTCATTGAAACCATACTCCCGGATGATCTCATAGATCAATGCCCGGTTATTGTATTTTAACAACAGTAAAACGGGGATGTGTACTTCTGCCCCTTTTACCTTACACAGTTTTTTCTTCAGGTCATTGACCGCATGGCGGTACAATTTTTCAATTTCTTTGAACCGTTCAATATTATCGGCCAGGTTTTCTTTTACCTGCGGGTATACGCTGCTTATTTGCGGAATGAGCTCATTACGGAAAAAATTACGGGTGTATTTAGAGGACAGGTTGGAAGAATCTTCAACAAAGTCAAGCTTGTTTTCCTGTGCAAACTGCAGCAGTTCTTCCCTGGAAAATGGCAGCAGCGGCCTCCTGATATGTCCGTAAGACGCAGGAATACCAGTTAACCCGTGCAGGCCGGTACCCCGGAAAAAATTCATCAGCAGCGTTTCAACATTGTCATCTCTGTGGTGTGCAGTTAACAGGTGAATGTTGTTTGGTGAATGGTGATTAGTATCCTGCATATTCTTATTGCCAATTGACAATTCACTATTCACCAACTCCTCAAACCATTCATAACGTAAAGCCCTTGCCGCTTCCTGGATAGAAAGTTTATTATCTGCGGCATATTTTTCCGTATCAAAATCTTTTACAAAAAAACCAATATCATATTTCTTCGCAAGCTTCTCCACGAACGCTTTATCTCTTTCACTCTCTTTTCCTCTTAGCCTGAAATTGCAATGGGCAACGATGAAATCAAACCCGGCCTGGCGGCAGAGCTCACATAGCACCACAGAATCTGCCCCGCCGCTAACGGCCAGCAGCAGCTTGTCTGTTGGCAAAAAAAGCTGCTGTGTTTTGATGGAATCCAGAAACCGGATCAGTAAGCCCATTCGGGAATTATTAGTTTTAATAAATATGCCCTGATATGTTCCGTATCAGGGGCCATGGGTTAAAAGGTCAGTTCTTCATATGCACCCCTCAATTCACCAAAAGCATGGTTATCCCCTGCTTTTTTAGCCGCTGCCATTCCTTTTTCATAGACCTGAATCGCCTCATCCGTTTTGTCATTTCGTTCCAGCAGTTTGCCCAGGTGGTAATAACTCCCGATATAATCAGGGTCCCTGTTTAAAATTTCTTCAAATAAACGGCGGGCTTCTTCATCATTCCCGATCTTGATATTTTCCAGGGCCAGTGCATGCTGAAGGAAACAATCGGCTGGGTTCTCCTGCAATAGCTGCTTTATTTTTTCAATCCTTTCCAATCTGAATAATTATCCGTTAATAAATTTTCAATTATCACTTCACCTCCCTTATCTTTGCTTTAGTTGCATAAACAACTATCTGTTTAACGATCTAAACAATACGCAATGAAGATCCTGGTTTGTATCAGTAAAACGCCGGATACCACGGCAAAAATAGCCTTCACCGATAACAACACGAAATTCGATGTAAATGGTGTGCAGTGGATCATTAATCCTTATGATGAATGGTATTCCCTGGTTCGTTCCATTGAACTGAAAGAAGCCGACGCTTCCACTGTCATTCATTTGGTAACAGTGGGTACAGCCGATGCTGAACCCATTATCCGCAAGGCCCTGGCGCTGGGCGGCGATGAAGCGATCAGGGTAAATGCCGACAGTCAGGACAGTTATTTAATTGCCGCACAAATTACAGAGGTGGCAAAGCAGGGTGGTTATGATATCATCTTTACCGGTAAAGAAACGATTGACTACAACGGATCTTCTATCGGCGGTATGGTGGCTGAGATGCTGGACCTGCCTTACATATCACTGGCCACCAAATTCGAACTCGCCGGTAACAAAGCTACTGTGACAAGAGAAATTGAAGGTGGCGAAGAAATAAACGAAGTAGAACTCCCGGTAGTGGTAAGTTGCCAGAAAGGCGTGGCAG
>DASUDW010000335.1:0-3564 GCA_036275415.1 Chitinophagaceae bacterium | reverse complement strand
ATTTTGTACTTCCGCTGGGCTGATAGGCTACCCTTATTTTATACTTGATCTTCGTGGGCCTTGTAGGGGGTACTACAATATTTCCCAGGTCATCAGCCGGATCAGCAGCTATTACTTCCATTTTTGCGTATTTGCCCGTGGCAGTACGGAAAACAAATGTCTTGCCTGCAATGGGTGCGAAAGTACGGGTAGTGGGGTTGTAAACGTACCAATCACTTCCTTTTATGGCTTTTTGAGCGGCAGCTGTATCATACCGGTAACCGGTTGAAGGTGCATCTGTAACATTGTCAAACGGCTGACTGAGTATTTGAACACCGGCATTACCGGGGCCACTGGCGTTGCTGTTGACGATAAAGGTTTCAAAACGCATGGCAAAATCCCATTTGGTAGAATTGGAATCACTGGCTGGAACTTCACCGGCGGTTTCAAATTTGAAGAAATTATAATTACCATTAGATGCGCTTCCGTTTACCAGAAAGTCTTTTGTGTTTACTACTGAGGGGGTAGGGGTCTCATCTTTTTCGCAGCTTGTAAATCCTATGATAGCTGCCAGGGCAATAATGCCGAATTTCCTGTTCATAATCGTTGATTTTTATTTTTTAAATGAATAATGCATACCAAAAAACCAGTTGATGCCGGGCAGGTTAGGCATATACCTGGCGTTTACCTGGTTAAATAAATTATTGATACCTGCCTGCAGGTTAAAGGCCTTACTGACCCGGTAACCAGCTGTAAGATTACTTTGTAACATTCCCGGGGCATACTCTTCTTTCATATTGGCAAATCCATTGCCATCTTTATCTGTTACGCCAAAGCGGCTACGATACACAAA
Source organism: Chitinophagaceae bacterium (assembly GCA_036275415.1). Classification (GTDB taxonomy): domain Bacteria; phylum Bacteroidota; class Bacteroidia; order Chitinophagales; family Chitinophagaceae; genus JJ008. Next base: position 2,732 of record DASUDW010000335.1, on the reverse strand, counting down.
CCGTAATGAAGCGTTCCATATCTTTTTATTGTTTTCCCAGAATATCCGGAGGTTAGCCATGTGTTTGCTTCGGTTCAGTAATCCGCTATAGTCGCTGCGGGTCATCAGCCTGGCGGGACCATTGGAAATATCACGGCCATATACTTCTTTGCCGTTCACTCTTTGTAACTGGTCTTTGTCTGCTGTTTCAAGGTATTGATAGCCACCGCAAATATTGATCGTTGCTGCAGGCCGGTAAGTAATATTCACTTCTGTACCCTGTGTGTAAGCCCTGTTCACATTTATGTAGCTAAATACAGAAGTGCCATTGGCATTGGTAGCTACCGGAATATAATTAATAAGGTTGCTTACATCGTTCCGGAAAAAATTCAAATCAACCCGCCACTGGTCGGCCGGGGTATATTGTAAACCGGCATTGAAACCATCAGAAATTTCAGGCTTTAAAGTTGTTACCTGGTTGGCAGCCGGTAAGATGACAGCAATGATACCGAGGCTTTGTTGCTGCTGAAGCAGGTGGAGGGAAAATTCGCTGCTGCCGTAGATGCTGTAGCCTTCTGCCGCATTATTAGTGAAGTTGAGGTATAATTGGCGGAAATCAGGAGCTTTAAAACCTGCTCCATAAGAGCCCATCAGTTTCAATTTTTCACTGAGGGTATAGTTGAGGGCAACCTTCGGGCTGAGCCTTGCGGCAAAATCAGTATTATAATCATAACGCAGGCCTGAAATAAGTACCAGTTTTTTTATGCCTTTCCATTCATGCTGGGCAAATGCATGCCACATTTGTTGTTGTTGTTCTTTCCTGTAGCGGGTAGTATTCACCGTTTGCAGGGTAAAGCCACCGCCAATGGTTAATGTATTTTGAGTGTTCCATGAAAAATCGGTCTGGTTTTCTGCCCGGTAAAAGCCCTGCGAAAACTCATCGTCATAATAGGCTTTGCCGTTAGCGATGCTATCCAGGTTTTGTGTAAAGCGATAGCCGCTTGCCATTAAACGTAAACTTGTTTGCAGCCGGTTGTCAAAGCGATGAGTAAATACAGGGTTTATGGTGTAATCGGTTGTTTTGCCGGCACCGTCAATATTAATGGTGCGGCTGTTTATGGCATAACGGCTGTCCTGGTGGCCGAAAAAGCCACGGGCATTCAGGATTAGCCGTGTATCATTGGTAAAACGGTGTGTAAATTTCAGGTGGCCGGTATAGTTGAAAAAGGGATCCAGTGTTTTTTCCGGGGTTGATTTATCCAGTTCATAACCGTTACTGCTGTTCCGGTTCAGGAAGAAGTACAGGTTGTTTTTCTTCCACGAACTATTACCGGATGTATACATGTCAGTAAGAAAGAAAGACCCGCTTCTGACACCTGCATTGAACTGGTTGCCCTGCAGGGGGGCCGTCAGTATATTAATTACACCACCCATCGCATCGCTTCCATACAAACTGGAAGAAGGGCCTTTTACAATTTCCACTTTACGGATATTGCCTACCGCAAAACGTGACAGGTCCATTACACCACCCTGCCTTCCAATTAAAGGTTCCCCATCCAGCAATATCAATGTATGGTCAGGTGATAAGCCCTGTAATTGTACACCGTTTCCAAAAACCCCGCCGCCTACTGCATTGCTGCCGGTGCCGCTGGTTATAAAAAGGCCGGTTTGTTCCTGCAGTATGTCGCTAATCCTGAGTGAGCCGGATAATTGTATAGTTTTTTGATTGACGATGGTGGTGGGAACGGCTACATTACTGAGTTTTCTTTCGGTACGGGTGGCCGTTATTACTATTTCATCCAGTGTTCGGTTGAAAAGGGTGTCATTTTGCGCATACACATTGGCGGTGAGTATTACCAGTGCTGTTAAAAACGTAAATCTGTGCATGACTTTCAAATTGAATGCACAAATTTTCTTCAGTAAATCTTCAGAATTATCATGACAATGTCATGAAACTGTGATTGAAATTTCTTTGACAAAAAAATGACAGCTTGCTGATGGTATATCATAACATCAACTGATCAGGATCATGCAAAAAGAATTTTGTTGAATAAAAAAGCCTTTCCTGTTTAAAGAAAGGCTTTTATCATCATTTATTTGTTTGTCAGAATTTAGCGCCAATACTGACAAAATAAGTTCTTCCATCTGCCGGTAATGCACCGGGACCGGGATAACCACCTGCACGGCGGGTAAAGTAGCGGGCATCAGTAAGGTTATTGATACCGGCTTTGATAGTAAATCCTTTGGAGATTTTGTAAGTGGCCGTAATGTCTGTAACCGTATAAGAAGGAATCAGGCCGTTGTTGCCGTTAGCTGTTGGAATCAATGTATTATTTGCATCGCTGAAAGTTTTATCTACATAGCTTAGTTGTGTGGTTAGCAGAAAAGCTTTATAACCAGCTGTTACACCACCACGGAAAATATGCTGAGGTGCATTCTCCACTTTCTTCCCTTTAGTGGCCGCATCCTTATGATCACTGCTGTAACGGGCATCAGTGTAGGAGTATGAGCCGAATATTATAATATCAGCTTTTGTGTCCCGATAGCTATCGGGGTTGGTAAAAGCCCTCCAGGGGTTGAATTCTACATAACCCTCTAATCCTTTGCTGGTGCTGTTGCCTACATTGGTGATAAGCCGGTATGAAGGGGTGCCGCTTACCGTAATGGTACCTGCCCGGTTGTTGTATTGCAGGTAATACCCGCTAATATCAAACTGCAGGAAGTTCTTCACTTTGCCGCGGTAGCCAAGATCT
>DASUDW010000334.1:0-2635 GCA_036275415.1 Chitinophagaceae bacterium | reverse complement strand
GCAAATACCGCTGCAATAGATGGTATGCCAAAAATGAGAGCAGTCTTAAAATTTACCTCCCCGCTTTTATACTTGGGGTATACACCTACCAAACTGGTGGAACCAACAATAAATAATGAATAAGCTGTTGCAAGCACCGGGTTTACACCAAATAAATAAACCAGCACCGGGACTGTAAGAATAGAACCGCCGCCTCCAATGAGACCCAGCGAAATGCCAATCAATAATGAAGCTATATAACCGATTATTTCCATGCCTTAGTTGTTTATGCAAATGTGAAGGGAATATAGCTCTCATAGTGTGACTCAAATCACAGCAGCGTCTACAGCAATTCTATCATATTTCGATGAAGTTTCAGCAGGTTACGCTGTTCCATTTTCTTCAGTAATCTTGAAATTACTTCCCGGGAGCTGTTAAGGTCGTCTGCAATTTGCTGGTGAGAAGTTTCAATGGTTTTTTTTCCGGTAGTATTAGCATGCCTTTTAAGGTAAAACTCAAGTCTTTCATCCATATTGCGGAAAGCAACATTGTCAATTACAGCTAGTAGCTCATCAAAACGGCTTCTGTATGTCATAATAACGAACTGATACCAGCTTTTATACTTATTCATCAGTTCGTCCATCAACTGAATAGGTATCATCAGTACTTCTGTGTCTTCTTCTGCTTTGGCCATTACTTCACTTTGCTGAGACTGGATGGCGCAAATCATTGTAACGGCACAAGCTTGTCCCGGTCCGAGATAATACATCAGGAATTCACCGCCATCCTGGCTCTCCCTGTAAATTTTTACACGGCCTTCCAGTACCAATGCGGCAGATTTTATGTATTGCCCGGTCCGCATTATCACCTCTCCTGCAAGAAAAGTTCTTTGTACAGCTTCTTTTTCGATTATCTCAATTAAGCCTGGTTCAAATTGCGGGAATATTTCTTTCCAGTTCATGATAAAAATTTAAAGATCCAGTACTTTTTCCATTTGCATACTTCGGCTGCCCTTTACCAATATGTGTGAGTGTTCTATATTTTGCTGTTGCAACCATTCTTTAGCCTCTGTTGCAGAAGCGAAAGTAGTGAAAGGCTGTTCAATTTTGAGGAAATCACCGCCTACCAATAACACCGCTTTCCAGGAATGATGTTGAATCAGGTTAATGATATCCCGATGTTCCTTCAGGCTTTCTTCACCCAATTCGGCCATTGCACCCAATACTAGTATTTTATTTTCTGCTTTTAAACGGGCAAAATTTTCTATTGCCAGTTTCATACTGCTGGGATTGGCATTATAAGCATCCAGGATTATCTTATTACTTCCTTTTTCTATTAATTGAGATCGGCTGTTGGAGGGGGTATAATTTTCAATAGCTTTTTTTATTTCTTCATCCGCAACTCCAAAATGCTTGCCCACGGTAACTGCAACCAATACATTGGGCAGGTTATATTCACCTACTAAATGTGTTTGTATGGTGCGGATGGCAGCCCCCCTTTTAATATTTACTTCGAGAAAGGGTTCGTTTTTAAATACAGCGCCTTCTACATCTGCATCTGAGGTTCCGTATTGGATGATGTTTTTTATACCACTGCTCATTTGCAGCAGGTAATCATAATCCTTCATCAGGAAAAGGGTGCCATTGTGTTCCCGGATATAATCGTATAGTTCGCCTTTTCCTTTTCTTACGCCTTCTACACCGCCGAATCCTTCCAGGTGGGCCTTGCCGCAATTGGTGATTATGCCATAGGTTGGTTGTGCATATTCGCAATAGCCGGCTATTTCCCGCTGGTGATTGGCTCCCATTTCAATAACAGCTATCTCTGCATCTTCTTTTATCTTTAAAAGGGTGAGGGGGATACCAATATGGTTATTCAGGTTCCCCTCTGTCGTATAGGTTTTATAGGTGGAAGAAAGCACTGCATGAACCAGTTCCTTGGTAGTGGTTTTCCCGTTGCTTCCTGTTATACCGATAAAGGGAATAGTGAATTGTTCCCGGTGGTGTTTTGCCAGTTGCTGCAGGGTTGTCAATACATTCTCAACTAATATTGTTTTACCCGGAATTTCAAATTCGGGCTCATCAATTATTGCAAAGGCGGCGCCTCCGTCAATTGCTTTTTTTGCAAATGTGTTGCCATTGAAATTATCGCCTTTTAATGCAAAGAAAATATCACCCGGTTTTAGTTTACGGGAATCTGTTTGAACTGAAGGATGTTTCAGATAAAGTTTATATAGTTCTTCAATTTGCATGAGGCAAAATTAATCTTTCGTTACAGGAGAATTTCAACAAAAAAAATCCCTCCAAACTATCGGAGGGATTTTTTATCAGTAATTTGATTTATCAATTATCTTTTTTGCCTTCTTGTTTTAAAGTGTTGGCCAGTTTTGCGCTTATTACCTTCAGGGCTTCCCATACGGTTCATAGCACAACGAAAACCAAGGGTGCTTAAGGCTTCTGTTTCTTCCAGGTAGCGCCTTGCACCGGGAGTAAGCCAGTAAGCCCTGTCATTCCAACTGCCGCCTTTATATACTTTTGTTTTGTCGCTGATTAAAGTGGTAGCTCCGTAGCCGTAAGATGACTGAGAAAGTGAGTCACCATCCAGGTAGTTGATCACATCACCTCTTTGATAGTTTCTCCTGCTTTTTGCCTCAGCG
>DASUDW010000333.1:0-3646 GCA_036275415.1 Chitinophagaceae bacterium | reverse complement strand
GTCTGACGAAAACAACATTGTGTTTCCGATAATCAAAGTCAACAAACAAAAGGCTGTCTTGTCCTGGATTTGGATTTGGTCCTGCTCCATAATGATGCAAAATGGTGTCAGTGCCATTTAAGGAATAAAATTTAATAAAGTTTTTGTCGTAAATTTTTGACGAACCAAATACAAGGTCTTGTCCATTAAGTGAGTTAACAATACGAAATCTTGCAGAGTTATAATCTTGGTTGCACTTTCTATTTCCTAAACAACAAGAAGCTATTGTCAAAGGGAAAAGTGCATATAAAAATATTTTCGTAAAGATATTAGTTTTCATATGTGTCATTAAGTTTGTATGTCTGTAAAAGCTTGCAGCCAACGTTTGTATTGTCGAATATACGAAGCTTCAAAATTTTTTTCAGTTTTGTATTGTTGGGTTGATTTTCACTTACTTAACCTTATTTTGACGACAAATTTATCATGCAATCTTAGTTGCGACAATACAACGGATATCAATGTCCTTTATTTGCAGGTGTCTATTCAATCCCCTCCGGGCAATTTACCATTAACCATCTTGATGATAATTGAATAAAGCACTTGACAGTATAAGAAACCAGGGGGTTCCGGCATAGTTGTCGCATAGTTGTGGCATAGTTAAGGCATAGTTGTGGCAACCCAAAGCAACTATGGAACAACCCTGCCACAACCCGGGTAGAAGTATCCCCCGGCCAGGAGGCAAGCGGGGATTGTCTGCCTTACAAATCAATGGCTGCTAAATACCCACCGGGGCACAAGTTGCCGTACAAAAGGGGGCAACTCATTTCAGCTACGGCTCATTTAAACCCCGGATGAAACTGCTCCAATGTTTTTCGGAGAAACTCCCGGTCGAGGTGTGTATATATTTCAGTGGTGGTGATGCTGGCATGGCCCAGCATTTCCTGCACAGCCCGCAGGTCGGCGCCACCTTCTACCAGGTGGGTGGCAAAGGAATGGCGGAATGTGTGGGGCGAAACTGTTTTTTTAATGCCTGCTTTGGTGGCAAGGCCTTTTATAATGTAAAAGATCATGACCCGGGAAAGTTTGCTTCCCCGGTTGTTCAGGAATAGCACATCTTCATTTCCCTTTTGCGGGGCGGTATGCACCCGGATATCTTTCTGGTAAATGGAAATATATTTTACGGCCGTACTGCCAATGGGTATCAGCCGTTCTTTATCGCCCTTGCCCAATACCCGGATAAAGCCGAGATCGAGGTACAGTTGAGAGATCTTTAAATTCACCACTTCGCTTACCCGCAATCCGCAACTGTACATGGTCTCCAGGATGGCTTTGTTGCGGCCGCCTTCGGGTTTGCTGAGGTCGATCTGGCTGATCATGTTTTCAATCTCTTCAAAACTCAGCACATCGGGCAGGGCCCTTTTCAGTTTCGGCGCTTCCAGCAGCAGGGTAGGGTCGGCGGTAGTTATATCTTCCAGGGCGCAGTATTTATAAAAGGCCCGCAGGCCGGAGATCATCCTTGCCTGTGAGGTGGCCGTCATGCCCAGTTCTGCAATCCATTTTACAAATTGCTGCAGGTCTTTCAGGGTAATGTCAGCAGGGTTTTTCAGGGTGCCTTTTTCCTGCAGGTAGGCCGTAAGGTGTTCGATGTCCCGTAAATACGCTTCTACTGAATTAGGAGAAAGAGATTTCTCCAGTTCCAGGTAGGCTTTGAATCCTTTTTTATAAGGCTCCCACATTATTCAAGGGTAATGTTCTTTTCTTTCTCCACCCATTTTTTATCAACGAGGATCTTTACCCAGATGCGGGAATTGGTGATGTTTACCGAATCAATGTATTCATGAATAGCATCGTAGTCAATATCCAGTTTTTGCCCGAAGGTCATCATGGCCTTTTTGCCGGTTAGCATGTCTTCCACATAAATATTGCCGCGGTCTGTATTCACCACCAGGTTGTCGGAAATGGAGAATTTCCGGTCAATGTTATTAATGCCGCTGCTCTTGCGGCCAATATCGGCCGTCTTATTGAATGGCAACCGCAGCTGATATCCTCTGCCGGTAGCACAATCATTGAACAGCAACCAGGCATACGCTGTATCGTTAAAAACACAGCGGATATAATCTTTATTGATGCTGACGGTATTGTTCAGTAAATAAGTGAAACCGGTCTTGCGGTTGATGCCCATTCCTTTATAACTCCAGATCAGCGTATCGGGGCGGCAGTCCCTGGCAGAGATATAGACATAGGGCTTTAAGGCAAAATCACCGTTGAATTTGATAGTGTCTTTCAGGCAGGCCGTATCGCAAAACAGGGCCGGGGCATTGGTGCCGGATGATTTACATCCTGTAATAGACAATAGTGATATCAGGGCAAGAGATACAACAATCAGCAGGCGCATAAAGTATAATTTGATGGCAACAAAAATAACCAATGACCCGAAGCGGTTAAAAATTCTTTTCAGCGGTGATTTGTATGCCTTCACATTGTATCTTCGGCACATGAGTAGTATTCCGCCTGTTAATTTGCGTTCGTTCAAGAGAAAGGCACAAAATGCCAAAACGAAGATGCGCCGTTTTCTCAGCAAACTGGAAAAAGAGAAACCCCGGCACCTCGATAAAAAGATCGAAGCCCTGGAAAAAGAAGTGTGGCAAGAAACAGATTGCCTCAGTTGTGCCAATTGCTGCAAAACGATGACGCCAACCTTTAACAAGAAAGACCTCGAAAGAATTTCAGCCCACCTGGATATGACGGTAGATGCCTTCCAAAAAAAATGGCTGAAGCAGGAGCGGGGCGGCGATAAGGACTGGATCAATAAAAGTACCCCCTGCCAGTTTCTGAACCTGAAGGATAATATGTGCAGCATCTACGAAGTAAGGCCGGATGATTGTGCCGGCTTTCCGCACCTGACCAAAAAGTTCAAGGACTTTGTGCATATACACAAGCAGAATGTGGAGTATTGTCCCGCCACGTATAAGCTGGTGGAGAAAATGATGGAGGCGGCGCCGAAATAAACAGGTAGTAATTTTTGTTAGAGGAAAACATCTTCCAGTAAAAAGTATTCTGTGTTTCCCCCTTTGCCAAGGGTGATGGAGAGGATATCATATTGTATCCATCGATGGCCGGGGTTTAAAAAGAGATACTCGTCAGCCGCTTTTTTCAGGCTTTTGAATTTCTTTTTGGTCACACTGTCTTCCGGGTGGCCCACCGTAGAAGCTTTTCGGGTCTTTACTTCTATGAAGTGCAGAAATTTTCCTTTTGCAGCTATAATATCTATTTCATGGTAAGAATGCCGCCAGTTTTGTTGCAGGATCGTATATCCTTTTTCGGAAAGCCAGTTGGCGGCCAGTTCTTCTCCTGCTTTTCCAAGGTCGTTATGGGTGGCCATGCATTATCTTTACTACAATTTTAAATGAAAAACGTTTATGCCGGGTATTTATCAATTGACAGGTGTAGTGAAACAGTATGATTGGGGCGGATACGATTATATTCCCTCGCTGCTTCAAACAGTAAACAAACCAAAGAAACCTTTTGCGGAATATTGGATGGGAGTACATCCTTTAGGTACAGCCGGTTTGGATACAGGGGGCAGTACACCAACCCCGCTTAATTTTCTTGCACCTGGTTTATCTTTTTTGCTGAAAGTGCTGGATGTGAGGGATATGCTGTCCAT
>DASUDW010000332.1:0-28494 GCA_036275415.1 Chitinophagaceae bacterium | reverse complement strand
AGAAAAATCGACTTCAGAAACTACAGAAATAATAGAGCGACTGAGGAACCAAATTATTAAACTATCTGAAAAAACTACAGGCAACATTGTTATTGCCAATAGTGGGGCTTGACATTGGAGCAATCAGCAGCAGTAATTCTGCTGTACTGCGGTTCGGGGCTCGACGAATAAATCCCAGCTTAGTACCTATTATTTAACTTTATCAAAAAGCCAGGCAGCAGTTCCGGGCGGACGAATATAAAATTCCCCACCATCGGTAATACCTGAACGTTACCGGAAATTTTTATTTGCTTTCGATGAATAACTATAAATTAATAGTTACATGACAAAGTATAAGAACCTGCATCGATGGATGATTATCCCCATGCTGATTATGCAGGCCGGTATCTTTTATGACTACTGGGGCGATTTTTCAGCAAATGCATGGTCTGTACATATTCATTACCTCACGGGAACCGTGTGGTATTTCTACCTCATCATCCAGCCGTATTATGCCTCACACGGAAAAATGACAAAACATCGTACCAATGGCATTATCGGTATGTTTATTGCCGGTGCAGTTTGCATAACGGCGCTGAGCATGTTGCACCGGGATATTGTATCTGCTGAAAGTGCAGCGGCTGATCCCGAACGGTTCGGCCCTTTTAAGCCCTGGTTCTTCCTCGGTGTGGCTGCTGTTGAAATTGTGATGATGACAGCCTTTGGATATGCTGTGATAAAAAGTATCATCCACCGTAAGCAGTTGGAAAATCATGCCTGGTGGCTGATATCCACCGTATTCATTATTATGATGCCGGCACTGGGGCGTGGCGCACAATTTGTGACTATGGCATTATATGGTAACAACTGGCCGGATATTAATATCATGTCCCCGCTTTATTTCACAACAGCCCTGATCATTGCGATGTTGTTTTTTTTCGCATGGAAATATGAAAAGCTCAAACATCCTGCTACCTGGCTGGCTTTAGCCGTGAATGTGTTCAATCTCTTTTTAGAACCAATCGGAAAATCCGAAAGTGTACAACAGTTCTTAAAGGCAATAATTAAAGGGTAAAAGTTAATAAGCATGAGTAAAATAACTTCCGCCAATATTGGTTGAATGAAAGTTGGGCAAGACATTAAAACTATCAGCGCCGCGGCAAGCTCTGTACGTTACACCGCATTTTAAGAACCGACCTGAAAATGGACAACTACAAAGAAACATTTGAAACCTGGGATAAGGTTGCTTCATTATATCAAGACAAGTTTATGGATTTGGATTTATATAATGAGACTTATGATTTTATATGCCATACCATTACCAAAGCCGGTGCAAAGATTTTAGACGTTGGTTGCGGACCGGGCAACATTACCAGATACCTTTTGTCTGCAAGACCAGACTTTGATATAGCCGGCATTGACATAGCACCCACCATGATAGCACTTGCAAAAAAGAATAACCCAACTGCCGGTTTCACCATAATGGACATCAGGCAAATCGACAAAATCAAAACAACATATGACGGAATAATCTGCGGTTTTTGTTTACCCTATTTATCACACACAGATTGCCCGAAACTGATTACAGACTGTTACAGTTTACTGAATGAAGAAGGACTCATCTATATAAGCTTTGTTGAAGGAAACCCGGACAAATCTGATTTTAAAACAACCGGCAGCGGCGACCGGACATTTTTTTACTATTACAGCCTGGACGATCTGACAGGACTACTTTCAAAAAATAATTTTGACCTGTTAAAAACATTCACTGTCGGCTATAATAGAACCGGCACCGATTCTGAAATACACAAAATAGTAATCGCAAAGAAAAAAACAACTGCATGAGCATTGATGAATTAAATGCCAACAGCTATTTACCCCTCTAATGATTTCAGCCACAACGCCAGGTAATGGCCGTAATACAACCTTGCATGCTTTAAACCATTTTCTTCCGGCACATTTTGTAGCCTTCATCCGGCGACAGACAAGTAAGCCGGTCCGGCCGCGGCATATAACAGATGCTTTTGTCTACTTCTGTTTTCCTTACCTGCCGGATAAGTAATACCCGATACCTGCCCTGCGGAATTTATCCATTCTTTAACCAAAGTCATTTTCAATACCGTATCCGTCACTCTATCTTTATTCCGGAATTAAATGACAACACCACAACATGGAAACCTCATCCACCGACGAACCCGAACCTAAATCAGCCGGCTTTTTTCTTCGACTTGTTTCCTTTGCATTCATCCTCATTGCTTTTTTTGCCTGCGAAAACCGGAAATGGCAAAAACCGGAGCACCCGGTTGCCGTGAAGGACAGCGCCGTAATTAAACAAACTGAAAAACAACGGCAGGATTCGCTGAAAAAGATCAGTATTACCAAAATGAAGATCTACCTCACTTTTGATGACGGGCCCAACAAGGGCACCCGGAATGTATTGCAGGTGGTGGAAGAAGAAAAGGCACCCGCTACTTTTTTTGTGGTGGGGGTACATGTGTACGACAGTCCTGAACAGTTGCAAACCTGGCAGTTGCTGCAGGCTGACAGCAGCATTGAGCTCTGCAACCACAGCTATTCCCATGCCCGTAACCGGTATGCTTCTTTTTACAGCAACCCTTCAGCTGTAGTGGCAGATTTCCAACGGTCGCAACAAGCTTTGCAATTCAACAATACTATTGCCCGCATGCCCGGCCGCAATGCCTGGCGGATAGATTCAATAAACCATACAGATATTGCGGAGAGCAGCGAAGCGATTGACTCCCTGCATGCGGCGGGTTTCCCTGTTATGGGCTGGGATATAGAGTGGATGTTTGACCATAAAACCCTGGCGCCGGATACGGATACGGCCCTGCTGCTGCGCCGCATCCACAATATGCTGGAAGCCGGAAAAACAAGGACCCCCGGCCACCTGGTATTGCTGGCGCATGACCAGGCCTTTCAATCTGCAGATGCGGTTACTATGCTGCGCCTCGTATTGCAATCCTTAAAAAATAATCCTGAATATGAACTGGTGCTGGCAAGTACATACCCGGGAGTACAGTAAGCAACCAATTATTTATTTCCTCACCAATGACTATTGACCATTCACCGTTTTACTCCCTTCCATCCAGCAAATTACCCAATCCGCCGAGCACACTGCCTTCTTCTTTGCGTTTATAAGTACCGTAGGCAACAATGCGGCCGGCCAGGCGGCTGATGGGCAATGATTGTATCCATACTTTACCGGGGCCCTGCAGGCGGGCAAAGAATAACCCTTCGCCACCAAACATGAAGTTTTTGATGCCTTTTACAAATTCAATATCAAATTGTACCGTGGGAGAATAGCCCACCACACAGCCGGTATCAATTTTAAGTACTTCACCGGGCTGCAGGTTTTTTTCAATAATGTAACCACCGGCATGTAAGAAAGCCATACCATCACCTTCCAGCTTTTGCATGATAAAGCCTTCCCCGCCAAAGATGCCCACTCCTAATTTGCGCTGAAAATGCAGCCCCACACTTACCCCTTTGGCTGCACATAAAAAAGCATCTTTCTGGCAAATAATAGTGCCCCCTAATGCCTGCAAATCCATGGGTATTATTTTACCAACATAAGGGGCTGCAAAGCTTACTTTCTTCTTTCCCTGCCCGGCATTGGTAAAGGCGGTCATAAAAAGGCTTTCACCCGTCAGCACCCTTTTACCGGCGCTGACCAGCTTGCCAAAAAAGCCGGTGGGCTGCTGTGCCGATCCATCGCCAAAGATGGTGGCCATTTGTATACCGTCTTCCATCATCATCATGGCGCCGCTTTCTGCAATGGCCGTTTCATTGGGATCCAGTTCGATCTCAACGAACTGTAATTCCTCTCCATAAATTTTATAGTCAATTTCATGATTGACACGGGGTGCTGTACTCATATTTTGTTTTACTTCAAAGGTATGAAGTGCGGAAATGAATTAACAAACACAAGTTTTTAGCTGACCAGCCACAGCCAGTGATTAAATATGATAAATGGCAACCATTTAAGGGCCGTATTTGTTTAATTTGCCGGCCCGTCCGGATGACGGAAGAATTAAAACAATCTATTATGAAACAACGCTTAATGATGCTTGCCGCCTGTCTCTTTGCTGTATTGCTTGTTGCCAACGGACAGACCAGGCTGGTGGAGAAAGTAACCAAAAAGGGAAATGAGATCGTAATCCCTTACGAAAAATATGTATTGCCCAACGGGCTTACATTGATCATCCATGAAGATCACAGCGACCCGGTGGTACATGTGGATGTTACCTACCATGTAGGTTCTGCCCGGGAAGAGATCGGCAAATCAGGCTTTGCCCACTTCTTCGAACACATGATGTTCCAGGGAAGTGATAACGTAGCCGATGAGCAGCATTTTAAAATTGTGAGTGATGCAGGGGGTACGCTGAATGGTACTACCAACCGTGACCGAACCAACTATTTTGAAACTGTACCCAGCAACCAGCTGGAAAAAATGTTGTGGCTGGAAGCAGACCGTATGGGTTTTTTGCTGGATGCCGTTACACAAAAGAAATTCGAGATTCAACGCTCAACTGTAAAAAATGAAAGGGGCCAGAACTATGACAACCGACCTTACGGTTTGGCCAATGAAACGGCTTCCCGGAATTTATATCCCTACGGCCACCCCTATTCATGGCTGACTATCGGGTATGTGGAAGACCTGAACCGGGTAGATGTAAATGACCTGAAAAACTTTTTCCTCCGCTGGTATGGCCCCAATAATGCCACGGTTTCAGTAGGCGGAGATGTAAAACCTGCCGAAGTGATAAAGCTGGTAGAGAAATATTTCGGCAATATCCCCCGCGGGCCTGAAGTAAAACCCGTTGTGGTTCCCCCGGCTGTAGTAAACAAAGACCGCTATGTTTCATATGTAGACAATTACGCCAAGCTGCCTTTATTACTGGCTGTTTATCCCACTGTGCCCAATTATCATAAGGACATGGGCGCCCTGGCCTGCCTGGCACAGGTAATGGGACAGGGTAAAAACTCTGTATTATACCAGCAACTGATCAAAAAACAAACCGCCCTGCAGGCCAATGCCGTTAGCAGCTTATCAGAACTGGCCGGCGAATTCTTTATTCAATTGATCCCCTCACCCGGCAAGTCGCTGGCGATGATGGATTCTTTATACCGCAATGCCCTGGACAGTTTTGAAAAAAGAGGTGTAACGGATGAAGATATTGCCAAATTCAAAGGCGGTATTGAAGCACAACTGATCAACGGGCTGCAAAGTGTATCCGGTAAAATTTCGCAGCTGGCATCTTTCCAGACCTTTACCGGCAATCCCAATAAAATTGCCGACCTCATCCAAATGTACCAGGCGGTGACGAAAGAAGATGTGATGAGGGTGTACAATGAATACATTAAAGGGAAAGGCGCCGTATACCTGAGCGTACTGCCCAAGGGACAGGAGAGAATGGTAGCTGCCGCTGATAATTACAAAATTGATTCTTCCAAATATGATGCACCAGATTACGGGTATGCCGGTTTGAAATATGCCAAAGCAAAAGACAATTTTGACCGCAGCAAAATGCCGGGTAACGGCCCCAATCCTGCTGTAAAGGTTCCGAAATTCTGGAGAAAAGATATGCCCAATGGTGTACGGATGATTGGCACTGAATCAACCGAAATACCAACGGTTACCATTACGATTACTTTACCCGGCGGACATATTTTGCAGGCAAAAGACACTTCCAAGATCGGGTTGGCCAGCATGTTTGCAGCCATGATGAATGAAGACACTAAAAATTATACGGCAGAGCAAATGGCGGTTGAACTGCAAAAACTGGGCAGCAATGTTTCTGTTTCCAGCAGGTTTGACGGTATTACTTTCAGCATACAAACACTGAAAAAGAACCTGGACAAAACAATGGCCCTGGTAGAAGAGAGAATGTTTAACCCCAAATTCTCACAGGATGCCTTCACCAGGATTCAAAAACAGCGGTTGCAAAATTTCAAACAGGCAAAGGCCGATGCTGCTGCTGTAGCTGATGTTGTTTTTGCCAAACTGAACTACGGGCCTAACAATATCTTAGGCATGAGTGAAGACGGCACAGAATACACGGTGGCTAATTTGAAATTGCAGGATGTGGAAGATTATTTTAAAAATAATATGACCTCCAGCGGGGCCAAGGTGGTTATTGTCGGTGATATTAAACAAGCCGAAGTGATGCCCAAACTGGCCTTCCTGAATAAATTACCGAACAAGAAAATTGAGCTGCCTGCTGTAAATGCAAAAGCAACGGACATCGATAAATCAAAAGTGTACCTGGTAGATATCCCGAAGGCAGCACAATCCCAATTCCGTGTTGGCTATGCCACTGGTGTTAAATATGATGCCACAGGGGATTATTACAAATCAAGGCTGATGAACTATGCGTTGGGCGGGGACTTTAACAGCCGGCTGAACCTGAACCTGCGGGAAGATAAAGGCTGGACCTACGGTGCCCGCAGTTCATTTGCTGCTGATGAATATACCGGCGAGTTCGAATTCAGTTCCGGCATCCGTGCCGATGCTACCGACAGTGCCCTGGTAGAAGTAATGAAAGAACTGAAGAATTACCGGGATAATGGCATTACGGAAGCCGAATTGAAGTTCATGAAAAATTCATTGGGCCAGCGGGATGCCCTCCAGTATGAAACCGGTTTCCAGAAAGCAGGTTTTATTGGCCGCATTTTAGATTATAACCTGCCGGCCAACTATGTGGAGCAGCAAAACAAGATACTGGCTACCCTTACCAAGCAACAGGTGGATGCCGTAGCGAAAAAAATGCTGAACCCGGAGAAGATGAACATATTGCTGGTTGGCGACAAGGCTAAAATCCTGGAAGGGGTAAAAAAGACCGGCTACGAAGTGATAGAACTGGATGCCGATGGTAAAAAGATTGAGAAGAAAGGATTCTGATCCTGCTCAAACTTTATATTAAACCGCCACCTGCAGGTGGCGGTTTTTTTGTACCCAACAGACGGTATTTTACCGGTTTTAACAGATTTTACCTGATCCATTTGCCGGAAATGTTGTTATTTAAAGGAACAAAACCTTGTAATATGAAGTATGTCTACACCCTTTTATTTACCAGTATCAGTTTGTTTTCATCCGCCCAGTTTTATATGAACGCCGGGTACTCCCTCAGTATGCCACAACAGGAAATGAAACAAAATATCAAGCCGCTGCACAGCCTTGCTTTAAGCGGCTTATACAAATTGCCGGGCAGCCTTGACCGGGTGATGATCGGTGCCGATTTTGCCTGGGGCATTTATTCCAGTGCGAGAAAACGCCAGACATTTTCTTTCCCTAATGGAGATATTACTGAAACGGATGTTTTTTACAACAGCCTGGTGGTACAGGGTGGCCTGCAGGCCAGGGTTAACCTTTTAAGAAATAAACCTGTTACTCCGTTTGTAAACGGCAAAGCCGGTTACGCCAGTTTTTACAGTAATATTTTTATTGAAAACCCGCATGATCCGGATGGCTGTGCCCCTTTGGACCAGCGCAACATTATCAAGGATGGAACTATTTATAACGCCTATGGCGGTGGCCTGCAAATTGACTGGGGCGTCTTCAGTAAACGCAGCAGAAGAAATGCCGGTTGGATTGATATAAGTGTAAACAGTATCCGCGGTGGTACCTTAAATTATATCAATACCAAAAAACTGATCGATGCCAATAACCCGCCGGTGAACTCTGACGGAAAGCCATTGAATGTAACCTTCATCAATGCTTCCACACAGCAGCTGCACCAGCACCAGGTGGCCGAAGTATATACCAGTCCTTTGCGGATGCTGGAGTTCAGGATCAGCGCCACTTTCCCGCTCAATTAAAAACTTCTCTTAACATAGAAAAGCGGCTCCAACCACAGAGCCGCTTTTCTTTTGAAACCCGCCGGTCAAATTTTCAGTCATCATGGTATTCAATACCGGCGGTAAAACCAACCACATCCAATCAGACAAGCATCAGGCCGTTTTCGCTGCCGCCTTTTGCTTTCCCAGCCATACTTTTTTACCCTGAATCCTTCTTACGAGGTACATGATACCCACGAAGATGAAAAAGAAAGGACCGGCAAAGCCCAGCAGGGCAATGTATTTCGAACCGTAGAACTGCGCCATCGGCCGCTTTAACCTTTCGGCGATCAGGTACATACTCGGCACCATTACCAGGGTCAGGAAGAAAGAGAATATCAATCCGAAAATGATGGTCCATGCCAGCGGGCCCCAGAATACTACGCTATCACCGCCAAAGAAAATATTGGGCCTGAGATGCTGAAACAAACCGGCAAAATCAATATTCAAACCGACTGCCAGCGGGAACAATCCCAAAATAGTAGCCACAGCTGTAAGCAGTACCGGAATGATACGGATCTTACCCGCCTGCACGGCTGCTTCCCTTGTTCGCATACCCCGGCTGCGCAATTCATCGGTAAATTCAATCAGCAGGATTCCGTTTTTAATTACAATACCTGCCAGGCCAATGATACCTACTCCCATCATGATGGTGGCAACGGTCATACCGGTAAGTGCATATCCAAGAAACACACCGATGATGGAGAAGAATATCTCTGTTAATACAATGAATGGTTTACTCATACTGTTGAACTGCAATACGAGTATGAAAAATATGAGACCGAGTGCTATCAAAAGGGCTTTTCCCAGGAAAGCCTGTGTTTCCCTTTCCTGCTCACTTTGTCCGCTAAGCTTTATGGTAACATCTGACGGTACAGCATTTTGCTCTTTAAACTCCTTGATCTTTGTTTCAAGCTGTGCATTAATGGGCGCCACCATGGTAGGATCGAGCACATTACTCTGTAACTGCACCGTACGCTTTACATTCTTCCGGTTGATGCCACCGGCAGAATTCGTATAATCAATACTTGCCACAGAACTAAGCGGCAATGATTTCACCTGCATGGTATTCATATCCATGAAAGTGATACGCATATTCAGCAGATCATTCACATTTTTTCGGAGTTCCTCTTTGAAACGCAATTGAATTTTATACTCATCTTCCCCGTCTTTGATCTTGCTTACTTCTTTACCAAAAATGGCGGTACGCAACTCCATGCCAATTTGAACGGTACTAACACCTTCCATGGTGGCCTTTTGCCGGTCAACCTTTACGGTAATTTCAGGGTTGAAGAGGTCCACATCAGCCTGCAGGTTTTCAATCCCTTCTACCCTGTTGGTATCAAGGAAGCGGTACAGATCGGTAGCCACTTTGGTTACATTTTCCAGGTAATCACCTGATACTTCTATATTCACCGGCGGATCGGTTGGTGGCCCGTTGTCTTCCTGTGCCACCTCCACACTGGTACCGGGAATACCTTGTACTACTTCACGGATCTGGTCCATAAACGGCCTGGTTTCTTTACCATGTCGTTTTTCAAATTCTACAAAAGAAACCTGTATACGGCCCAGGTGTGATTGTACACTGCGGTTATTATCTCTCGGGTTATTGGCATTTACTGCCACATTGGTGATGATGCTTTCTACGATACTGCCCGGCACTCCCGGTTTTTCTTTTTCCAGCACCTTCTCTACCCGGTGTTCTAAAATGTGCAGGATGCTGTCGGTATGTCTTACATCGGTACCAACCGGCATTTTCAGGTATACGTAAACGAAATTCGGATCACCGCTGGGGAAGAAAGTGGATTTGGTCCTGCCGGTCATGATACTTACAGTCAGCAATACCAGGGAAAGAATGAAAACACCGAACAAGGACACAAAGGCCCATACCGGTCTTTTACCTTTCAATACCCAACGCAATAACTTTTCGTACCGGTTCATCAGCCGCGGCAGAAAATTATTCTGAAACTTATGGATAATATCATTCAGCACATAAGCATTGAACACCATTAGTATTGCCAGCAACAGCAAGAAGTTAGCCGTGCCATGAAAACCGGGCAGGTGCAGCAGCAAGCCGCCAATCAATGATGTAAGGAACCACTTGTTTCTGAAAACAGCCTGTTTCGGTTTTTCAAATTCTTTGCCTTCCGGCTTCATAAAGCTGACAGCAAAAACAGGGTTGAAGAAGAACGCTACCACCAATGAAGCTGCCAGGGTAAGAATAAGCACAACCGGCAGGTAGATCATGAATTTACCAATCAGTCCCTTCCATAACAATAACGGGAAGAAGGGCGCCAGTGTGGTGGCCGTACCGGCCAAAACCGGAATGAATACTTCTCCCGCTGCCTCCTTCGCACTTCGGACTATCGGTATTTTTCCATTGGCATAAATACGGTGTGTGTTTTCAATCACCACTATTGCATCATCCACAATAATACCGAGGCCGAACAGCAGGGCAAACAGTACAATAAAATTGAGGGTGATGTTGATACCGGAAATGCTGCTCACCAATGGTATAAACAAAAAGGCCACGAACACACTCAGGGGCACACTCAATGCAACAAAGAAGGCATTCGTGACACCCATGAAGAACATAAGGATAACCAACACCAATATAAAGCCGATGATGATGGTATTGATAAGTTCGGTAAAAGAGGTTTTCGTTTGTTTACTGGTATCGCCGGTAAACTCTACCCGCAGGTTATTGGGCAGCTCGCCTGATTTTTGCATCGCTTCAACTTCCGCCTTCACTTTATCGGCACAATCGATGAGGTTCTCGCCTGATCTTTTTACGATATTCAGCGTTACCACATTCTTACCATCCAAACGGGCAAAGCTTTCTTTTTCCTTTACTGTGTCTTTCAGTTCTGCCACATCCCGCAGGTAAACCGATGCCCCTTGCGCACTGCTCCGTACAATTACATTGTAGAGATCATTTACACTGGTGAACTGTCCTTTTACTTTTAAGGTACGCTTCATATTGCCGGTCTCGATAAGGCCACCGGTAACATCATGATTTTCGCGGCTGATGGCATTCTCCACATCCATCAGGCTTACCCTTGCTGCCGTTAAACGGTACGGATCCACATTTACCTGTATCTCTCTCTCCGGTGCGCCAACGATCTCTGCCCTGTTTACCTCACCCAGTGCCTCAAAGCGGTCCTGCATTTTATCGGCATATCTTTTTAATTGCATACCGTCAAAATCGCCGCTGATATTTACAAACATGATGGGAATTTCGCTGAAGGCGAACTCCTGCACGTTGGGATCGGAAGTAAGATCCGTTGGAAGGTCAGACATAGCCCTGTCAATTGCATCTTTTACTTTTTGCTTGGCGATATCTGTTTTTACATCGGTATCAAACTCCACCACTATCAGGCTGTAATCGGCCTGTGAAATACTTTGAATTTTATTCACTTTGGCACCACTGATACCCTTCAGTTCTTTTTCGATAGGCTGGGTTACCAGGTTCTCTATATCCTTTGCAGAATTACCGGCATAAATGGTAGTAACTGAAATGGTAGGCACCACAATATCCGGAAACTGCTCCTTTGGCAGAGTGATAAACTGCAAAAAGCCGATGACAGATATAATGATGGCCAAAATATATACTGCCACCCTGTTATCAATAGCCCAGCTTGTTGGTTTAAACTCTTTGAACTTCTTTATTACTGATTGTATAGCTGACATAAATTAATCTGTTTGATGATATTCAACTCTCTGCAGTTTACTTTCCGGTCGTCACTGCCTGTCCGTCATAGACGGACTGATAACCTTCAGTGATCAATATCTCACCACCTGTTAAACCACTTTTTATTTCAATCACTCCTTCATATACTTCTCCCACATTTACTGTTTTCTTACGGGCCACCATTTTATCGCCTGCCTTTTCCATTACATACACATATTTTCCTTTTTCATCGCTTTGTACCACATTCACCGGTACAGCAATCGTTCCTTTAGCCTGGTAATCCAAAATCTTCATTACAGCTGTCTGGTTAGCCTTTAACAAAGGATCTGACGGAAGTTTCGCCTCCGTCATGAAAGATCTTGTTTTAGGATCGATAGAGGCGCCCACCACACTAATCACAGATGCAAAAGCAGGTTTTCCTGTTTCAGGAACCGAGACCAGTACCTTGTCTCCCTTTTTTACTTTGGCTACATAATTATCCGGCACCGGTACTTCTGCTTTCAATGAAGATGAATTGACGATCACAATCTGTCCGCCCTGTTGTGTGGCACCACTGAAAAACTCGCCTACCCTTACATTAATCTCTTCTACCACCCCACTCATTCCAGCCGTTACACTGGTCATATTCAGGGCTTCTTTTGCCTGGCCCACCTGGGCTTCTGCAGCCCGCAGCTGTGCACTGATGGCATCCACATCTGCTTTTGCATTGATCACATTGATCTCTGCGCCTATATTTTGCTTCCACAGGTTGCTGTAACGTTCATATATCGTTTGTGCCTGTGCCAGTCTCGCTTTCAGTTGCCCGGTAGACTGCTGTGCTGCAATTAAAGCCTGACGCTGCATGGCATCATCCAGTTTTACCACTACTTGCCCGGCACCAACTTTCTGTCCCACTTTTACATAAATGGCCCTGACCACGCCGCCTCCACCTTTGGGTGCCACATAACCGATTCCGTCGCCGGATACTTTTCCCTGCAGGTCTATATAATGTTCAAAGTCCTGCACCCGCAGTGTATCGACAGCCACCAGCCGTTTTACCTGGCGGGCTGCTTCAGGGTCTGCTTTTTCAATTTTCTCTTCGACGCTTTTTATATCCGCATCGAGTTTGCTTTTTTCCTTTTTCAGTTTTTCAAGCTGCACCTTCAGGTCGCTGAGACTGCCTTTTTTATCTTTTGCGCCATCGCCACATGCTGCCATGGCTACCACCAGCATCATTAAAACCGGTATTCTTGCTATATAATTCATACTACTTTTTTTATTGGTCATGGTAAATGATTTTAAAGTTTTCCTGTTGCTTTCAGGTAATCGATCCTGGCAATTACTGCATCATATAATGCTGTGATATAACTGGTCTGGGCCGTTTTCAATTCTACCTGTGCCGCATTGATCTCTGTTTGTGAACCGGTGCCCACTTCGTATTTCTTTTTGGTTTGCTGGTATACTTTTTCAGCCAGTTCCATATTCTTCTTCTGGAAGTCCATAGTAGCAATAGCCGAACGGAAGTTATTTCGGGCTGTTTCCACTTCATTATCTATACTGAGCTTCAGCGCTTCAATCTGGTTTTCCGTCTGGCGCAGCTGGATCTTTGTCTGCTGGATTTTTGACTTAGTATAAAAACCGTTGAAGATGGGAATATTAAGATTCAGGCTGACAGAAGAAATAGTGAACCAGTCGCCTTTGCCTGTAAAATTCCATTGTCTCCGTTGGGCATTTTTTGCATACTGGCCATTCAGCAAGAGAGTAGGTATCTGGCTTAATTTATACCGCCGGATATTATATTCATTCAGTTCCTTACCAATCTGTGCATACTGAAACTCTTTCCTGTCTTCATATTTATAATTACTGCCTTCCAGTATGCCGTCCTTTATCTGATCATCCGTTAATTTATCCGTAAGCACCAGTTCATCTTTTACCGGCATGCCCATCAGCACTTTAAGGCCGTAGTAACCGTTGGAAATGCTATTGAGAATTTTTTGCTTTTCCGTTTTCAGGTTGGTCAGCTGCACATTCAGTTTGTCTACATCCAGTTTTTCTGCAAAGCCGTTCTCATAAATGATCTTTGTATCATGCAATAATTTTTCGAGGCGTTCAATATTGGCATCCAGCAAGTCTGTTTGGGTCTTGCTAACTACCAGCTGGTAATAGATCTTATGAATATTTACCCGGATCATTTCTTCCGTAACCTCTGCTTTTTTGTTGGCAAACCGCATGGCCGCATCCCGGGCCAGCAGGCCTACAAATACCTGCCCGTCAAATAAGATCTGGGTAAGGCTTACAGCTGCAGTTGCGCTGAATTTGGTGCCAAACTGTGCAGCTACAAATCCAAAATCACCCGGCATCTGGATGGGATTGCCGTTTCCGTTTCTCACGCCTTCATCAATCAGCACCTGGTAAGTGGCAGGTGAAATGAAATTGGGGATCACCTGTGTGGCCACATTGGGATTAAAAGTTGTACCAAGACTGGCATTGATTTTTGGATAAGCATTGGCAGTTATTTCCCGGTTCACCTGTGCCTGGTATAAAACATCCTCCAGTGCATTCTTTACGTTCACATTGTTTTTAAGTGCATAGTCTACCGCCTGCTTTACCGAAAAGGCATATTGCTTTGGCTTAGTGGAATCAACGGCTGCGACGGATTGCGCCTGCAGCACAACCGATACCAACAGCAAGCCGGTGACTGAAAAAATAAATTTAGTTCCTGTCTTCATGGTTATTTCTTTTGACGTTGTTCGCTGTATTTCTGAATGAGTTTATGTCCTTTTAAAGTGGCCACCCCGTAAATGAAATGTTCCAGCATGAGGTTGGATGTTTCAGCCAGGTTATATTTTCCCGGCGGGAAAAGGGCGACATTAAATGGCAGCATCATCGACTCCATCCGGTACTTAGACATAATGTCCACATTTATATCCGGCCGGTAGATCTCATCGTCAATACCCCATTCAAGGTTCTTTTTTACGATATCCATCAGGTAACTGTCCTTATGCTGCCTGAATTTCTGGTAGGCTTTAAAGTGAAATTTTTCCAGGTCATATAAAACCATCGGGTTCATGTTGCTGAATTCTTCCATCAACAGCTCCATGGTGTTGAATATTTCGCCAATGGCGTCTTTGGCATTGGTGCGGCAACCGGAACAATCCTCCTGCATTTGAATGATATGGAGGTCCACCACGGCTTCTACCAGTGCATCCTTATCAGCAAAATGCTGGTAAAGCGTCTTTTTGCTCATGCCAAGCCCGTTGGCAATATCATCCATGGAAACAGAGCGGATACCATACTGCATGAACAGTTCATCGGCCTTTTCTAAGATTCTGTTGCGGGTTTCCATTTTTGAAATTGAGGGGGCAAAACTATGGAAACTTTTTTCGTTACCAAAGTTTCCATCCTTTTTTTTCGCCTCTCATCCCTATTATTATTGAATGACGGCAGGCACCTTGAAATGAAAATCAATGCCCAACGCATTAAAAAAGAAGGCTTTATTGTACTTTTAATGCATGAAGCCAGGGTTTTCGCTCAAAAACTTATTACCCAAGGAGCCATTCCGGCTAAAAAAGGTGGTGCAATACTTTTTACAGGGTCTATTGATCATTGCGCCGCTGGCGATTACTATATACTCTATTTACTGGATCGTTTCCACTGTTGATAACTGGCTGCCTATTTTCCGGGAACCCATCAAAGATGAAATGGGAAGGGTGATTGGTCACCAGGTTAAAAACTATGGTTTGGGTTTTGTCATTATTATATCGGCGGTGATTGTAATTGGTTATCTCAGTTCTTTTTTCATACAATCCCGGTTGTTCCACCTGTTTGATAAATGGCTGGAAAAAACACCGGGTATAAAATTCATTTACACCAGTACAAGGGATTTTTTTGAAGCCTTTGCCGGCAATAAACGGAAATTCAATAAAGCAGTGCTGGCCAATGTATTTGCGGAAGACGTATGGATTGTTGGTTTCCTAACAGATGAAGAGATGGCAAAATTTGAAATGGGTGCCGACAAAGTGGCCGTATATGTTCCGCAAGCCTACAACTTTGCAGGGCAGCTATATATTCTTCCGAGAGATAAAGTAAGAAGAATTGAGCATATCACCTCCGGTGAGGCCATGAAGTATGCTGTAACCGGTGGTGTGGTAGACCTTGAAGCTGAAGAAACCGATCAGGAACATAAAAAATAAAATTACCCGACCCTCATAGCAATCTGTCAAATGAAGAAGCTTTTTTTACTGCTGCTGCTGACCTCATTGTGGCTAAAAAGTTTTTGCTGGGGTTTTTATGGACATCGAAAGGTCAACGAATACGCTGTATACCTGTTACCCCCGGAAATGATGGCATTGTTCAAGCCGCAGATTGATTTTTTATCAGAACATGCGGTAGACCCGGATAAAAGAAGATACGCCATACCGGAAGAAGGCCCCCGGCATTATATTGATATCGATCATTATGGCAAATACCCTTTCACTGAACTACCCAGAAAATGGGATGAGGCAGTGGCAAAATTTTCAGAAGACACCCTTCAGGCATATGGCATCGTACCCTGGTGGGTGCAAACTATGTTGGGCCGGCTTACTACCGCCTTCAGGGAAAAGAACCAGGTAAAAATTTTAAGGTATGCAGCGGAATTGGGTCATTACATTTCAGATGCCCATGTGCCACTGCATGCCAATAGCAACCATAACGGGCAGTACAGTAATCAAAAAGGTATACATGGCTTTTGGGAAAGCCGTGTACCGGAATTGCTGGCAGAAAAAGAGTGGGATTTTTTTATCGGAAAAGCAGAATATATCAGCAACCCCGCAGATTTTATTTGGAAGAGGATACTGGAAAGTGCAGCAGCAGCAGATACAGTACTGCGATTTGAAAAAGAACTGACCAATAATTTCCCTGCTGATCAAAAATATTCTTTTGAAGACCGAAACGGCTTAGTGATCCGCCAATATTCTTCTGCTTTTACCCGGGCATTTGATCAAAATCTGAAGGGAATGATTGAAAGACGCATGCGCCAGTCCATATTTGCCACTGCCAGTTTCTGGTATACTGCCTGGGTAAATGCCGGCCAGCCCAATCTGAAACATTTGAACAATAAAGACCTTTCGGCAGATGATATCCGTGAATTTGAATCGCTCAATAATTCATGGAAAGCCGGAAGCATCAAAGGCAGGGAACATGACTAAAAATCTGTAAAACTTTGCATAGCAGCTACTTGAACAGCCTTTCACTTTTACGCCTTTTCTTTTTACTTTTAACGACCAAAAAATGTTCTATGAACAAACCAGTTTACCTCAGAAAACTCCTTTTGTCTTTTTTCGTTTTGGCCACCTTTACTGCCAATGCGCAGCTTACAGTTTATGAACTGATGGAAAGAACGGATATCTCTTTGCAGGAAGCAGAGAGAATTGCCAATCGTCATTTTGATACAGTGGGTACCGGAAGGGGTACCGGCTATAAACAATTTCAGCGCTGGTTATATGAAAGGAAATTTCATATAGATGAAAACGGCACCTACCTTTTTCCGCAAACGGAATGGAACCGCTATCTCGAAAGCCGGACAAGTATGGGCTCCCTGAGAACAGAAGCAGGCAGCTGGACAGAATTAGGCCCCTGGGGCTGGAACCGTACCAGCGGCTGGAACCCGGGAACAGGCCGTTTATCAGCCTATGCTATACACCCTGCGAATGAAAATATCATTTATGTTGGCTCACCGGGAGGTGGAATATGGAAATCTGTAAATGGCGGACTCAACTGGGCACCATTAACAGATAATAATGCCAACTGGATGTCTGTATTTGCACTTACCATTGATCCTGTTAATCAAAATATTGTTTATGCGGGTATGAGCGGAAGTGTGGGCATCATCAAATCGCTGAACGGGGGCGCCACATGGAGTGCTGCAGGCGCCGGACCATCGGGTACTGTTAGAAAGATATTGATTCATCCTTCCAATACTTCCGTTGTTTTTGCAGCAGCCACCAATGGTATCTGGAGATCAGTCAATGCCGGCGCCTCCTGGACGCAGGTGCACAGCGGCAGCAAAGAAGACATCGAATTCAAACCGGATGATGTAAACATCATGTATGCTACCGGTAATGATGTTTATCGCTCTACTGACAATGGTGTTACCTGGACACTTGTTTCCACTGCACAGGGAATTACCAATACAGGCCGTACGTTGGTTGCAGTGTCACCAGCCAATCCCAACTATGTATATGTAGTGCAGGCCAGCGGGAGCATTTTTGGCCGTTTATATAAGTCAACGGATGCGGGCCTTAGCTTTATTACTACAGTGGTTGGAAACCCCTCCAGCGGCACTAATTATTTTGGATATGAAACAAACGGTACGGGTACTACCGGGCAGGCAACTTATGATATGGCAATGGATGTATCGCCGACCAATGCATCAGAAGTACATATTGCAGGTATCATTTGCTGGAAGTCGACCAACGAAGGAAACAATTTCACCGCAACTACCGCCTGGTCTTTGCCAAACTCCATTGGTTATAACCATGCAGATGTCCATGGGTTAATGTTTGTTAACAATAACCTTTATTCCATTTCTGACGGAGGGCTTTATAAAAGTATTAATAATGGTGATGACTGGACCGATCTTTCCACCGGCCTCGGGATTCGCCAGTTTTATCGGATAGCCAGTTCGCCAACCAATGCGACTGTTATTACAGGGGGTGCACAGGACAATGGTACTGCCGCCAAACAGGCTTCAGGTGTTTGGGTTGACTGGCTGGGAGCAGATGGTATGGAAGGTCTGGTAAGCCCCACCAATCACCTGAACTTGTGGGGCACCAGTCAAAACGGATCTATTTACCGCTCCACCAATGGCGGCAATTCTTATAGTGGCTTGCCAAGACCTTCAGCCGGGCAATGGGTTACACCACTTGCCATACACCCTACCAATGAAACTATAGTTTACGGAGGCTGGACAGGTGTTTACAAATCAACCAACAGCGGCACCAGCTGGACCAATATTTCTCCGACTGCCATCACTGTTACGCTGGCTGATCTGGCAGTGGCGCCTTCTGATCCTAATTACATTTATGCATCCACCGGATCCACTTTATATGTAACAACCGATGATGGCGCCACCTGGGCAACCCGCACGGCACCCGCAACTATCAATGATATAGCAGTCGACCCTACTAATCCTTCCAAGATCTGGATAGCCTGCAACAGCACTACTAACCGGGTGATGGTATCTACCGATGCAGGCGCCACATTCACCAATGTTTCTTCAAACCTGCCTGCCATCGTTGCAAGAGCCGTAGTAGTTGATGATAATACCCCAAGAGGTATTTATGTAGGGATGAATATTGGCGTCTATTATAAAACAGAACCTGATGCCAACTGGACCAATTATTCCGACAACTTACCACTCGTAGCGATAAATGAACTGGAAATACAAAAGCTGGCGGGCAAAATCCGGGTAGCCACTTATGGCCGCGGTGTATGGGAAAGCCCCGTTGCTAATGCTGCCGGTGGATTTACATTCGGTACCACTACTCCGGCCACAGCAAGTTGTCCTGCGCCTTCCACTATGACGGTTACTTTGCCTACTATTGCCATTGGCGGATTTACCAATCCTATCAGTTTAACAGCAACTGCCGGTATCCCTTCAGGAACTACAGTAACTTTTTCACCCAACCCGGTTAGCCCGGGTGGCAGCAGTATTGTTTCACTGAACAATGCCAATACGCTGGCTGCCGGTACCTATGTTGTTACTGTTACCGGAACTGCAGCCAGTGCACCAACGCAAACCGCTAACATTACATTTACCATAAACCCGGGAACAGGACCGGCTATCAGTTCACCACCTGCCAATCAAACGATTTGTGCCGGTGCGAACACTTCTTTCAGCATTACTTCGGCCGGCGCCACTGCTTTTCAATGGCAATTAAGTACGGATGGCGGCGTTACTTTTAATAATATTACCAATGGCGGTGTTTACTCCAATGCCACTACCAACACATTAAATATTACCAGCGCCACGGCCGGCATGAATACTTATCGTTACCGCTGTGTGGCCTCCACCACCTGCGGAAGCACCAACTCCGCTGCAGGAGTGCTCACTGTTAATACTGCACCGGCTATTACAGCACAACCACAGGATGTGTTATTATGTGCCGGCAGCAGCCACAGCTTTTCGGTGGCAGCTACCGGTGCAGGCCTTGGCTACCAGTGGCAGTTAAGTACCGATGGAGGTGTAACGTATTCAAACATCAGCGGTGCTACGAATGCTACTTACACAATAACCGGTGTTACGGCCGGTATGAATGGCAACCGATATCGTTGTGTTGTAAGCGGAACATGCACCCCTTCAGTTAACTCTAATGGTGCAGTATTAACTGTTGTTACAACCGTTTCTGTTACTTCCCAACCTGCAAACGCCATTGTATGTGACGGATCAAATACCAGTTTCACTGTGGCCGGCTCCGGAACAGGAATTATTTATCAATGGCAGGTGAACACCGGCAGCGGGTTTACTAATATTTCTAATGGCGGTATTTATTCAGGCGCCAGCAGTGCCACTTTAACGGTATCACCGGTTGCTACCAGTATGAATGGCTACCAATACCGTTGCCTCTTATCTAATTCTACTTGTTTAACACCGGGTGTATCTAACACTGCAACCCTTACCATTAACAGCCTTCCTGCTATTTCAGCGCATCCACAAAATGCCACCATCTGTGCGGGCAGTAACAATGCATTTACCGTTACGGCCTCAGGCACAGGCATTGCCTTTCAATGGCAGGTGAGCACTGATGGCGGGGTTACATTTACGAATATAACCGGAGCGAATCTTTCTTCCTATACGGTTACTTCAGCTACCACTGCCATGAATGGCAACCGATACCGCTGTGTGGTAAGCGGAACTTGTGCACCTTCAGTCAATTCAAACAGTGCATTGCTGACTGTTGTAGCACCCGTAACAGTAACAACACAGCCTTCCAATGCAGAAACTTGTTCGGGTGGTACGGCTGCTTTCAGTGTTGCTGGCAGCAGTTCAGGAGTCATCTATCAGTGGCAGGTAAGCACTGACGGCGGTTCTACCTGGACGAATATAAGCGGGGCTTCCAATGCCACCATTTCACTTTCAGCAGTAACAACCGGTATGAATAATAATCGTTACCGTTGCCTGTTATCTAACAGTACCTGCACCACACCGGTTGCCTCTGCGGGAGCGTTGCTTACAGTAAGGCAATTACCTTCTGTTACACTTACTGCGGCACCACTTAGCAGCCTTTTACCAGGCCAGTCCACTACGTTGACGGCCACCACCAGTACCTCAACAGGTGGTACACTGGCTGTAAACTGGTATCAGAATGGCACCGTATTTACAAATACGTTGAATACGTATGTCGTAAACATTGAAAAGATCGGCGCTTACCAGGTAAGGATACAGGAAACATTCCCGGGCGGTTTGGTTTGTTCCAATCAATCTGCAGTTGTGAATATTGATGCAACGGCCAGTACCCGGTTGTTCATTTTCCCATCGCCCAACGATGGCAATTTCACTGTTTCCTATTATAACAGCAGCGCTACCAGTACACAAAGAACGATCAGCATATTTGATGGAAAAGGCGCTTTGGTATTTAACGGTAAATTCCCGGTAAGCGGGCCTTATACGTTAATACCTATTAACCTTCAGAAAGCACAAACAGGTATTTACTATGTAGTGGTGGGTGATGCCACCGGTAAAAAGCTGGCGGAAGGAAAAGTGCATGTCCATTAACAATTATTCTGATTAAATATTAAATCCCGTCCTGTTGCAAAGGGCGGGATTTTTTCTATACGAAGAACCGCAATCAATACCTTTGCGCCATGATTCATAATTTCAATGCCGGCCCTTCTGTTTTACCCGGGGAAGTTTTTGAAGAGGCCAGCCAGGCAGTTCTGAATTTTAATCAGTCGGGACTTTCTTTACTCGAAATTGGTCACCGTACCCCTTTATTTCAACCGGTTATGGAGGAAGCACGGGCATTGGTAAAAGATCTGATGCTATTAGATGATGATCATGAAGTACTTTTCCTGCATGGAGGAGCCAGTACCCAGTTTATGCAGGTGCCAATGAACCTGCTGAATGAAAATGAGATAGCGTCTTATACCGAAACAGGCACCTGGGCCAATAAAGCCATTAAAGAAGCCAAACTTTTTGGCCATATAGAAATAGCCGGCTCATCAAAAGAAACCAATTACACCTCCATACCCAAACATTTATCAATAAGTCCTACAGCCGCATACCTGCATATTACCACTAATGAAACCATTGCCGGTACGCAGTGGCACCATATCCCTTATGATTGTGGTGTACCACTGGTTGCAGACATGAGCAGCGATATTATGAGCCGGGTGCTTGAGTTCAACAAATTCGATCTTATTTATGCCGGGGCACAAAAAAATTTAGGAGCAGCCGGTGTAAATATCGTTGTAGTGAATAAAAATATATTAGGTAAAACAACCAGGTCCATACCAACCATACTCGACTACCGGAACCATATAAAAGAAGCAAGCATGCTGAACACACCACCGGTATTTGCCGTATATGTGGCGATGCTAACTTTAAGATGGTTGAAAAAGAAAGGCGGTGTGGCCGCTATTGAAAAAGAAAATGAGGAAAAGTCTGCCCTATTTTATAACACATTGGACAGCCTGCCCATTTTCAGGGCGCCGGTAGCTAAGGAAGACAGAAGTAAAATGAATGCGGTATTCACTGCAGAAAATGAATTACTGGAAAAAGAATTCCTTGACTGGTGCAAAAATGAAGGAATGGTAGGTGTTAAAGGCCACCGAAGTGTGGGAGGTTTCAGGGTTTCCATGTACAATGCACTTCCTATTGAAAGCGTAAAGGCTTTGACACAATTAATGACTGAATTTGCACATAAAAAAGGATAATACACTTAGTAAAACCAATTAATCAACAATATCAGTTTAATCAGAAATACATGGCGATTATTAAACCCTTCAGGGCATTACGACCAAAAACAGAACTGGCAGGGCCGGTAGCTTCAAGGCCTTATGATGTATTGAACAGCGAAGAGGCCAGAGCAGAAGCCAAAGACAATCCGTTTTCATTTTTGCATGTCACCAAATCTGAAATCGATCTGTCAGCAGATACAGACATTCACAGCATTCATGTGTATGAAAAGGCAAAAGAGAATTTACAGGAGTTTATCAGGCACGGCATACTCTTCCGGGAAGAAAAAGCCTGTTATTATATCTACCAGCTGGTAATGGACGGGCGAAGCCAGACAGGCCTGGTTTGTGTTTCATCGGTTGAAGATTATTTCAATGATGTCATTAAGAAACATGAATTCACCCGGCCTGAAAAAGAAAAAGACCGTATTGACCATATGCGTACCATCGGTGCACAAACCGGAAACGTTTTTCTGGCTTACCGTGATGTAATGGAATTAAATGCACTGATCAACGGCTGGAAGATGACCAATAAACCGGTATATGATTTTACCGCAGCAGATGGCATACAGCACAGTATCTGGATCATTGACAGGGATATTGTAGTTGACTCCATTACACAATTATTCGGCACCCATGTTCCGGCTACTTATATTGCTGACGGACATCACCGTGCTGCCTCCGCCGCCAAAGTGAGTAAAGAATTACCCGATAGCCCGGATGCAAAATTCTTTCTCACCACCATATTTCCGGAAAGCCAGCTGGCCATATTGGATTATAACCGGGTGGTGAAAGACCTCAACGGACTTACCCCGGAAAAACTGCTGGCCTTATTGCAGGATGATTTTTATATCACCTTAAGCCCGGAGCCGGTAAAACCCACCCAGCTGCATGAATTCGGGATGTACCTGGAAGGACAATGGTATATCCTTACATCAAGACAGGGCACCTGGACAGAAGACCCTATCGGCGTACTCGATGTCACAATTTTATCCAATAATATACTGGATAAAATTCTTGCTATAAAAGACCAGCGCACCGATAAACGAATTGACTTTGTCGGCGGTATCCGCGGATTACAGGAACTGGAAAAAAGGGTAAACAGCGGTGAAATGAAAGTAGCCTTCAGCCTGTACCCCGTAACACTGGCGCAATTATTTGCTATTGCGGACAGTGGTAATGTGATGCCTCCCAAGAGTACCTGGTTTGAACCCAAACTAAGGGATGGCCTGCTCACCCACCTGATTTAAGCCCTTTCGCTGAAATATTTGTTATTTTGCAACAGAGACGTTGATTCAAACGTCTCTGTTTTTTTAATTCCATTTATGAAAAAAATTCAGCTCCTTTTATTAGCCTTATCTGCCTTCTTCACAACCCTGGCCCAGCAGGATGATCCTAAAACAATGCATGAAACCGCCAAAACTTTTATGCGGTCAGGTGATTTTGATAATGCGATCATTGTACTCACCCGGGCATTGCAGCAGGATAAGAATAACCTGGAAATGCAAAAAGACCTGGTGTTGAGTTATTACCTCAAAAGAGACTTTGCCAAAGCATTGGATGGTGTAAAGGCGTTGATCGACAGGGACGATGCAGATGTGGTGGTATTTCAAATAGCCGGCAATGTTTATAAAGCCCTGGAAGAAGTAAAGGAATGTGAAAAGGTTTATAAAAAAGGGCTGAAGAAATTTCCCCGCAGTGGTCCGCTTTACAGTGAATATGGTGAATTGTTATGGTCCAGCAAAGATTTCTCCGCTATTCAGCAATGGGAAAAAGGAATAGAGGTTGATCCCGGATACGGAGGCAATTATTATAATGCCGCCTTATTTTATTTCTATACAAAGGACAAGGTATGGAGCCTTATTTACGGAGAGATTTTTGTGAATATGGAAAGCCTGAGTGAAAGAGGAGCAGCTATGCGCCAGCAACTCTTCCAGGCTTATAAGGAAAAGCTTTTTGCAGAAGCAGACCTGCTGAAAGACGAAGAAAAGAACAAAAGTGAATTTGCCAAAGCATTCCTCGAAGTAATGAATAAACTGGGCTCACTTACCACCAAAGGTGTCAATACAGAGGTGCTGGCCATGATCAGGGCCCGTTTCATACTTGATTGGTTTGCCAATTACAGCAAAAAATTCCCCTACCGTCTTTTTGATTTTCACCGGCAATTATTGTCTGAGGGTATGTTTGATGCCTATAATCAATGGTTGTTTGGTTCCGTGGAAAACCTGGCTGCCTATGATAACTGGATAAAGACACATCAGGAAGAGTACAACAACTTCAGCACTTTTCAGAAAAGCCGGGTTTTCCGAATGCCTGCGGGACAGTACTACCAGGTAAACTAACCGATCCGAAACTTGTTAAAAATCCTGCTTTATCATTGATAAGGCAGGATTTTTTTTATGGTTGGTTTTCCTTAATTTGTCTTCACATACTGTTTACTTTCTGATTAGTTAACTGATTAACGATTGCACCATGACTGAACCTAAACGCCTTTTTGATGCCATGCGGCTGCAGCTGGAGAATAAACCCCTTGCCGATATGCTGGCCGGCAAATCCGGCGGGCAGTGGAAAAAATACAGTTCTGCCGAAGTTGCTGAAACAGTAAACCATATAAGTGCCGGTCTGCTCAGCCTGGGAGTAAGCCCTAATGACATGACAGTTGAAAGCAGGGATAAAATAGGGATTATATCCAAAAACAGGCCCGAATGGGTAATGGTTGACCTGGCCGTTCAACAAATTGGCGCATTACTGACACCGATCTATCCTACCATTAATGTAAATGAACTGGAGTTTGTACTCAATGATGCGAAAGTAAAAGTGATGATCGTAAATGATGAGGATGCCTTTCTTAAAGTAATGAGTATTAAATCCCGGGTACCATCATTGCAATACATTTTTTCATTTGAACACATTGCCAATTGCCCGCACTGGAAAGAACTGCTTGCCGCTTCTTCACCGGAGCTGATAGAAAAAACAAAAAGTATTGCCGAACAAATTAAAACTGAAGACGCAGTAACCATAATTTATACTTCCGGCACTACCGGAGTGCCCAAAGGTGTGATGCTAAGCCACCAAAACATTTTGTCAAATGTGATTGCCTCAAGCCCCTGCTTCCCTCCGGGAGAAAATTTGCGTTCATTGAGCTTCCTTCCGCTGAACCATATTTTTGAAAGAATGGTTACATACCTGTACCTGTTCAATTACACTTCCATTTATTATGCAGAAAGTCTTGAAACCATCGGAGATAACCTGAAAGAAGTACAGCCGGATATGTTTACTACCGTACCGCGGTTACTGGAAAAGGTATATGATAAGATCATGCAAAAAGGCAATGAATTAACGGGTACCAAAAAGAAACTCTTCTTTTGGGCACATAGCCTCGCAGAAAAATTTGAACTCAAAAGAAACCAGGGAGCCTGGTACAATTTTCAGTTGAGCCTTGCCAATAAGCTGGTCTTCAGCAAATGGAGGGAAGGTCTTGGCGGAAAACTCAAATGCATTGTAACCGGGGGTGCTGCCTGCCAGGTGCGCCTCATCAGGATCTTTACCGCTGCCAATATCCCGATCATGGAAGGTTACGGCCTTACCGAAACATCGCCTGTAATTTCTGTAAACACTTACGATGTAACAGGAAGGATGTTTGGTACCGTAGGTCCAATTATCAAAGATGTAATGGTAAAAATTGCTGAAGACGGTGAAATACTTTGTAAAGGACCGAATATTATGATGGGTTATTATAAGAGACCCGACCTTACCTCGGAGGTAATTGATGCAGATGGCTGGTTCCACACCGGTGATATCGGCATGATGGTGGAGGACACTTATCTTAAAATTACTGACAGAAAGAAAGAATTGTTTAAAACCAGCGGTGGAAAATATGTGGCGCCGCTGCCTATTGAAAACAAGCTGAAAGAATCTGTTTATGTGGAACAGGTAATGGTGGTTGGTTCTGAAAGAAAATTCGTTGGCGCACTGATCGTACCCTCATTTCCCAATCTCCGTGACTGGTGCCACCATAACAATGTAAAGGATGGCAGCAATGAAGAATTGATCAAGAATGAAAAAGTGCTTTCCCTTTTTAAAGACCTGGTTGAAAGTTTCAACAAGTACTTTAACCATGTAGAGCAGATCAAAAAATTCGAGTTGTTGCCCGATGAGTGGACAGTAGATACCGGTGAAATGACACCCAAGCTTTCACTCAAAAGAAAAGTAATTACAGAAAAATTCAGGGATGCTATTGAAAGGATTTATTCCTGAGGTGTTATTTATCTTTTCTGGCGGCTGAATCCCTGCGGCTCCGCAGCATCATTTTTTTCATAAAGTCATCAAACATAGGAAGCTGTTCAGCAGTGAACAGTTTCCTTACCTTTTGAAAATGTGCAAATGTTGCTTTATCGATCAGCATTTGCCTTTCTGCTACCTGTCCGCTCCGGGCACTGATCAAACTATCGCTTACATTATCCAGTTTAAGAAGATCGTAAAAGGCTGTTTTGGCATTCCGGAGAGAGTCGAACAAGGGCCTTACAGATTTCTGATGTTCCTCCCTGAATTTTTTGTAGTCGCTTCGCTGTTGTTCTGTCATCTTCAACTCTTTTGCCATCATCTCAAAAGGCTCTCCCCTGCCCCTGCGGCCATCACCAGGGCCCTTGCTTTTCATCAGCATAAATACCAGGAAGATGTTTGTTACCAGGAGTAACAAAACGGCCACAATAAGAATACGGTTATTAGGATTTTTCATCTTATCTCTCCTGGTTTAAATCGTAGATGGAATTGTCATTCAGGTTGTATTCTGCAGCAATGGACTGCATGGTATCTGAAGTATTAGTAATGTTTTCCGTACTATTATTTCCTTTTATTAAAACGAAAGCGTTGATCAGCAAAATAAGAAACAAGGCTGTTAAGGCGTAGACAGGTCGTAATACCCAGGGCCTTGCAATTACCGTTTCGGCTTCCCTTTCCATTCTGGCCCGCAACCGGGTGTAAAAAAATTCCGGTGCAGCGGCTCTTTCAATATTATCAATACTGCCCAGGATCAGTTCCGCATTGTCATTTTCCTTTTTCATAATTCTTCAAATTTGACGGGAAGAAGGGGGAAAACCTTCGTCCCGGTAAGTTAATCAGTCAGGTTGTTTTTCCAATATTTTCCGAAGATTAAGTTTTGCCCGGTGCAGTAAAGATTCTACAGCCGGTATGGTTGTTTTCATTACCTCGCTTACCTCCTGGTAAGAAAGATCTTCCAGTTTATGTAACGTAAATGCTATTTTTTGATTATCAGGAAGTTGTGCTACTGCCTTAAACAATTTTGCTGCATTTTCCTTTTGCTCAAGGGCTACCCCGGGGTGGTTAAAATCCGGGATATCGAACACAGGCTCGTTTTCATCTCCAAAGAGGCGCTGAATGAGCCCAAAACGTTTTTTGCTTTTCTTACTCCTGAGAAGGTCGAGTGACCGGGTGGTAGCTATGCGATAAAGCCAGGTAGAAAGTTTAGCATCGCCCTTAAAAGAATGGATAGAACGAAAGACCTGGATGAAGACCTCCTGTGCTACATCCTCAGCGTCCTGGGCATTTTGAACTATCCCCAATGCCGTATTATAAACCCTGTCCTTATGGGTTTCAACGAGTTCTTTGAAAGCAGCTTCCTCGCCTTTTTTTAATCGTTCTATCAAATCCTGTTCTGTCAACTTGGATGGCTTTACGTCTTTTGACGCTGTAACTTACAAAACAACTCGTTTATAAATGATAAAAAGGCAGTGAAACACTGCCTTTTGCTGTAGTCCCGACAGGAATCGAACCTGTATCTAAAGTTTAGGAAACTTCTATTCTATCCATTGAACTACGGGACCGGGGCGGCAAAAATAATCAATCCCGGTAATCCAACCACTATTTTAGCAAGCCCTATCTTTGCAGCCCTTAATTCATCAGAAATGAAATTTTACAACCTCCTTATAAAATACCGTCTCTGGATAGGTATTGTGCTGATTGGCCTGGGTATTTATGTCAATTATGCTTCCTCCTTCTGGCCCGCCTTCCCCCTGTATTTGATAGGTGTT